>JACPSQ010000090.1 GCA_016193195.1 Candidatus Omnitrophota bacterium
AGCGGCATTGCCGACAGGCCGGCCGTGAGTGTCGTCCCCAACGTGGTCGCCCACCCACCCAGCGCCGTCCATTCGACTGCGCTCAGGACGGCGTCCCGAGCGAAGTCGAGGGACGCCGCGAGCCAGGGAGTCCCCTGTCCCAGGGTCTGGAGGAACTCCGGCGTGCCGCCGATGCCCAGCGTCGGGATCAACACGAGGAGGAGCGCACCCAGGAGCCCCTTCGTCACCGCTCCCGTAGAGGGCAGCAAACGCTGCAGCCACTCTGACCAAGAGGAAGTAGGCACTGGGAGATCGGGCAGCATCCCATCGGGAGTCATGGGGCGCACCTGAGCCAACACCTGGTCAAACGTCTCATGACTCGGTGCAGAGCCGGTGAGGGATACCACGGTTACCAACTGGAGAATCGGCTCCACGAGATCTCCATACCCCGCCTCGGTGAGGCGCTCCCGAACAGCAGCTTCAGACCATTCCAGCAGGTGCTTGAAAGTCACGGGGCGCTCGACGACCTTCTGTGAGAACAACGGTTGGAAGGTGTAGGTCACTCGGCCCTGCTCCACCGCCTCCGCAAGTCTCCCCAGACGGTTCAAGGTGGTCGCATCCAGGCGTGTCAACGCAGCGAACGCCAAGGTGTTCTGTAACGCTTTTAACATCCGCACTTCGCGGTCAAACCAGTGGCCTGCCCGGGTGTTGAAGTACTGACGAACGCCATCCACCGCTTGCTCAGCACCTTTGATCTGGGAAAGCTCGTTGATGAGCGTCTTGAACCATTCGTCAGTCGTGACTTCTTTGCCGTATAGCAGAGGAATGGGAATTCTCCAGCCGCGCTCACCTAAGAGAACCGTGAGATCGTCTTCGTGTAGTTGCAGCGTCTGCTGAGTTCGAAGCAGGACGCGATCATATTCCTGCTGCGCCTCAGCCAGCCGTTGCTTTGCCAGGGTCATCGCTTCTGCGGCTTCAAACCCCTCCTGTCCTACCGACGCCTCAAGGCTCTGTGTTGCGGCATCCAGCTTCAGTTTCGCGTCAACCAACGCTTGGATGTGAGCGGTGAATTCCGGAAAATCTAACAGCAGCTCAGGATTGGCTTCCAGATAGGCTTTCCACTCCTTCCAATGAGCCGTGCGACTTATCTGGAGCTTAGCCATCAACGCGGCCCAGC
This sequence comes from Candidatus Omnitrophota bacterium, assembly GCA_016193195.1. GTDB lineage: Bacteria > Omnitrophota > Gorgyraeia > Aquiviventales > Aquiviventaceae > JACPSQ01. Next base: position 1,157 of record JACPSQ010000090.1, read on the forward strand.
CATCCTCAGGCGCAACCGTGATCTGAAGCTCCTTGTCGAACTTCTGCCGCAACGTTTCGAACCGGCTCTTGAGGAGCGCGTCAACCTTGACTTGTGTTTCAGGCTCCAAGCCAGCGAGCAAGTCGTTGGGGAGCACGCGGAGCTCGTACCGATTCTCGGAGAGTTTCCTACCGGCAACATCATAGACGGCAAGCGTGAGCGTGTAGTCGCCAGGCATGGTGTCGTGGCTCACGGTCCAAAACTCACCAGGCACAAGCTGGCTGAGGTTCAGAATCTCGAAGGCTGGTAGATCCTTCTCAATGCGCTGTTGTTTGATGAGCTTCCCGTCCTTGTCACGCAGCCCAATCACGATCGAGGTGCCGTTGAATTCGTGGTAGGTATCGTTGTTGATCCACAAGCCACTCAGCCAGCGTTCGCCTGGGAGGAGGCGTTGAGAAAGGATCTCGCTGCTGGCCAAGATCCGCTGATAGGCGCGCTTCACGGCTACATAGGCCTTCTTCGGCGCCCTATCCGATTCAAGGACCGCCCAGTTCAGGGAATAGAATTGCTGGGTGTCATCCTCAGAAGAAAAGAGGAGGAAACGGGGCTGCCCGTAGCCTGCCCGACGATAGATTTCGGCGGTCACCTGAGCGCCCCAGGCCTGGTAGTTCTGGTGTTCGCGGATCACGTCATCAAGCGTGATCTGCTCCAGCGGCTTCTCCGGTTTAATCCAGATCGGGAAGGCCCAGGCGTGGAAATTGTGCTCGGAGAGTTTGTCGATGACCGTGACAAAGAGCTTCTGGGCTTCTGTTCGGTCCTGTGCTTTTGGCAGTTCGCCAGGGGCATAGAGATACCCCCACGGGATCTCGTTGATCGCTCGATCAATTGCCCAGTCTGACTCGTCGCCGCTGAAGCTCGGGTCGCGCTCTTTTAGCACGTCTCTGATCGCAAGGTGTACGGCACTGCGAGAGAAGCCCTGGAAGCCAAACTCATCAGGGCCGAATTGGTTCAAGCCCCCGCCGCCCGCGAGCCGTTCATACGAGGTGGTTGGCGTGGCGCCCACCTTCGGATCGGGATGCCCCTCCTCCCGCCATCCCCAAGCCGGATCAAAGGTACTGTAGGCCCGGAAGACACCCTTCTGGCCTGGGTTGGGCAGCCACCAATAGTCATAGACGCCTTCGCCGTAATAGTAGCCATAGTAGGGGTGGTAATCGGCGCCGGTCTCATCCAGGATGAAGACCCCGACTTTGGGCCTGACCGCGACGGATGTTGAAAACCGGTTGGCGTAGAACTCGGTGATCACACGCTGGGCGTCACGATCGAGCTGCTCTGCCGGCTCACTGGCATGCATCCACACGCCACGGGATAATTTAGGTAGGCCGTGGGCGTTCGGAGGATCAAAGTACTTATTCTCATTGTGCGTGTTCAGGACCACGACGGACGGGTGGCTGACCGTCTGACGCGCAAACGGAACGATCTGTTGCAGCACCACGTTTCGATATTCCTCATCCCACCTCGAGAGCCATTGCTGGGGGAAATCCTGCCAGACGAGGATCCCGAGCTGGTCAGCCATTTCCAAAAAGTACGGATGCGGCACATGGGCATGCACCCGGACGAGTTGCACATTGGCGTCGATGATGAGCCTGCCATCTCGGACGGCGTCCTCTCTGGTGTAGCTCCCCGGCGTCAGACTGGGGATGACGTTATCCCCCAGAACCCGGAGCAGCCGACCGTTGAGATACCACATCCCCCTCATGTCACCGGTCAGCTCACGAACGCCAAAACGCATGGTCCGCTGGCTGACCAGCTCATCGCCTACGCGAACTTCGATCTCCGCTCGATAGAGGTTCGGCTTGCCCAAATGCCATGGCCACCAGAGCTTCGCGTCCTTGATGACACCGGCCATATCGATATCTTGCTGACCAGGCGCAAGCTCGACTTCTTGAGACCACTCAATGGCATCACGGTCATCCCCGGCAAAGTTTTCTGGCTTGATCCGAACGACAAGCTGGGCCTTCACGGGCATCACAGTGGCGTTCTCAACCGGGATACTCAGGTTCACTTGAGCCTCGCGGCGGTCAAAGTCGCTCGCCTCCAACTGCGCCTTAGGAACAAGGGTCGTGTTGATCATCGGAGCGGTAGAGATTCTGGCACGTGCATCGACCGTCAGGATTCGAATAGGTTGCCAGAGCCCTCCGACGTTGAACTTCTGATGATCTGCTCCGCCAGGCTTGGTGTCATGGAAGTCTAAGACGCCGAGCACATCCCGCTTGTTGGCTCCCCAATGCGGGAATCCCGTACCACCGTTCGCCGTGGTCAGATCGATATCGCCCTGTTCGTTGGGATTTCGCACCGTCACTTCAAGCACATTCTCTTGCCCATACTTCGCCAGATCAGTGATGTCATACTCAAATGGCATGAAGTATCCTTCATGCGTTTCCTCACCTTCACTCGTCTTGATTGTCTGACCGTTCAGCTTCACAGAGGTGTAGTAGATGGAGCCGCCAAAATGGAGGAGCAGGCGTTTGCCCTCTTCCTTGGCTGGAGCCGTGAAAGTCCGCCGCAAGGTGGTACCTGTCACATCGAAGTATCCGTGGTCAATCCAGTGTCCGGGTGTCTCGATCGTTGGGCGGCCAGCCTTCGAACCGACGACTGCCTTCCCGTCCCCATCCAGATACGAGACCACATCCCAGGTCCCGTCGAGGCTCATCCCCAATTGATAGAACTCATCATGCAGGAAATTCACCCTGGAGAAATCAAACGCTTGCAGGTACCCGTCCCCTGATAGCGTGACGCTCTTTTCCGCTGGTGGTTGCGCGGCGACCGGCCCGCTGACTTGGGCATCGCTCACGACCTTTGTCCCGACAACGGCCGCGGTGCCACTCGTCACGGATGGGCCCATGGGGACTTCCGAGCGCCGCGGCGGGAGGGGGGTGAAGCGCAGGCGAATCTGGCCTTTGGCCGGGACCTCGCCGCGCACCAGCCCCAGGGTGAGGCTGTGCAACTCGACCGGCCAACTGATCTCCGTCGTCCCCGAGCGGATGCGCTTCTTCATGCGGTCATCGTCATCGGGCTTAAGCTCCAGACGGCCCCTGAGCCCCTCCACCTCCACGCGCAGCGTGACGCCGGGTTTGAGGGTCAACGGAATCTTGGTGCCACCCCAGGCGTCAGTGAGCTCATACGCCAGGGTGATCCAGCCATCCGTGGTAACCTGCGCATCGAAGCGTACGCTCCCCCAGCCAAAGCGTTTCAGATCCTTGACATCAGGAATGACTGGAGCAGACTGATCTGGTTCTAGGGTCCGTGACTGCTCCTGCGGGGGCACGGGTGGGGTCGCCGATGCTGAAGCTCCGCCTGAGGCCTTGACGAAGCTGAGGTCGAGGAACAGCTCGCCTGCACGGCGGCGGTCCGCTACGATCACCACGACCTCGTCAATCAGCCAGCGCGCTCGATGGCGATGGGTCCAAGACCGCCACGCCGTGGTGAGATCGGAGAGCTCGAATTTGTCCAGGGTCTCTCCCCCACTTTTGATTTGGATCCAGATCGGATGCGTCGGTTCCGCCCCAGCCTTGGCGCGAACGAGCAGGATCGGGTAGTCCTTGGGATTCACCTCAGTCTTGACGAAGAAACCGACGAGTCCTGTCCAGCGGCGCGTGACGGCGTACCGCACATGGTAGACTTCCTGGTCGAGCTCCTGATCGAAGACCCGCTGCGCCTCGCCCTCAACCTCGCCAGGGAGATGTTGCGGCTTGTGGAAGATGCCCCACTCCGCGGCCTGCGAGAGCTCGACAGTCGGTCGGGTCGATAGTTGAGCGACGCGGGCTTCGGCCGCAGGATGTTGGCGCGCCAGTTGCGTCCTGACGGTAGAGGGCAAGACGCTGGCAGGAACAAGAGAGGTGACGAACGTCATCAACGCAGGGATCACGACAGCCTTGCGGAAGGTCGTCGTCGGGCTGCGCACGTGCCGTGCGGTCCACACGAGAGCCGCCAAGCCCGCGAGCCCGATCCACAGCGTCGGCAGCGACCCCAGCCCCGCCGCGAGGCCGGCCAGCGCGTGCGTCGTCGTCGCGGGGCCGGCAGGCATCTGCCGCAACGCTTCCTGGGTCGCGGCCCACAAGTTGTCCACCCCGCCAGCGACGGCCACCAGCCCCACCGCCAGCGCGATGATGGCGAGGGTTTTTGTCCACTTGACAGAGGGTTGGCCTGGTGTTACGCTGGGCGCCCCCATGAAGAAATCACGCAAGCCAGCTAAGAAGCCGAACACCTTGGAAGCTCGCCACACGAACGTGTTATTGGAAGAGCTTCGCAGCGAATTTCGCTCCTTTGGCGACGGCCTGAAGGGCGTGCGCGAGCGACTCGACAGCGTCTTTGACCAGGTTGGCAGAAACACGGAACGGCTTGGACGAATCGAGGATCGCCTCTCGGCCTTGGAGAGTCGTACGGCAGAAGTGGAGCGACGACTTACCTCGGTCGAGCTTCGCCTCACCACTCTGGAAATCAAGGTGGGAACGCTGGTGTCAGACAGCTCGACAATCAAGAAGGACCTGGACATTCTTAAGACAGATCTCAAGAGTTTCGTCCATCGGCTCGAAATCGCCGAAGCCAAGCTCAGCCCGTAGACCAGCCCCGCTACCCCGCTAATCAGTCCCACCGTCCACAGCGGCATTGCCGACAGGCCGGCCGTGAGTGTCGTCCCCAACGTGGTCGCCCACCCACCCAGCGCCGTCCATTCGACTGCGCTCAGGACGGCGTCCCGAGCGAAGTCGAGGGACGCCGCGAGCGAGGGACGCCGCGAGCCAGGGAGTCCCCTGTCCCGTCATCTGCGCGAGGAACTCCGGGGTCCCGGTGATGCCCAGCGCCGGGATCAGGAAGGCTCCAAGCAGGCCTTTGATCACTGTCTGTGCCAAGGGCAGCCCAGACCGGCGCTCAGTAGACACGCGGGAATGACCAAGATAGAGGTCGATACCTGAGTAGGTGTGGCTCGGTCTCACATCCTCCCGTCTCTCCTTGTACAAGCCGTGATGATAGAATGGTGCGTCCGGGGTGATCTTAACCGCAAACGTCCGTCCCGCAAGCTCACTGTCAGTCGCCGCACTGGCGATGAGGTCTTGCGAGCGCCCACGAGACCCGTAGGTCTCCTGGACCACGAGGCTGACCTTGTCTCCGAGCGCCCGCTTCAGGAACCGCCCTGCGCTGGGAACCCGCGCCTTACCGTAGTCCACGACCCCAGCCGCCGCGTGCCTGTTACCCGCATAGACCAGGACTTTCGCGTGTGGACGCTTGGCGAGGATGTCGGTGACATGCTTCGCCATGCCCTTCTCCACCAGCACCCGCTCACCTCTCCGGTTCACCACATAGCCATCAGGGTCTCCACTTCCAGGCAAGCCATCATGACGCGTGCGAGGATCAAAGGCCGTCATCTGCAAGCCGGCTGCTCGTGCAGCCTTCAACATCCGCTTATGGGCTTCTCGCGCGGCTTTCGGTAGATGTACCGGAAGATCAACAAACAAGAAGCTATCGAGTAATTTCTCATCTATGCGATCGAGTGATTTCTGATCTAATGTCGCACCCCTCATCCGGACAAAGGCATCAAGGAACCCTTGGTGCTGCTCATCAACTTCGATGACGAAGTCCGTGAGCCCTTTGTCACGCATCGCGTTGATCAGCGCGACGGCCTGCTGTTTATGCTCCACAGCACCGTGACTTTCTCCGAGGACCAGGACTTGTACGCCGCGTCCGAATTCGTTCACCAACACCCGGGTGGTGTCGAAGTCAGCATGAGTGCGCAAGTAGTCGACCACTTCCCGCTGACTTGGCGGGGCTCTGGATACTCGGTGACCAAACAGCCTGTAGTCAAGCCAACCGAGCCCGGCCGCTGTTCCTCCAGCGATCCCCAGCCCGATGAATTGCCGGCGGGACACGACCAGCCCGACCAGGGGCAGGAAGAGGAAGCCCACCAGGGCCGCCTGCCCCATGGCTCCCTGGCCCCAGAGCTGCGCGATCCACTGGCTCAGGTAGGGCACCTGGAACCCAAGGACGGCTGTTGTGACATCCGGCGTACCGCCAAGCAGGAGCGAGCCGACACTTGAAGCAACGCTCAGGTAAAGCACTGACCCGACGATCTGGAAGAACATCGTAGTGGAGGGCAGCGCCCCACGCACCCGCTCCAGGAGGGTCGGGCCGCCGAATTCGCGCTGGATCACTTCCGCGATGGGCGTGTTCACACGCTTGGAGTCAACCTGATGTGTCGCCACCCAGGTGGAGACCGGGGGCGCCATCGGGACCTCGGAGCGGCGCGGGGGTGGGGCTTCGCGTTGCGGGGCCTCCGAGTGTTTCTCCACTGGAAAGACAGCGTCCCATAGCAGCTTAAACGTCAGCTCTTGAGTCCCGGAGAGCAGGACGCGAACCTCACGGACTTTCTGCCCGTTCTTGTAAAGAGACACGGCCGCTACCCGACCATCCTGTGTAGGGCTGACTTGAATAAACTTGTGCCAGCCCATCAGGAGGACCTTTTGCCGAAGGAGAGCCGAGTCCTTCGCCTGGACCATCCGCAGCATCTCTTCCGTTCCATTAATCCAGTAGCCATATAACTGAGCATCTTCTTCAAACACGTTCTCTCTGGTCCTATAGTCGATGAAATCCTTGGCGTCGGTACTTCGAGCGTGCAATGCCTGTAACGCGGCGACAAATGCCGGTTCACGGAGTTGGAGGTCATGTCGTATCTCGTGGGCGCCGATCGTTAGCATCCTTCCTGGCTTAATCACAAGCCATGACCACGCCTGCTCAGCAAGGATGTTCCGGTGGCTTTCTAATTCGACGTTTACCCACTTGTCAGGATTGCGAAGATCTCGGTCCCACGCGGCCCCTAGTCGATAGGTGTACGCAAAGGCGCCCACATGAGGAAACCCTTCCAAGATGTGAGCACCGAATGGAATGTCAGCCTCCGTGGGGAAGGCCCCAAAGATGAGGTAACGCACCCGATGTGCCTCCTTGTCTTGCGCTGGCAAGTTCTCAAACAACTGACGAATAAATTGCAGGTCGCTCGCCAGTGGCTCACCAAGCACGATGAGGCCATGTTTCACAAAGAGTTCAGTCTGGACATCACCAAGTCTCATTCGAGAAGCTAATTGCTCCCGTGAATAGCCCATGCGGCGCAGAAGTTCCTGATGTCGCTGCAGGAACGGACGGATGTCGTTGATGCTATTCGCTGTTTGGACGCCTGGGTCCAACCGCATTGTCAATTCTTTTAGCTCCCGCAACTGCCGCTGATACCACCAGTCTTTCAAGCGTTCAATCAAACCTTTAGTGGACGGCGGCGCAGCGAGGGGAGCCGTTGGCGCCTGAGGCGGGGTAAAGGAGATGGGTGGAAGTGGTTCGTTCGGCAAGGAGGGTAATGTCGTCGATAACGGCGTTGGGCGCTCCTTCACTTGCTGACCGCGCGGGGTCAGCTGCGTCTCAACGACCTCTGCGGCGTGGACTCTCACCACTGGCTGCGCGCGGACGCCGGAGGGCACGAAGCTCGACGCCAGGGACACCAGCAGCGCGGGGATGATAAGGGCCTTCTGCCAGGTCGGACTGCGCACGTGCCGCGCCGTCCACACGAGAGCCGCCAAGCCCGCGAGCGCGACGGCCGGCACGATGACCCACGGCGAGGCCACCACCCCACCTAGCACCGCGAGCCAGCCGGTGCCCTGCTCTGCGATTTTCGCGAGGAACTCCGGCGTGCCGCTGATGCCCAACTTCGGGAGCGTCAGATCACCCAAGACGCCCAGCACGGTGAGCCCGAGGAGCAGGCCAAGGAATAGAGCTTTTTCTCCAGAGAACCAGCGATGGATGACTCGCCTGATGCTTCGTCCAGCTTGGGAAATCCAAAGCATCTTGATGAACGCAAAGAAGAACACCCCATCACCAACGTAACCAAAGAGATCGCTTAACGTAAGCCCGAGATCGGCCGACACACCGACAGGAATAAACACAAAATTTGCCCCCCCTCCTCTGTTGAATATGCTGAACCAATTGCTGAGCGTTGCAGCTGACGACAGCAGGAGGCCAAGTGCCATTAGCGCCGAGGTATCCCGGAAGGGCCTACCCAATAGAAAACCCTGATGAGAAATACGCCGTGCTGCAATCGTGCTTAATGCAAACGCCATCGCTATCCGTAGTGCCTCCATGAGAGGAGCTTTCCAACCAAACGATGTGAGGTTGACTACAGCCACATGATGAAACGAGTAGGGTACCCAACCGGTGTTGAGGATGAACAGTTGAGATGCTTGGTCAATCAACACGCTGAGCAATGCGGTTCCCCCCAGGATAGCGGACACGGGCCACGACTTTCTCACCCTCGGCGCGTGTTTGCCTGTCACATTTCCAAAGACAGAAGAAAGCGCGCTCATCACAGGCGCAACCTCATGCGGGCTCGGCGCCGCACCCATCAAGAGCGGCACCAGGAGCAGGACTCCCGCGGCGCGCGCCACCCGAGAGGCTGCAAGCCCTCGTACCCGCTCCCAGAGCTTCGGTGTGCCGAACTCTCGCTCGATGACCTCGGCGATGGGCGTGCTCACACGCTTGGAGTCAACCTGATGTGTCGCCACCCCGGTGGAGACCGGAGGCGCCATCGGGACCTCGGAGCGGCGCGACGGGGCCAGGCTGAGGCGCAGGCGAATCGTCCCCTGCGACGGGACCTTGCCCTTGACCAGGCCGATCGTCACGGAGTGTAGACCATCGGGATGGCGCTGGGGGTTGACGGAAAGGGTCGTGGTGCCAGCTCGAACGTGGAAGACCTCGACATCGTTAAGCTTGACCTCCAGGCCTGTAGGTCTGGCGGGCCCTTCCACCTCCATGCGCACCTGGCCCCCGGCTGGAAGCGGGCTCGGCAACCCGAGGACCGTGCCGGACCAAGGACCACTGAGGTCGTAGTCCAGCGTGATCCAGCCATCCGGCGCCACCGTGATGTCGAGCTTGCGGATATTCTCCTGGGCCCACCGACGGTTCATCAGCTCCACGGCATCGGGCATCAGCACCTGGTCGCCTCGGGCTGGGGCTGCGGGCTTGGGTGGCGCCTCGCGGCCTGGCGGCGCTGTTGGCGCAGGCGTCGGCGGGGCGACCGGTTCTCGCACCGGCGGAGCTGGGATCACCCGCTCCGCGGGACGTGCCGGTCTTCCCGTCCCGGGGTCTGTTTGATGAAGCTGAATGTCTTTCAGGTGGAACCGGCCACTCGGCCGGGTCGTCGAAACCGCCACATAGTTCAACTCGATCCCTTGTTCTCTGGCGACCCTGAGGTCCACAGCCAACACGAGTCGCTTCCACTTCCCGTCGGGACTGACCGCCACGCCTGGGTCGTTCGTATTGACCCTCACCCGTCGGGCTCACTCCACCTTGCTGGCCTTCAGCTCAATTTCCCACGATTCACCTTTCAGATCGGTCGGGACCCAGAATGAAATGAAGTTGGCTTCCGCTACCGGGAATGGCTTGATCAGCGTCCCCAGCCAGGCCTACCGGTTGTCCCTGCTGCTCCGATAGTCCGCGACGATCTCGCCCCCACGCATGGCGCATTTTTGTCCTGGCTCGACGATCCACTGTTCGTATCCTGTCGGAACGCTGACGTTCTCCCCGTGCCAATGGCCCCGTTCTAATCGGTCCGAAATGCTCACGCTCTCCGCCGGCATCTTTTTCTCGACACGCAGCGCCACCGAGAAGTCCTTCTTGTCAGGAGGCGGCGGGATATCCTCCGGCCTGACCGCGCGAAACGCGGGCTGGGAGGTTCGTTGGAGGATGCGCTCAGCGTGCAAGTCAAAGGCTCGAACCAACTCGCCCTCGTTTAACCCGTACCGATGCCTGAGATACGCCGCGATCCCGTCATTCACCCCGCCAGGCAGCCCATTCGCCACCAGATACCACTCACCCAGCGCATTCGCCGTCGAGAAGGTGTTGTCTGCGGTGTGCATGGCTGAGGCGCCTTCTTTTCTGGTAAACGAGGTCACCGGCCCATATCGTTGAATGACCCCAGGCTGCTGGAAGAGATACCCCACCCACACAGCCATGCTGGGGTCAATCAGGGCTAACAAGGCTGTCCCGTAGGGGGTGGCCATGAATTCCTCATTAATCTTGTCAAGGATGCGACCTCCCCGACCGATCCGGTTGAGGTCAATGCCGCCTTGGCTGTACTGGCCATTCGGGTGGTACTCGGTCGCCGCAAATCCCGGCATGTTGTTGTCCCGCGCATGCTGCGCATGGAGGTAGAGGTAGTTTAAGAAGAGAGGCCCAAGCTTGGATTTCATGAGCGTCTTATGGAGGTACTGTAAGTACCACAGCTCGTGCGCAGAAAAGATATACCCCTGCGGCATGTCGATGGGGCCTTTGGGCGAGTTGTACACAAACGTGTGGTTCGGAAATTGGAGCCAGGCGGCAGTCGTGATCTTCTTCGTCCAGAGGGCCCACAGATGCGGAATGGCCCATTCCGTCCAGAGGGTGGCATGGCCCGGCTTCTCAAGACCCCGGTTCTCGTCAAAGCTCCATTCGGCAAACAAGAGGCCGGTTCTGGGATCCACAAGCTTGCCGTAATCCTGGTGGTCCAGCAGTTCAACCGCCTTGTCCCGCACTTGCCGCTCCAACGTCCCTGGCGCGGCGTTCCAGAGCGCTCCGGCCACCGCCGCCAGGGCCATCGTCAACTGCCCGTTATCCAGCGACGGCACCATGCGCCGGCCCGCGTATTTCGTCAGGCGACGGGATCCGTCATCCACATACCGCTGCCACGGGAAGAGGCCGCCATGCACCTCACGACCTTCATAGTCTTTCTGGAACCTCCGGAGCGAGCCGAGCTCTCTGAGCATCAACCGCAACGCCTGCTCGCGACTCACGTTCACCTGACTCAACAGCGGATTGCCCTGGGCCAGGTGCAGCAGGAAGGGCAGGTACACGCCGTCTTTTGAGGGAGCGCCGTAATTGGCGGGATTGCCGATCATGTGGCCGGTCTTCGGATTGATTTGGACGGAATCTTGAGGCGCTCCGGTTGGCCCGTGAACCCCAACAGTTGTCAGATACGCGCCGATGCCCGCCAAGGATCTCTGAATGGCTGCAACCGTCTCAGGGCTGGGGCGAGATGGCGTGGCCACTGGCTGCGCGGCAACTGGGGCTGGGGCAAGCTGGGCGACGATGGGGGTGGGCTGTTGCGCCCGTGCGGCGGAAGGCAAGACACCCTGTGGAAGGAGGGACGTGGCAAAGCTTAGGAGCACAGCGATGACAGCACTGTTCCGCAGCGCCTGGGTCGGGCTGCGCACGTGCCGCGCCGTCCACACGAGAGCCGCCAAGCCCGCGAGCGCGACGGCCGGCACGATGACCCACGGCGAGGCCACCACCCCACCCAGCGCCGTCCATTCGACTGCGCTCAGGACGGCGTCCCGAGCGAAGTCGAGGGACGCCGCGAGCCAGGGAGTCCCCTGTCCCGCCAACTGCGCGAGGAACTCCGGCGTGCCGCCGATCGCGGGGAGGGCAGATACCAACAGGGCGGTGAGGGTGAGCCCCGCAATGCGCAGCCCTCGCATCAGCCCGGAGGGCAGTGAGGCTCCACGCTGAGCCTCGGTGCGCTGCTCGGCGGCTGATGCCGCTGCTGGTTGTGTGGTGGGTTTCTCCAAGACCGGTGCATACTTGCGAATGCCTGATACGATTATCGCCTCAGCTTCTTCTGATGTGCTCCCCTCAGCAAGCAACCGGAGATATCGCCATGCGTTTAACCGGTTCCCGGTACGCTCGCCTAACCCCCAGGCTTGCCTGGCTAATTCCCACCTCCGAGACTCTCCTGCGAGGGATAAGGTTCCCCCGTGCCGATCAAAGAAGACCTCCTGAGCTCGAAGTAAGCCCATCGCTCCAATTACTTCGTGATCGGCCTTTGGAAATAGGACGTGCGCGGTTTCATGCACAATCATACTTTCGTTCGGGTACTCCGGTGCAAAGAATAGCTGGTCGTTGACGGGATCAGCGAAGCCAGCACCGATCGCAGGCAACCTCATGGCCTGTAGTGGAAGAACGACGAATAGCACAAACCCAACCGAAAGACTTAGTGTTGAAACCCATTGCCATATCCTTTTTTTCGTCCTCGCAAGTCCAACTCCCCCAGCTACCCCCGCAGCCATGAGCAACACTGAAAGCCCTATCCCATACAGGAACGAGGCTCCGTGGAGGAGTACGTTGAGCGCGGTAAGCGGATAAATGTCATGCAATCGCCTCATTTCTTCTGGCAAGAGGTCGGGTCTGGTCCGTTGTATCAGTAGCTCCTGTTCTTCGAGGATTGTCTTCGCCTGTTCCTCGGTAAACCCTCGTTGGACGAGTTGATCGACAACTGTTGCCAACGGCTTTTGTATCCCTGCCTGTTTCTCGGCCAATCCTCTGACCCCACCTTCCGGCGTGACGGCTCGCGGTCCTGCCGCAACCACTGGTCGTGCGTCCACCTGTTCGTTGGTCGCCTGGAGGGCAGCGGGGGTGGCGGCCCACGGTGAGGTTGGCGCTAAGAGCCCTGCAACGAGCGCCCAGGCGCTGAGCCATTTGACCCAAGCACGCCTGGAGGATGGCTGTTGAGTCGAACTGGGGCGAGCGGCGGCGGCCCCTACGGCTACGCCTCCGGGACTCCCTCCCTCGGCTTTGCCTCGGTCAGTCGCGGGCGGCTCGCTTGCGTGATCGAGGTGGGCACGCAAGGTGTCGTAGGTCACAGGGCCGGCAGCTTGGGTCTGGGCGATGAGCGTCCCCAAGGCGTCGATGACCTCTTCGGAGAAGCCGGCCTCGCGCAACTGCTCGGTGAGCCACGCGCTCGAGTGCGTGGCGAGGTGCTCAATCGTCAGGGCTCGCGTGCGCCACGACGGACTAAAGAGCGGCCGGTCGTCGTAGGTGACACGGCCTGCCTTGATCGCTTCTAACAGGTTCTGGAGCGAAGAGGCAAGTGTTGGCTCAAGGCTGGTGACTGACTCAGCGACTTCAGTCTGCGTCTGCCCGCGGTCAACAGGCTCCGCGACCGATGGTTGGGCGGCCTGTCCGATCGCGCGCTCCTGCGCTTGCCGTGCCCGGTCGAGTCGGTCCTTGGCGGAGCGCACGCGCTGGTCGGCTTCGCGTCTTGCCTCGCGGCTGTCTGCCCGCTCGGCTCGAACCAAGGCCTGCTGATACTGTCGCTCGGCGAGCTGGATGGTAGCGCTGGTACGAGTGAGACGGCTGGTGGATTGCGCCGGGACCTTATCGATCCCAAAGCCGACGAGGAACGGACTCTTGCCGAGCGCGGCAGGTCCAAAGTCGATCACACGGTTGGGACTCGGCGGGAGGAGAATCGTCAGCACATCCAGTTGCGTCAGGTCGATGAGGTCCCGAACCTGTTGAAGCGGCAGCGCGATGACTCGCACATCGTTTCGACCACCCAGCGAGGCGGTAAACGTCGCCTGCCGTCCCGCACGATCTTTGAGCTGAATCGTGAGAGGACCGGGCAACAGGCCATACTGATCCAGCACGGAGAACATGAATTCGTCCGTCGGATTGGATGGGAAGGGCCGGGGAGTTGAGAAATCTTGACCCGGGGCGAACTGAAGGAAGAGCCCCACCTCTCTCGGGGTCCCCGGCCCGATCGTCGCGGTGAGCTCCAGGGCCCGGTAGGGGGAAAAGAGGGTGCGGTTGCCTTCGACCACCGAGGTCCCGGGTGGCCCAACGCTCCCGACGCCTAGCACGGGGATCAGTTGACCCGACGAGGGGTCGAGGACCTGTGTCACCGGCACCTTCACAAACGTCAAGGGGATTCCAGTGGGATGGGAATCCAAGATCCGCGCCGGGATGGGTGCAAATGGAATCCCGTTGTCGGCTAGGGCCCTGGCGGTCAGGAGGCCGCCCAACTTGAGCGAGCCTGAACCGGTAAATGGCAGGATCACCAGTTCCTTTAAGCGGCTGCGGTTGAGGTTCGGGAATTGCTTGAGATCCAACGGGTGCACGCGGTCGGCTGGATCGCCCGGTTGCGCCGGAACGTAGAAGACCGCCTGCTGACCCGCCTCGTCAGTGACGATGACCTGGACCAGCGGCGCTGTCGCCTGGGTGCAGGCGCCGCAGGCGATCGGGAGGTTGATGACGCCGTTGTTGCCGGCGATCGCCTCGCGATCGAGCTCTCCCAGCTTCAGGAGCAACCCCTCAACGCCGCCGGCACGGGTGTAGTGAAGCTCAACGGCAACCTGGCCGGTTGGGCTCATCATTGGCGTCAGGCGCGCATCGCCCAGTTGCACGATGGAGCCGAGCCGTCTCGACGGATCAGAGGCATCAGGCACCGGTGGTCGCAACTGGAAGGTGGTCGGCGTCTGGCGCGTGCCTGCAGGCAGCGTCAGCCAGTTGAACCCGTCAAAGAGGAACCGGCCGCTGGTCGCGTCGGGGTCGTTGAAGTCGGCGGTGACGCCAACGACCTTGGAGCGATCGATGCGATCCCATGGGAGCGTCACGGTGTGCCAGATGATCCTGCCTGACTGCGGATCAGAGGACTGGGGCAGTTGGACCCTGAAGCTGTGTTCTGCGCCCCCCTCCAGCGCGATCTTGACGGTGAAGAACGGCACCCTTCCCTCAGGTCCGGCCAACCCGGCGGCATAGAAGACATCGAACGGCTGCTGGCTGAGATCCTGCGGCGTCGTGCCGAAGGGGAAGATCCAGGCAGCGGGTTGATTGGGTCGCCGATCATAGCTGAGCTGAAGCGGAAGAGTGCCGGGACGCCTGGCAAAGCGCGCATCAGCAAATGTCAGCCCCATCCCCTCGCCTAAGTTCCTTGCGCCAGTCACCGGCAGCAGGGTCGGCGTGCCGCCATCATCCGGGCCGACGATGACGGGAAAGGTCCCGGGGGGAAGCTGCTCCGTCCCCACCCCATAGACCGAGACGGTGCCGCGGGGGGTTGTGACCGCGGGTTGCAAGGTCAGGTCGCGCGGGTCAGGACGTTTGAACACGGTGGGCGCGACCTCCCGGACGTCGTCCAGCGCAAACCCCGGCCTGGCTTGCCGGATCTGAGCGAGCGGGGCGATGACCGCGACCGGCTGTCCGACCAATGCAGCCGGGATCTCAATTGCAAAGGGCGCCGGGTTCCCCAGCCCGTCTTTCAGCTCTCCCTGGAAGACCCGGGTGCTCCCAGGCGGCACCAGGACAGCGAACACGAGGGCCGGCTCCGTACGGACGCGCCCGGAGCGATCCGTGAACGTGACCGGCGGCAACCGGGTGAAATCCCGCTGCGGCCCAGGGGCCAGGGGGAACGCGGCCCCCACGGCATCCACATCCGGCGACGTGAGATCGTACGTCACGTCCATGGCCGTGGGGACATCGGCGCGCCGGCGCACCTGGATGATCCCGGCGGGGCTGTTGAGCGGCTGGAACGGAATCGGGCTCAAGGTCTGCAGCACCGTCACGGGCGGGCTCAGCGCGCCTGGCTCCCCAGCAACCGGGACCACGAGGGCGGACGCCGTGCCCGGTGGTGGCTGATCAGTGCCTAACCCGAAGAGCCAGAGCGTCCCGGTGGGCTGGAGGACCGCGTTCGGCCGGCCTGGGGCGATAAACGTGACCGCGGCCCTGTCAAACTGATCCAGCCGGAACGCCGGATTGCGTCGAAGGATTTGGTCGAACGGCACCGGCACATCCACCCACAAGAGGCGCTGGCCTGGAACAGGGGGGGTGCCTGGAATCGTCAACCGAAAGTCTGCCCGATGCCCTTGCCGATCGTACACCTCGAGCTGGAACCTCGTGGTCATATCGCTGCGGGCCTGAAACAGGATGGCCTGTCCGTAGTGAATCGGCTGCCCAGTGACAGGATCCTCCAGGGTGAGCTCCGGCAGCCCGGAGAGATCCCCGTTGACGAACCTAAACACCTCCCCGCTAAATCCTTGCCCGGTCGTCGCCAGATCGTAGGTCAGCTCGTGAACCGTGGGGAAGTCGGGGTGGCGACGCACCTGGATGGCCGTTTGGACGTTGGGATTTTGCGTGGGATCGATTTCGTTAAACAGGGCCGGCGTCGTCTGCAAGGCGGTCACGTCAGGTTCAGTGGAGGGAGCCTGCTGCGCCTTGATGAGGCCGCCGTGCGCCTGATGTGGCTGGACGATCGCGTTCGTTGTGACACCCGTCTCAGCAGCAGACACTGTCGCTGAGGCGGCAGGCGTCCCAACGGCGCCGGCCACTGTCGTCGGCTCGACGGTAACGGTCTCCTGGATCGGGACGGGCGGCTGCGGATACTGGATCGTCCGGACATAGGCCCGCAGGCTCCCGTCCGGATTGAGCAGGACATCCGCATTGGTCTCGTAGTCCAGGACGAGGCCCCCGTCGGGACTGAAGCCGAGGCCGAGGAGCCGTCGGGACTGAAGCCGAGGCCGAGGAGTCGATCCCCGCGGCGCAGGAGGGGCGGCTGCTCGGGATTGGGTTGGTAGAGGACGACCGAGGTGGGGCCGACTCCGATCGGTACGAGCGTCGTCCCCGCGAGCTGGTAGGTCGTGACCTGGCCAGACACCGCGACGACGCGCTGCGCCCCCTGCTGGGCGAAGAAGTAGCGCTCCGCGGTGAAGACACTGCGCCCATCCGGCTGCCACTGGCCAGGCTGCGGGAAGCCCAGGTGCTCCGGATCGATCCCGCTGCCCGCGAGCAGCCGCGCGAGGTCGGTGTCGGTGCGGGCCGGTTCGACGGTGACGGTCTCGACCACCGGGACGGCGGGCGGAGGCAGAGTCCCTATCGTCCGGACATAGGCCCGCAGGCTCCCGTCCGGATTGAGCAGGACATCCGCATTGGTCTCGTAGTCCAGGACGAGGCCCCCGTCGGGACTGAAGCCGAGGCCGAGGAGTCGATCC
>JACPSQ010000077.1 GCA_016193195.1 Candidatus Omnitrophota bacterium
CGTAGGGGATGATGACGCTGAACTCATCACGGCCGCGCAGCGCCATCACCATGCCCAGGTAGCAGAAGGCCCAGGTGAGCGCCACGCGAACCGTCGCCGCCATCCCCAGCTCAAGCGGGATCAGCGCGATGGCATCCGACACGAGCTTCGCCATAATCAACCCGAAGAGCAGGCCGAAAACCGCTGCCGAGAATCCCCGAATGGACACGCGGCCGATCCGGTGGATCACCGCTTCAATGAGGATGAGGATCGCGCCGGCCGCCGCGCCCACCAGCAGGCGCAACGCGAACGGCCAGCCCACGGCCTGTCCTACCAGCTGAGAGCCGAGGATCGCGCTGATGATCAAAAACCCGATCCGCACAAACCGTAAATCCATCGTCTACCTCCGAAACATTAGGTAGGATGACGCCGATTATAAAAACAGATTACGCCGATTCCCACTCGCTGAAATAATCCGCGGAATCATCTTTGAAATCTGCGTAATCACGCGCTGGCGCTCAATGTCACTTCACGCCAGCGCCAGCGCGACGGCTTCCCTGACGTGATGGACCGGAATGACCTCGATCCCCTCAGGGCTGCTCACCCCTCCCCGCTGCGCGGCGATGAGACAGCGCTGGAACCCCACCCGCTTGGCCTCATGGATGCGCTGAGCGATGTTTGTGACCGGACGGACTTCACCGGTCAGCCCGACTTCGCCGATCGCGACATCCCGGCGATTCGTCGGACGCTCCTTCAGGCTCGACGCAATCGCGATCCCGATCCCCAGGTCAGCGGCCGGCTCCAGCAACCGCACACCCCCCAACGAGGACACGAACACGTCCTGCTGCGTCAGCTGGTGCAGGCCCACGCGTCGCTCCAGCACAGCCAGCAGCATGGAGAGGCGATTAAAATCGATACCCGTCGTGCGTCGGCGCGGCAACCCCATCCCGCAGGGGCTGGTCAATGCCTGCACCTCAACAAGGAGCGGCCGGCTGCCCTCCAGGCTGACCGTGACCATGCAACCCGGCACCCCGCCGGAGGCGGGATCGCTCAAGAAGAGCTCCGAGGGATTCGGGACCTCCACCAACCCCTCCGTCGTCATGTGGAAGACCCCCAGCTCATAGGTGGCCCCGAAGCGGTTCTTGGTGGAGCGCAGCACGCGGAATCCGCTCGTCGGCTCCCCTTCGAAGTAGAGGACGGTATCGACGAGATGCTCCAGCACCTTCGGCCCGGCGAGGAAGCCCTCCTTCGTCACGTGGCCCACCAGGAAGAGCGCGCTACGGCTCCCCTTCACCAGTTGCACTAGCTCATGGGCGCACGCTCGCACCTGCCCGATGGATCCTGGGGCCGAGCTCAGCGCGTTTGTCTCGATGACCTGGATGGAATCAACGATGACGACCTGAGGCCTGAGCTGTTTGATCGCCCCGATGATAGCCTCCAACTGCGTGTGAGCCAGGAGATGGATCAGCGAGGAGCTTAACCCCAACCGCGTCGCGCGCAGCTTCGTCTGATGCAAGGATTCCTCGCCGCTGACGTACAGCACCGTGTGCCCATACGCAGTCAGCGCCCCGGCGACGCTCAGGAGGAGCGTCGATTTCCCAATCCCCGGTTCCCCTCCCACGAGGGTGACGGATCCGGAGACGATCCCACCGCCGAGGACGCGGTCAAACTCGCCCACCCCCGTCTGAAGGTGCGCCGTATCCTCCAAGGAAACCGCCGTCAGGAGGGTTGGCTGCGCGTCCTCCAGTGATGCGAGGCCGGAGGGTGCATGGGGCTCCGTAATTTCCTCGACGAGGGCGTTCCACATCCCGCAGCTCGGGCAGCGTCCAGCCCACTTAATGGACTGGTAGCCGCATTGTTGACAGACGTAGAGCGTTCTGAGCTTCGGCATGAACGAAATCGCTCTAGGTTCGAGGTTCAAGGCTCTAGGCAAATGCACTTGCCTCCAGCCTCGAGCCTTGAGCCTAGAGCGACCCTACTTTGACTTCTGCTTGCCTATGTCCGGCTGCCCATCCTTTTGGCGGACGAGCAGCTTCCAGGGATGCGCCCGGAGGTCCTCAATGAACCCAGCCATCCGCTGATAGAGATCGTCGTCATACAGGAGCTTCCCGAGGCTTCCTTGTCCGGATTCGGCGTAGGAGAGGCCCAGGTTGAGCCGCTGGCCGAGCAGCTTCCAGTTCCGGGTGGCGTCACGCGCTTCCTGGATGGCCTCCTTGAGGTAGATCCGCGCCTCCGGATCGCCCACCAGGCTGTTGATGCCTTGCAGCGTCTGCTTCAGCTCCGTGAGGACCTCGTTGGAGCGCTCGATGATGTGTTCCGTTGACACAGGCGGCTTGCCGATCAGTTGCCCGCCCGGTTTGAGGACACCGCCCACCCCGGGTCCTGGCGTAATCTCCAGGTACTTTTCGCCCAACAGGCCAAACGTGCTGATGGAGGCTTCGTCGTCGGCGCGGACCGTCACGCTGGAGGGCAGCCGCACGGTCAGCTGCACCTTGGGCACGTCCTGCTCGTGGTAGACGATCTTGACGCCCTGCACCTTGCCGATCTCGACCCCCGCGTACTGGACGGGCGA
>JACPSQ010000099.1 GCA_016193195.1 Candidatus Omnitrophota bacterium
CTACGCCTATCAGGTGGGATCACCACCCCAGCAGTTCACGATGATCGCCACCCCACAATTCCCTGGCGTGACGGGCGTCAACACGTTTATGATGGATGAGAGTGGTACGATTGGCCCGTTCACGCCCACCCCTACACTTGTGGTTGGTACCCTTGGTGGCGGTGTGCTCGTTTCAAGTACGAGCGGTGTGCTTGTTTCAGATGCGATGGGAACCGCTGACTAAGTAGGTACCTGACGCAGGCAGCCGGGGGAGCCGCGCAGTCTTTCCTCAACGAGGCCACGACCACCACCGAGCACTTCTTCTTCTCCGCCACCCATGCGGCCCTCAGGCTGCTGGTAAGCCTCAATCCCATACCGCCGTGCCCAAACGCGCGCTGTTGATTTACGCTCTGTGTGGGCTTGTGATCATGGGGGGCTTCGTCCTCCTCCTGGCCACGCGGCACCTTGAGCGGTCCGAGTACTTCGTCCTTGACCAGTTCTTTCGTCGCCGAGCCTTCCTGCCTTCCCATCCCGCCATCGTCTGCATCAACGTGGATGAAGAGAGCATCCAGGCCGTCGGTCGCTGGCCGTGGCCACGGCGGGAGTACGCCCGGATGGCGCAAGGCCTCGAGGAGTGGGGGGCGTACGCGGCGGTCTTCGATTTTAGCTTTGGCCAACCGAGCACCCCTGAGGACGACGAGGCGCTCCGGAGGGCCTTTCAAGAAAGCAGCCGTCTGTATCTGCCGGTGTACCTCGAACTCCAAAAACGCGGCAAGGTGTGGGTGCATTCGCTCCAGGAATTCGAGCAGCACGCCACGGGCTTGGGCCACGTCAACGTGACGCCGGATACGGACGGGCTCCTCCGGCGCATCACGCCGTACCTGCGCTATCGCGACGAGGGCCATCCACAACTGGCGATCCGGGTGGCGTGCGATTATCTGGGGACGCCCTGGCCCACCCTGAAGAGCGCCCCACCCTGGCCGCTCGATCGATCTGGCGATCTCCTCATCAACTGGGCTGGGAAGTGGTACGGGACGTTTCCGCACTACTCGTACGTCGAGGTCTTGCGCAGCTTTCAAGCCGCCCGCGAGGGCCGGCAGCCGGCGGTCGCTCCGGAAGAGCTCCGGGGCAAGATCTGTCTGATTGGCCTGACCGCGACGGGGTTGGTCGATGTCAAAGCCACCCCCATGGAACCCCTGTACCCCGGGATCGGGATCCACGCCAACATCATGAACAGCATCCTCACGAACCGCTTTGTCGCTCCGGCCTCATTTCGCACGAACGCCCTCTGCGTCGTCGGCATGGGCGTGCTCACACTCTTCTTGGTGATGCCGTTTCGAGGCATGCGGTCGCTGATCGCCTGGCTCATCTACGCGGCCCTCTGGATCCAGGCGGCCTTCCTCCTCTTTCGGAGCCAAGGGCTCTGGGTCTCGGTGATCCACCCGCTCCTGGCCATGGGGGCCCTCTTGTTCTGCAGCGCCATCGCCTCGCAGGCGATCGAACATCGGGAGCGGCTTCGCTTCTTTCGCCTTGCGACCCGCGACGGCCTCACCGGCCTCTACGCCATCCGTCATGCCCGGGCCATGCTGCTTGACGCGATGCAGGAGGCCCGGAAAGCGCGCGCCTCCCTGGCGGTCTTGCTGATTGACGTGGACAACTTCAAATCGATCAACGACACGTACGGCCATCAGGTTGGCGACGCGGTCCTCAAGCAGGTCGCTGAGGTGATCCAAGCCTCCACCCGGTTGAGACTCGGCTCGGACCCCTCCAACGCCGATGTCGCGGCTCGGTATGGAGGGGAGGAGTTTCTCGTGCTCCTCCGCCACGCTCACGCCAAGGAGGCCGCCGTGGCAGGCGAGCGGATTCGCCATGCCGTTGAGCAGGCGAGGGTGACGTGTGAAGAGCGCGCGCTTCAGGTGACCATCAGCGTCGGGGCCGGCGTCTTCTCCCCGGAGGATCCAACCCCTGACGCGATGATCCGACGGGCCGATGAGGCCCTCTACCAGGCCAAGGCCGCGGGCAAGAACCGCGTCTGCATCTTCCGGTCCACGTCTGCCCCGCCCCCTGAGCACTGACATGCCACGTGTCGCGAGCGAGCACGACATGCACCCCGTCGAAGCGCGGGATGGTCAGCGTGGGGAGGAGCCCAGGCTCACGGTCATCGGGCACCTCGAAGAGCTGCGCCGACGTCTCGGGATCAGCCTCGCGGCGTTCCTGATCGCCGCGGGGATCAGCGCAACGCAGATGGAGCGGATCCTCCACTGGCTCCAGCAGCCTGTCCATCCGCTCGTGCCGGCGTTTGCGTTCTTCACGCCCACCGAGCCCCTCATCGCGTACACGAAGGTCGCCGTGCTCTCCGGCTTTCTCCTGGCCATGCCGGTCATGCTCTCACAGTTCTGGGCGTTCGTGCGCCCCGGGCTCACGCGGCGCGAGCGCGCGTATGGGCTTGCGTTCGTCGGGTGGGGGGGTGCGCAGTTCCTCGCGGGGGGGATGTTTGCGTACCGACCGGTACCTCTCCTTCGTGACGGCGCTCGTGTTCTGGTGCGGGGCGCTCTTTGAGCTGCCGGTCGCCATCTTCCTTCTCGCCAAGGTGGGGGTGGTCACGCCGGAATGGCTGCGGCAGCAGCGCCCCTACGCCATCCTCGTGCTGGTCACCATCGCCGCCCTCATGACGCCGACCACGGATGCAATCAGCCTCTTCCTGCTGGCCGTCCCGATGCTCTTGCTCTACGAGCTCTCAATCCTCATGACGCGCTTGGCGCGTCACCGCTCCTCGACTCGTTCGTAGGCTCACGAGTAACACACCCCAGGCCGCCGCGCCACCCGCGCACCAGAGCCACCCGGACCGCGCAGACCCCACCATGACCTCGAGCGGTCCGATCGTCGTTGCCAACAGCGCGAACGTCCCGATCACCCACTGCGCAAGCGCCGCGTTCCATGAGGGCGTTCCGCTCGACGCGATGCCGACTGCCCGCCCTTGACCATGTCGGTCAAGGGCAAGCCACCATCCTGGCGGCTGTATTCGCTCATAGAACCGCTGGAGCGTGCCACGGTCAACCGGCGGGGTCCACAGGGTGACCGGCAGCCAGACCAGGGCGGTGCCGATCACCATGAAGAGGAGCTCCAACAGCGGGCTTGAGGGCCAGCCCAGCCAGTGAAACATCTGCGGGCGCAGGAGCAGGACCAGGATGCTGGCCCCCATCGCGGCGATCTCGCTCCACGGGTTGATCCGCCACCAGAACCAGCGCAGGAGCAAGACCGGACCGACGCCGGCGGTGAGATGGAGGATGAGCGTGAAAGCGCGGCCGATGCTCTGGTTGAACCACGCCACGCCCAACGTCCCAAGCGCGAGCAGGAAGGGCAGGCACCGGGCGACCAGCAGGTAGTGACGCTCCGACGCGCGGCGATTGAGGAACCGTTTATAGCCGTCGTTGAGGAGGTAGGAGGCGCCCCAGTTCAGTTGCGTGCTGAGG
>JACPSQ010000100.1 GCA_016193195.1 Candidatus Omnitrophota bacterium
CGAACGATATCGCGCAAAAGGAGGTTGCGGGAATGAGACGACGCTCGACGAGATGGACGGCGGTCATGGTGTGGCTCATCCTGAGCCTGCCGGCGCCGCCGGCGTATGCCTGGGGCCCGCTGAGGAAACTCGTGCGCGGATCGGTGAACGTCGCCACCGGCTGGGTGGAGGCGCCCGCCAGCGTTCTCTGGACGACCGAAGTGGAGGGCAGCATCGCGGGGGTCTCCATCGGGGCTGTCCGCGGAGTAGCGCTTGGGATCCGCCGGACCCTAATGGGCGCCTATGAGATCGTGACGTTCCTGCTGCCGAACTACCTACTACAGGGAGGCGGAGATCCCTACCGACCCATTGTTGAGCCGACGTTCGTCGTCCTCCGCCAGGCTGAAAAACCCTAAGGATGAAGCTTGGCTCTTAACCCGGGCGAAACGAGGAGACCGTCGAGCCTTCGCCGCCCTCATTGAGCCGTACCGGGAGCGCATCTACGCTACGGCGGTGCGCCTGTTGGGCAACCACGACGACGCCACCGAGGTCGCCCAGGACGCGATCGTCAGGACCTTCTGGAAGATCACCGGCTTCCAGGGCAAGGCCCGTTTCTACACCTGGCTGTACCGCATCGCGCTGAACCTCTGCTACCGTCGACTCGAGCGGAGGCGTCGCGAGCCCCAACTGTTCCAACCGGTCACCGAGAACGGCGACGAGGCGTCGCGTCCGGAAGAGCTGCTCCCGGACCCTTCGGCCTCTCCACAAGAGCAGGTCGCCAGCGATGAAACCGTCGGGCTCGTGCGCCAGGCGTTGACCGCGTTGCCTCGGCGCGAGTTTCAGATCCTCGTCCTCAGAGAATTTGAGGAGCTCTCGTACGAGGAAGTCGCCCGCCACCTGCATGTCCCGAAGGGAACCGTCATGTCCCGGCTCCATCGAGCCCGAGTGGCCCTGGCCAAAGAGCTGAGGAGGCTCGGCGCGCAGGGGTAGTCTCCTAAAAGCGCGCACGTCTTCTTGAGATGGCAGCTCCGCGCCCTGAGAGCGACAAGCGACCGATCATCGTCGTGGCCGACGATGATGTGGACATCCTCAACGTCATCAAGCTCAAGCTGGAGGCCAATGGGTTCCGCGTGATCACCGCTCGGAACGGGCAGGAGGCCATTACCGCCGTCCAGAAGCACCAACCAGCATTCGTCATCCTCGACGTCATGATGCCCCGCCTCAACGGCTTCCAGGTCGCACGGATGATCAAGTTTGACAAGCGCCTGAGATTGACGCCGGTCCTCATCCTGACGGTCCGCCAGCAGGCGACGGATCGACATCTCGGGCTTCAGGTGGGCGCGGATGAATACCTCGCGAAGCCCTTTGATCCGCAGCAGTTGCTGGATCGGGTCACCTACTGGCTCAAACGCAAAGCTGAGCTGACCCCTTGAGGCGACGCATGAGCCACCAACATCGCGCCAGTAAAATTTCTGTGGAATATTATCCCATCGAGCGTATCTAAGGAAGTAGGAGAAAGATCAGAACCGATGGGAGACATGATGATCCGCCGCGCCGATTCCAACGTCTGTCGCCGGATTGAACCCCAGCTCTCCGCCTTGGTCGCAGGAGAGCTCCCGGAGGACACGGCCACGGCCGTCCGCACCCACCTTGGCGAGTGCCCGCGCTGTCAGGAGACGCTCGCTGCCCTCGAAACCCTCGGGACGAAGCTCACGCTCCTGAAGGAGACGCCGATCCCCCCCGTCCCCCGAAGCCTCTTCGCTGGGCTGCGGGTCTTCCCCTGGTGGCTCATCCGCCTGGCCAGTCTGCGCCGCTGGCTCCTCGCGGCGAGCGGCCTCATGGGATTGTGGCTTCTGACCCTCGGCTTGCTCCAATGGGCAGGACCCCTCCCCGTCAGCTTGAGTGCGAACGCGAGTCAGCAGGCGAGCCCGAATCTTCCAGCGGGCACGACGCTCCTCGCCAAGCCGGGGGAGGCCGTCAGCCTGCGCCTCCCGCACGGGACGCTCACCCTCCAAGGGCCCGGGGCCCTCGTCATCCGAGCCGCGGCCCTCGGCAAGCTCCGTCACGATCCCCGCTTGGACCTCAGCCTCCCCAGCGGCACCCTCGAAATAAAGCTGGACGCTCAGGGGCCTCCTCATGACCTTACCCTCACCACCCCGCAGGTCCTCCTGCGCCTCGCCGGCACCTGGATCTTCGTGGGCACCAGTGCGGTGGAGACGAAGGTCGCGGTCTTCGAAGGCGAGGCGAAGCTCACGACGGTAGCCGCCCACAAGACGTACCGGCTCACCCCCGGCCAGCTCGCCCAGGTCCAAGCTGGCTGGCTCAGCCTCCACCAGATCCCCTTGGACGAGTGGCTCCGGGTCAAGGGCCTCCTCACTGCGAACAACCCCTCCTCCCCAGCTACCTCCCCAGCCCCCTCCCAGCCCCTTAGGCGTGAGGGGTCTGCTAACCAGCCTCCCTCGCAGTAAATTCCGCTTCGCCTGCCTGTCTCTGTCGCGATCCTCGCTGTCGCAGCTCTCGGGAGCCTCCTGGGCCTGGCGGGCTCAGCCGAAGCGGCGGTGAACCCCCACACCAATCGACTGCGCGGCTTCGCGCTACCAGATCGGTTGGTCCAGCAGGAGAGCACAGAATCGGTATTCGTACGCAATAGGCCGATTGGCGTGGGGGTGAAGTCCTGGGTGGGGGGGACGGAGGGGAATGTCTCCGAATGAACGCCTCAGGCTTTTTCCAACAGCGAGAAGTATTCGGCGCGGGAGATGCCTGCGGTGCGCAGGTTGTTCAAGATAATGAACACTGGCACCGCCCGATAGCAGGGAATCACGATGGGACGCGAAACGCCCGGTTTCGTGTAAACGAGATGATCGCCCTCTTGCCGAACCAGCGTGAAGCCTGCAAGTTCAAAGACCCGGCACAAGTGCTGATGTGGGACGGGGGTAATGCGGGGCACGCGGAGGAGCTCGCGTTAGAACACCAGCTGCATGTGTTCGGTCGCGATGAGCGGAGGCGGGGCCCAGCTTGCGCCGTTGGGATCGCGAGGGATGAAGCCTTCTTCGCGGAGGATGTCCGGCAAGGTGCCCATCCGCTGGCTTTCTTCGAGGAACAAGCGCACAGCTTCCAGCAACCTTCGACGCGCTTCCTCGACACGGTCCCCACAGCTTGCCACCCCAAGCTCCGGACAGTAGCTGACGAAGGCCTCTCCTTCCTTGAAGATCAGCGAGGTGAACTCAATCTGCTGCATGGCGAACGTAAGTATAGCATGGGTTGCCTCCTTGCAACCAGCAAAAATTCTTGGAATATTTTGGCGGGGTGGGAATCTCATAGACTGAGATGGAAACGCTGGGTCTGTCACGTTCTTCGCCGTCGCAACCCTCGTGAACCTCCTGGGCCTCACCGGCTCAGCGGAGGCGGCCACCAAGTACTGGGTCGGAGGGACGGCGGGGAACTTCTCGGATGCGAACCGCTGGGCGCTCACCTCCGGCGGCACCGACTACACCACGACCCCAGGCTCCGCCGACGTCGCCACCTTCGATGGGGGCGGGGTAGCCAACTGCACGATCACGGCGGATCCGAATGTCGGAGGAAGGAGTTTTTTAACGAAGGACTGTCGTGCGGACGAGCCGAGAGGCGGCACGGGCGAGTTGTGTATCCGCTGTGATCAAGGTCGCATCGAGTTCCTTGGTGAGGGCCAGGTAGGCGCAGTCATAGAGCGACAACCCTGTCGCGAACGAGAGGTGGATAGCCTCTTCAAGCAGAGGTTCGGTCGGCGCCACGGTTTCCAACCCCAACGTCCAGAACGCGCGCAGGGCGGCCTTCACTTCCACTTCTGGGACCTCCCGCTTGAAGCGCAAGACGTTGGGAATCTCGTACAAGGCCAAATCGGGGATGACGATGGCCACTTCTCCGTCGAGATAGCGGCGCTTGAGGCCCAGCGCGGCCTCCGATCCTGGCTCCTCAACGAACCACTTCAACAGGACCGAGGCGTCCAGGACGAGCGTCACCGGAGCTCTCGCAACTGGCGGAGAATCTTGAGTGAGTCAAACCCCGCTTCAGGCTGGCCGTATTTCTTGCGAAAGGCATCAAGGCGGGCCGACGCTTTTCGCAGGGCCTCCCGGTCCCTGACACGGGACTTGATGAATTGTTCAACGGTCAACTTCGCTGTTGCCATGGCCCATGCTCCGTTGCTACGTAGGAGTGTAGCATGAGCCGACTGCCGCGTCAAACCAGGATGCACCCCTCCCTTAGGTATGGAGGCAAAAATTCTTGGAATATTTTGCGGGCTGGGGGGTCTAATAGGGTAGGACGATGAGAACAGCTACCGATCACAACTGCAGGAGGCTGGCGAGCGCGCTGTGGCTTGGCGTGGGCGTCTGGCTTGCGCTGGCAGGCTCGGCGGAAGCCGCGGTGAAGTATTGGGTCGGAGGGTCGGCGGGGAACTTCTCGGATGCGAACCGGTGGGCCCTGACCTCCGGGGGCACCGACTACACCACGACGCCAGGCTCCGCGGACGTCGCCACCTTCGATGGGAGCGGGACGGGAAGCTGGACCTTACGGGGAGAGGGCCTGGACGTCCAGCTCTCGGATGGGTTGGAAATCTTTCAGATTCCGAGTCAGGAGGGTCGCGTGGCTCTGCAAGGCGGTTGCCGCAATCAAGGCGTCAGCAATCGTGATCTGGTAGCGACGCCGCAGCTTGGCGGCCAACTGAGCGATGTGCGACGTCACTGCCACGCGTGGCAACAACTCCAGCAGGGTGGTGATCCGACGTTCGTCGCGAGTCGTCAACACCGGGCTTGCCAACAGCTCACATTCAGTCGCCACCGAGATCATCGCCCGCACACGTCCAGTCTCGACGTCACGCAAGAATCGAGCAGCCTGTGGATCGCCACGCAGGTGGTCAATCAGGATGTTCGTATCAATCAGGTACTTGGCCACCTACGAGATCTCACGCTTGAGGCGAGACTCCCACTCTCCTCGAAGACGGCGCTGATACGTCACGCCGCGTGGCAATCGACCGCGCAGGAGTCCAGCCGTTTGCGACACGACACTAGGCCCTCCGAGATGCGATGTCCGGCCACGCGGTGCAGGCAATCTGACCGTCCATTTCAGGACCTGCAATTGATCTTCCAGCCGTTCAATTTGTTCAACCACAGTCATGCCTTTCATTTCTGCTACCTCCTCATGAGGAGTGTAGCATGAGCCGCGTGTGGTGTCAAACCAGCCAGAGCGATGGGGTGTCAAACAATACTTGGAATATTTTTGGGGGTTGGGTATCTAATGGGGTAGAGGCAGACATGAGTCAGCCACAGCGCCGCTTCAGGAACAATAGAACCGTCCCCAGTTTGCTCTTGCTGGGGTTTTTGCTCCTTCCGGCCAGCGCGGAAGCGGCGGTGAAGTACTGGGTCGGGGGCACGGCCAACAGCACGATTACCGCGGATCCGAACGTCGGCGGCCTCGACATCAAGAGCGGCTACACCGGCACGATCAGTACGAACGCCGGTGTCAACGTCACGGTGGGGGCTTCCGGCTTTGCCCAAGCCGGCGGGACGACAAGGACAGGCAAGACGCGCACTCGGTTGGGCGAGAGCCCCTACGGTTGTGTGGGGGTTAGACCCAGCGCGATCGCCAGGCAGCGATCGACTTCCGACATCAGGTGGGGCGGCAGATGGCCAATCGTTTTGTGAATCAGAAACTTCGGCACCGTCAGGATGGTCTCGGCTTTGATCACCGAATCCAGTTGAATGCCGGCTTGGCGGCCCTCCGGACTGCGTTGCAACAGGAGCAGGTGCGTGGGCTCGAGCGGACGCTGGGTCTTCGAGGTCAGTGGAATCAAGGTGACATCGGGCAGACGGCGATTGTTGGCATCGCTGGACACCACGACAGCAGGACGCAGCTTTCGGCTCGTCAGGCCTGTCGAGGTCAGGGGGTAGGAAACCAAGACCACGTCGCCCCGCGTGCGCTCACTCGTTGTAGATATCCAGCACTGGGTCGTCCCAGTGGCGCGCGGCGGCTTGTTGTTGAGCGGCTAGCAAGAGCTCGTCGTGAGATGCGAGAACGGCGAGGGCAACCTGAGCATGTTCTGGCAACTCAAGTTTCTGAAGCGGCCGAAAGACGCCATGCTCGTAGATGGCCTCAATGGTCTGCATCGGTTTCCTCCTTCGCCTCCAAGCCTAGCACACAGCCGAAGCCCCGTCAAGGCGGCCTGGATGTGGTGTGCCTGGATGTGGACACCCAGCACCCAGGTAAAAATTCTTGGAATATTTTGGGCGGCTGGGTATCTAATGAGGTAGAGGCCAAGATGGGTGACATCGCACGGCCACGTCCTACAACCAGACCTGCTAGAACCGGATCCCTTGCCGGGTGGTCCGTGGTCCTGCTATCGACTATGGTCTATGGACTATGGACTGGCTCAGCCGAAGCGGCCACCAAGTACTGGGTGGGAGGCACGGCCAACAGCACGATTACCGCGGATCCGAACGTCGGCGGCCTCGACATCAAGGCGGGCTACACCGGCACGATCGCCACCAAGACAGGGGAAGAAACCTTCACGTACCGGATAGCAAGGGTA
>JACPSQ010000066.1 GCA_016193195.1 Candidatus Omnitrophota bacterium
CCTGAAAAGTGGTTGGCGCCCAGGCGCGCGCCGATGATTCCTCCGGCAAGCGCTGCGATGAGGAGCGGCCAGAATGGCCCATACTGAATCCCCTGACGGGCCAACCTCCCTGCGAGCGCTGCGGCCGAATTGGCAACAATGAAGCCCGCAGAGCTGGCTGCCGCCTGTTTCGGAGTGGCCCACCCCAGCAAGAGCATGAGGGGACGGAGGAAGACGCCCCCGCCGATCCCGACGAGGCCGGAAAGCCAACCGACTCCTCCACCGACAGGAAGAACGATCGCCAGACCCGGAGCCTTGACGTGCTCCCTTCGTGGCGCCGAAACGTCCGTCATCAGACGAATGGCTGCGACCGAAAGAGCGGCCGCCAGGAGCCACGAGTACATCCGAACCGGCACCACCGTCAGGCCTCCCAAAAACGCGCACGGCACGGAGCTGATAACAAACGGCCATGTGAGCCTGCCGAGTAGATGGCCGACCCGCGCAAAACTCACCATCGCAAAGCTGGCCACAAGCAGGTTGAGCGTCAATGCCGTGGTGGCCATTTCATCAGGTTGAACCGCGATCAGGGACAGCGCTGCCAGATACCCCGAGGCCCCCCCATGACCCACGGAGGCGTACACGAGGGCGATCACAAAGAACGCTGGAATGAGCCACCAGGTCTCACTCATCTCACGGGCCCTGCGGCTTTGTCATCATGAGGCGCATCATCGCAAAGTAGGGGGGCACGAAGAACCGACCGACATCCTCCACGACCAGGCCGAGCGGCGCAGCGACCTCGACGAGCTCGACCGCGCGGTACATCTTCACATAACTGCGCTTCACAAGCCGCAGCCAGTAGTGCGCCAGCCGGCAGTGCCAGGCATCCCGGCACCAGTCAACGAGCACGATCCGGCCCCGTGGGCGAAGCACCCGCGCGCATTCGCGAAGCAGGGCGTCAGCGGATCGCGCATGGTGGAGCATATTGCAGGACACCACGACGTCGAAGTTCTCCATCGAAAACGGCAACGCCTCCGCCTGCGCCAGCAGAAAGGTCACTCCCTCCACGTTCTGAAACTTCTCGCGTGCCACCGCCAGCATCTGCGGCGTCACATCAATGCCGACCAGCCTGACCTCGGGATGTCGCTCGCGCAGGAGCCGTTCCAGCTCGCCGGTTCCGCAGCCCACATCAAGCACCCGCTCCGATCCCGAGAGCCTGAGCGCCTCGAGGGCCTGGGTGAGGGTCATCTGGTTATACTGATGGTGCCGCAAGTCGTAGCTTCCGGCCAGGCGCCCAAAGTGCCGAACCGTATGCGCGTGCGCGCGCCCCTCACCGGTGGCTGCGTCCATCCACCATCTCCAAGGCATGGGGTACGAGCGGCAACAACACGCGCAGACACTCCTCGACTGCCCGCGGGCTTCCGGGTAGATTCACAATCAGCGTGCGGCCCCGCAGCCCCGCCACTCCTCGCGAGAGCCAGGAGAGCGGATTGCGGGTGGCCGTTGAGGCTCGCATCGCTTCCGGCAAGCCAGGCGCTTCCCGCTCGATGACGCTGCGGGTCACTTCAGGCGTGACATCCCTGGGGCCAAATCCGGTGCCGCCTGTGGTGAGAACGAGGCGCAGCTTGGATTGGTCCGCCATCTGAATGAGTCGCATCCGGATCTGCTGCACATCATCCGGGACGAGCGCCGTTTCGCTGACGATCCATCCCGCATCTTCCAGGATTCGCCGAATTAGGGGGGTTGCCGTATCCTCGCGTATCCCCTGAGAGCACGTATCGCTGATCGTCAAAATTCCCACCTGCTCGCTCATGGCCGCCCGTCTTTTCCGCATCGCTTCGCGCGCTCACGCCGCACCTCAAGCCACAGCAGGCCCCCTGAGATGGCGATGAAGAGGACGCCGACACACAGGCTGAGGCGAACGGGCACATCGTAGGTTCCCAGCCGTACGGGGATCCTGAAGAAGAACCTCGCGAGATGAAGCAGCCCGGCGATCCCGAAGAATCCGGACACCCACGTCGCCCACCAACAGCGTGACCACATCACTGGCGCCTCCATGTCCCGCTCTTGCCGCCTGACTTGCTCACGAGATACAGACGGCGAATCGCGATCCCCCGCTCGATCACCTTGCACATGTCGTAGACCGTCAGCGCCGCGATGGCCGCCGCCGTCAAGGCTTCCATCTCCGGCCCGGTGGGCGCTGTCGTGGTGACTTCCGCTTCGATGACGAGGCGGCGTCCGTCCAGCGCTGCGCGCAACGCGACATGGGGGATCGGGATCGGATGGCACAGGGGGATGAGCTCCGCCGTTCGCTTCGAGGCGAGGATCCCTGCCACTTGCGCCGTCGACCACACGTCGCCCTTCGGAACCTTGCCCGCCTTGATCGTGGCCAGCGTGCGGGGCTTCAGCGCGAGATCGCACCGCGCCACAGCCGTCCGGACCGTCGGGGGCTTCCCGCTCACATCGGCCATGCGGACCTGGAGCTGCCGCCGCGCCTTCGCCCTCATCCCTCAACCTCCCACCCCGGCCATGCAGAGCCTGGGACGTCCGGCCTCTCGCTGGGCCATGGTGTGCTGTTCGGGCTTCGCCGCAACCGCATCCCGGATGAGCTGCGCCAGTTGCTCGTGGTCCACAACGGGCCTGAGCGCGGGCAGGAGATCGACGGCCGATTCATCATCCAGACAGGGACGCAATTGGCCTCTCGCGGTCAGCCGAAGCCGATTGCACTGCGCGCAGAACGCCTGTGTCACCGCTCCGATGATGCCCACGCTGCCCCGCGCGCCAGGCCAGGTGTAGGCGCGAGCCGGCCCGCAGCCCATTGGCGTCTCGGTCGGCTGCAACCGGCCCAAGGCGCTCAGGCGCGCTAGGATCTCCTCAGACGGCACAAGCCGCTCCCGGGAAAAGTATTCGCCGATCGGCATGAGCTCGATGAACCGGACGTGCAGCGGCCGATCCCAGGCGAGACGTCCAAGCTCAACGATCTCGTCATCGTTCACGCCGCGCATGACGACGACATTGAGCTTGACGGGATGCAGGCCGGCGTCGAGCGCGGCGTCGATCCCCGCCTGAACATCCTCGATGGCGCCAAACCGCGTGATGGCGTGAAACCGCTCCGGCTTGAGCGTATCGAGACTGATGTTCACCCGCGTGAGCCCAGCCCACGCCAGCGCCGTGGCGTAGCGAGCCAGAAGCATCCCGTTGGTTGTCAGCGAGAGATCGGCAAGCTGCGGGATCGCGCTGAGCATCCGCACCAAATCCACCACGCCCTCGCGCACCAGCGGCTCGCCCCCGGTTAGCCGCGCGCGGGTGAGGCCAAGAGAGGCTCCCACGCGGACCACCTCGCGGATCTCCTCAAACTGCAAGAGGTCCTCACGCGGAAGCCACCGAACCCCGTCCTCCGGCAAACAGTAGAGACACCGCAGGTTGCACCGGTCCGTCACCGAGATGCGCAGATAGGCGACGCGACGACCAAATCGATCGTACAGGGTGCCCATTTGTTGCTCAATCCCCCATTCCGCAATCCGCATTCCGAATCAAAAAGGCCAGCTCCTCATGTGGAAAGAGGAACTGGCTCTCTTTAGCCAAATGGCTCGTCTCCTTTCCAAACACGAGGAGGCGAGGTCGTTTCCTTCCTCGCCCGGTCCTTCGCCAAGCTCAGGACTGGGGCCCAGGCGCCATGCTCGCGTTACGAGGTTAGGTGCCTGGGCTCGGAGCGTTGCGTTCGATTGTCAACGTAATCCTATCCAGCCGCGGATAAGAATACCATGACGTAGGTCATATATACGTAGGCCGAGCCGACTGGCCCGCTCACAGCCGGGAACGTCCTGGGGCACCAGCCTCTTGACCACCCGGTCGCTGACATCCATGCGAGCGCCATCAGGACCTCGTGAGCAATGGATTGGAGACAACCAGGCGGCTCACAAGCCTGTGGATCAGACCGGCGAAGGCCGCCGCCCACGCCAGCAGCGCGAGGTAGACGAAAAAGCGGGGGATGACGTAGAGGAACGGGAGCTCCATCGCCCTGGCTATTTCGAATGTGCAAACCGTGTACATGCCAAGGGGAAACACCGCCCCCCAGTACAAGGGGTCGTAGGTCAGAGGGAATCGCTTGTAGACATGTCTCCAGATGGCTAAGATGGCGAGCATGGGGATCCACCAGCTCCCCGTGGCCCAATAGAAGATGGTGAAGCCTTTCAGAAAGGGAAGCAGCGAGTGCAGGAGCCAGGCGTCGGGGGTGTTCATAATCAGCACCGCCCCGCCAAGGCTTGAGATGGCCATCGCGCCCATATTGATCCAATAGGGAGGCTCAAGATCGCGGGGAGAAAACCTAAAGAAGGTATAGCGATAGAAGATCAGGGAAATCATCCAGATGTACAGCATGCCGCCCCATAGCCACATGGATAAGGCCAGGAAGTTTGCATACAGCCTCTGAGGTTGTTCCCAATGGGCGGCTAGGAGCGCGCTCAACACGGCGATGGACTGGGTGGCGACAACGGCCAGAAGCCAAGCTCCGGTGATTCCTTCTGCAAGAGGAGGTTTGTTTTCCTTAATGATGAGGATTGTAAAAATGGCGTAGGTCAGGCAGATCCAAAGAAGGATTCCCAAGGACCAGAGCAGGATCGCGACCTGATAGTTGCCTGAGATTCGGATAAACTGGCTGCCGAGGATACACGTGCCAGCGACCAGCGTGAAAAACCCTGGCCCACGCCGATGGTCGCTTAAGTCGCGCAGGAACTCAGGGGTGTAGCGAACCAGACGTAGTATTGTGAGCAGCCAGAGTATGACGTAGGCAACAATGTTCAGTCTGAACAACACAACCGCGATCGAGCTCATCCCTGTCAAGTGGGCCGCGATGGAGACAACCCCGGTCGCCATCACCAGCCCAAAATAGGACGGGGATAAATCCTTTACTTCCATGCCGGCGGTTCTGGGCGAGTGTATTTCAAGACCCACACCAGCGACAGGGAGAGCAGGCCCAAGACGACGAAGGCGATGAATCCCAAGGGGTATCCCAGCTCTCCTTCCCGAAGCACGGCAAATCCCATGATGGGCGGGATCACGAACCCGCCAAGGGCGCCAAGGCCGCCGATCAACCCGGCCGCGCCTCCAACCGCTTCGGGCACCTCCTGAGGCACCATCTTAAAGACCGCGGCGTTGCAGATCCCCATCCCCAATGCCATCAGGAGCACCGCCGGGACAGCAAGCTGAAACTTGTCTGTCACGGTCATCAGCAGAGCCCCGTTCAGCGTGATCAACAGCGCCAGGATGGCCGTGTTCTCGCCCCCCCTCTGTAATTTGTCAGACATCACGCCGCCGAGGATCCGGATACCTGAAGTGAGAACCGAGTAGAGGCTTGTCAAAGCCCCCGCCGCCACAGCAGTGAGGGCGAAATAGGCACTCCAGTAAGTCGGCAGCCAGGCTGTGAGCGCGACGAAGCCTCCAAACGTGGTGAAGTACATGCAGACCAGCACCCATGTCCGCCACTTGCGGGCCGCGATCTGAAGCCCTTGGAGGATGCTGCCGGATGGAAAAAGCTCCTGCCCATGGTCAGCTGCAATCCGCCTGGCCTCAGCCGGCCCAAGCCGCTGCTGCCGTAGCTGAAAGTACCACGCATTGCGCCCGGTGAAGCCGTATGCCACCGCGCCGACCAGCAACAGACACAGCCACGCCAGGTAAGCGCCAGACAGCTCCCACCTCACCACCACAATTGGGAGCAGAACGGAGAAGATGCCGGGCGCCAGATTGCCGATCCCTGCGTAAAGTGCAAGGACCCTCCCCTGGCGCGCGCGAGGAAACCAGTAGGAGACCTGGCTGATGCCTACCGAAAAGGTCGCGATGCCGCAGCCGCAAAGAAGGCCAAGGACCAGAACCAGTGGGTACAAACCGCGGGAAAGCCTCTCCGGATACAACAGATGCACCACCAGAGTCAATCCTGCCATCCCAATGATCGCCAACGCCAGCAGCACCAGGAAGGGCCTGCGCCCACCGGTCGTGTCGACCCACGCAGCGAAGGGGATGCGAAACAGCGAGCCGGAAAGGGCCGGCATGGCCACCAGGAAGCCGACCTGAATAGGCCCCAGGCCCATCACCTGCCTGAAACGCTCGACCGTCGGCCCAAAGAGGGCGACAGCGGCAAACCCGATGAAGAAACCAAGTGTCGCCCCAACCAGCGCCTGATTTGGCGTGCCCTCTAATTGACGTTCCTCCTGCCCCATCAAACCCTCATTGGGAAGGCTCACTGATGGGCTCAAATCCTCGATCTCCGATTCCAGATCACCACCTGCAACGGCCGCCAGAGATAGCTGATGGGAAAACTCACCAAGTGCACCAAGCGCGTGAACGGAAAGAGGCCGATGAGGAGGAAGGCCCCCAGCATGTGGAGCTTGACCAGCCAGGGGAGTGCGGTGACATACTGAATCTGGGGCTTGAGCTTGAGCAGCGACACCAGCCAGGGAACAGCGGTGTAGAGGTACCAGTCACTGCCCCACCGGTACAGGAGGGCCACCAAGAAGCCCAACACCACCTGGACGAGCAGCGCCGCCAGCAACACCCAATCCATCCCTGAGGTCACGACGAACACCCTGGGATTCAGCAGGCGCCGAAGGATCAGCAATGCCAGCCCTGCGATGGTCACGACGGCCAGGGCAAGCCCGGCCACCTCCAGCACGTAAAGACGCACGGGCACGCTGATGAGAGCCGTCCAGGATTTGGGAAAAAGAAAGGCCAACAGGTGGGCCAGCAGAATGATCAGGATTCCGTAGTGCCAGGGCACTGAGCCCCAGAAGAGCATGCGGTTTTCCAAAAACTGCGAAGAGAAACTGGAGTAGGAGAACCGATCGGTGACATACCGATAGATGCCCACAAGCACCGCCAAGACAACCGCAACATACGGAAAGACCGCAAAGAGCAGATAATCAAACATGGTTCTCTGCCTCCGGATCCATTGGGTAGTGTTGCTGGAGCACAAGCCTTAGCGCTAGGAGCACATCCATATACGGACGGGCTCGCTGATTTTCGCCTTGCCTGCTGTTGGGTTCAATCTTTTCGCCATCGTGGCCGGAACCGTCGGCTTCTTTCTGCTGTGTCAGCATTTTCTCAAGTGTGGGCAGCAAGGCCTCACAGGCGATTTCCCTCGTGATGCCTTTGTCCCCGCAGACCGCCAGGAAGCGCAGCATCACCGCCAGATGATCCGGCAGCTCTTTTCCTTCCACAGCAAAGCCATTGGCCTGATAGCGTTCTTTCAGCCCCAGCAGAAAGGCGCTGCGCTTGTAACTTTCGCCCAACAGCTGATAGCCCACGTATGGGTAGTAGATCGCATCCAGGTCGAATGTCCCGGTGTAGACCTCCTGGATCTGCTCCAAAGACGCTTCTTCCACAAAGCTCCGGAACGTCCCCAGCAACGCGCAGGTTTTTGCGTTCTCCGATGCGATCAACGCCTCGCACTCCCGCACGGACTGCCTCAGGCCGGCTCGAGGATATTCCAGAAGATCAGCGAACAGCCCGAAGATGCGCCGTTCAATGGTTTCCTCAACCATGGTTACCACTTCCGCTCGGGGGGCTGACGAGAGCCGAAGCCGGCCTCGGGCTTGTGGGTGAACGGGTCTAACGTCTGTTCGATCGCCATCTCGCGCGCCATCGGTGGGATGACAAACCGCTCCTCAAAGGTGGGTAGTGCGGTTAGACGAAAGATGGCTTCAGCCTCCTCAAGGCTCGTCTTCCCCTGGGCCAGGGCCTGCTGGACCTCCGCTTCGGGCACATCCTTCACCCGCTGGGCGCGCATGCACACCCGCACGGCAATGAGCTTACGGTAAACCGCAGCGACAATCTCTTCATTCCCCGCCGTGAATAAGCTGGCCATGTAGCGCAATGGGATCCGGGCCTGCTCCAGGGAACTGAGCAGGGAGGTCAGCCCGTCACGATCCGCCCCGGCAACCTCGTAAAGCTTATCTTTCACTCGTGCCAGGACAGGCAGCATCGGCGGCACGTAGAAGAGCATCGGCAGGGTGCGAAATTCAGGGTGGAGCGGCAGGGCCAGCTTCCATTTCTTGACGAACTTGTAGGCAGGCGACTTCTGGGCCGCGTCGATCATTTGGTCGGCCAGACCGCAGGCCTGTGCTGCCGCGATGACCTCGGGATCGAACGGGTCCAGGATCATGTCCCGCTGGGCATCCACAAGCTTGTCATCTGGGGCCGAGGCCGCCTCTTTGAGGCGGCCAGCATCGTAGAGCAGGATCCCCAGGTAGCGGATGCGCCCGACGCAGGCATGGAAGCAAGCAGGCGCCTGACCGCTCTCCAGACGCGGGTAACACAGGATGCACTTTTCCGACTTGCCCGTGGACCAGTTAAAATAGGGCTTTTTGTAGGGACAGCCGGAGATGCACATGCGCCAGGCACGGCACTTCTCCTGGCTGATGAGCACGATCCCATCCTCCCCGCGCTTGTAGATCGCGCCCGCCGGACAGGCCGCCACACAGGCGGCGTTCAGGCAGTGGTTGCAGATGCGGGGCAGATAGAAAAAGACCATCCGCTTCAGTTCGTCCAGCTCCTGTCGTTCCTCTTTGGTGAGGCCTCTCAGATTCGGATCGTTCTCGGCATAGACCGGCGAGCCGCCCAGATCGTCGTCCCAGTTCGGCCCGGCCTTCATCTCCATGTGCTTGCCGCTGATCATCGAGATGGCGCGGGCAGTAGGCTGGTCGTTTCCTTCGGGGGCATTGAACAGATTTCCGTACTCATAGGTCCACGGCTCGTAATAGTCATCGACCGTGGGCAGGTAGGGGTTGAAGAAGATGTTGGCCAAAGCACCCAGCTTGCCCTGCAGCTTCAGGCGCAGCTTGTCCTTGGACTTTTCAAAGCCGCCCTTGTACTTTTCCTGGTCCTCCCACAAGGTGGGGTAGCCGGTGCCCGGCTTGGTCTCCACGTTGTTCCACCACATGTACTCGGTGCCCTTGCGGTCGGTCCAGATGTTCTTACAGGCGACGCTGCAGGTATGACAACCAATGCACTTATCCAGGTGGAAGACCATGGAGACTTGTGCGCGAACATCCATCTGAGCCCCTCCTGCTACCACTCCAGCTTCTCCAACTTATGCACGACGGCGTAGGTATCGCGGGTGAAGATGCCGATGGGGCCCCAGTAGTTGAATCCGTACGTAAACTGGGCGTAGCCGCCGGCCAGCTCCACCGGGTTGATGCGGGTGCGTGTCAAGCTGTTGTGCCCGCCGCCGCGCCTGCCTCCCCGGATCTGGGACTTGGGAATATACACCGTTCGCTCCACCGCATGGTAATACAGACAGGTTCCCGGTTGGATGCGGGAGCTGACGTTGGCACGGGTGACCACCACACCGTTATCGTTGTAGACCTCCACCCAGTCGTTATCCTTCAGCCCGATCTTCTCCGCGTCCTTGTCGTTGATCCAAACCGGATCCATCCCGCGCGAGAGGGTGAGCATGCGGTGGTTATCCTTGAAGGTGGAGTGAATGTTCCACTTGCCATGAGGGGTGATGTAGTTGAGCACAAGGCACTCCTCATCCACCTGACTGAGAACGATGTCCCCGGTCTTTCTCGGATCGAGCTTCGTCTTGAAGGTTGGCAGGTGCTCACCAAAATCCAGATAGTAGGGATGATCCAGGTAGAGGTGCTGACGTCCGGTGAGGGTTCGCCAGGGAATCAGACGCTCCACGTTCATGCACCAGGCCGAATACGCCCGGCCGTCGTTCACCATGCCCGTCCAACACGGGCTGATTAAGGTCCGCCGTACCTGGCGGGTGATGTCATGGAAGGTCATGCGCACATCCCGCACCTTTTCGGCCAGATCAGCCAGTGGGAGGCCCACCCGCGCCTCTTCGCTCTTAAACCCGGCATAGGCCACCTCCCCATTGGTTTCCGGCGCCAGTTGAAGCAGCAAATTCGCCCCGTCCAGGGCATCTTCCAGGCTTGGGAATTTTTGGCCGTTCCATTGGACACAACGCATATGGCGCGGATCCGGCGAGCCTCCCACGGGATTCTTCAGTATCTCGTCATAGAACCGCGCAATCGGGATGCGAACGCCATGGCCGCTAATGCCATCCTCTCGGACCTTTGGCCCGAACGAGATAAACTTGTTGTACAGGTTGCGGAAGTCGCGTTCGACGACATGCAGATGTGGCATGGTCTTGCCCGGAACTGGCTCGCACTCACCGGTCCACCAGTCGCGGATTTCGCTCTGTGCCATTTCGTCGGGCGTGTCGTGTTGAAGCGGCACAGTCACTAGATCCTTGACCGGCTCCGGAAATTCAGAAGAGGCCAGTTCACTCACCTTCCTGGCTAAGGCCTTGAAGATCTCCCAATCCGTCTTCGACTCCCATACGGGCGGTACCGCAGCCCCGAGGGGATGAACGAAGGAATGCAGGTCCGTCGTGTTCAAATCGTTTTTCTCGTACCAGAAGGCGGCTGGCAGCACGATGTCGGAATACAGAGCCGAAGAGTCCATGCGAAAGTTGAGGTCCACCACCAGGTCCATCTTGCCGCGAGGAGCAGGCTCACGGAAGGTGATGGTCTTGGTCTTCCCCTTCGCATGCTCCTGGGCGATGATATTGTCGTGCGTGCCCAAGTAGTGTCGCAAGAAAAACTCATGGCCTTTCGCGCTTGACTGGATGGCGTTGCCACGCCAGATGATCCAGACGCGGGGCCAGTTCTCCGGTGCGTCCGGGTCGGCTACGGAAAAGTCTACCTCCTTGTTTTTTAATTGTTTCACCACCCACTGGATGATCTCTTCGTTACTTTTCGCCCCAGCGGCCTGAGCCTGGCGTACTAATTCCATGGGGTTGCGATTGAACTGGGGGAAGAATGGCATCCAACCCATCCGCACCGCCATGGCTTCCAGGTCCATGGCATGGCCTTTGGCCCAACGAGTCTTGGGGGGAATCGGGGCATAGTCGGTAAAATCGCCTTCGTAACGCCACTGGTCACTTTGAACATAGTGCCAGGTAGGCGTTTGCTGAAGGCGCGGTGGTTTCGTCCAATCCAGGGCAAAAGCCAGACTGGTCCAGGGAGCAACCAAGGTGAGCTTCTCTTGACCTACGTAGTGATTCATGCCTCCGCCGTTGACCCCGCAACAACCGCACAGGATCAGGGCGGTGATGGGTGCGCGGTAGGAGAGGTTGTTGTTGTACCAGTGGTTGATGCTTGCGCCGATGATGACCATGGAGCGGCCCTTGGTGGCCTCGGCGTTGCCGGCAAACTCGCGCGCTAGGCGGATGACCGTTTCACGGCCGATCCCGGTATACTGTTCCTGCCAGGCAGGGGTATACGGTGCGTCGTCGTCATAACTGTTTGGGTAGTCCCCTTTAAGGCCACGGCTCACGCCAAACTGAGCCATCAGCAGGTCAAAGACGGTCGTCACAGGCACCCGTCCCTCGGCGGTTTGCACGTACTTGACCGGCACACCCCGCAGGGAGGTTTTGTGCTGGGCAAATTCGTGGAAGGCGACCTGAACCACCTCATCGTGCTGATCCAAAAAGCTCTGAACGGGATCCAGAGGGCTATTGTCCAGCCCGTCTTCCATCTTCAGGTTCCACTGGCCCTTCTGCTGTTGCCAGCGAAAGCCCAGGGAGCCCTTCGGCATACGCGGCTCGCCGCTGTTGTGGTCGAATACCAGTTGCTTCCAGTCGCCGTGCTCCACGTCCTGGTACCGGGCCAGGCACTTGGCACGCAGGAATCGGCCTGCCTGGTATCCCTCATCCCCTGGGGTCAACTGGATGAGGAAGGGCGTATCGGTGTAGCGTTTAAGATAGTCCACAAAGTAAGGCACCTGGCGGTCCACATAGAACTCTTTCAGAATGACGTGATTGACGGCCATCCAGAGTGCTGTATCCTGCCCAGCCTGAATCGGGATCCACCAGTCGGAGTACTTGGCCACCTGGCTGAAATCCGGAGCAATGACCACGAACTTGGCTCCCGCGTAGCGCGCTTCGGAGATGAAATGGACGTCGGGCGTGCGGGTCATATTCAGGTTGGAGCCCATGGAGATGATGTACTTTGAATTGTACCAGTCGGCACTCTCGCAGACATCGGTCTGATCACCCCAGATTTCCGGGAAGGCGTTGGGCAAATCGGCGTACCAGTCGTAGAAACTCATATTTACACCGCCAAAGAGCTGCAGAAAACGGGAGCCCCCGGCGTAGGATAGATAGGACATGGCGGGGATCGGGGAGAAGCCGAAGACGCGGTCCGGCCCCCACCGCTTTGCCGTGTAGAGACAGGAGGCGGTGATCAGTTCCAGCGCCTCATCCCAATTGGTGCGGCGGAATCCGCCCTTGCCCCGGGCCCGCTGGTAACGGCTGCGCTTTTGGTCGTCTTCCACAATAGAGCCCCAGGCCTCTACGGGATTGGCGTGCTTTGCCCTTGCCTCGCGCCAGAGGTCCATCAGCGGACCGCGCATGTAAGGGTACTTCACGCGGATGGGGCTGTAGACGTACCAGGAGGCGGAGATCCCACGCTGGCAACCGCGCGGCTCGTAGGGCGGCAGACACGACTCCAGCAGGGGATAGTCTGTCTGCTGCATCTCCCAGGTGATGATGCCGTCCTTGACGAACACCTGCCAGGAGCAGCCGCCGGTGCAGTTGACCCCGTGGGTGCTTCGGATCACGTTATCGTGCTGCCAGCGATTGCGATAAAACTCTTCCCATTTGCGTTCTTGGGGACTAACTAAGTCTTGGATCCAACCCATGCCATTCCCTCCAGTTGCGCTAGATGGATTAATCCTCAGATTGTTGTTCTACGATGGACCGACGCACTCCAGTCAGACGCCCTCGCCAGAGAACATGCGTCAGCAGCAACACGATGACCGCCCCACCCAGAGCAAGTCCCGCCAATCGACCGACAACCTCAGGTGGTCGTTGAGTCACGGAAGCTGCCTGGAAGAACCTGATCACATGCGACTGTTCGTCCGGCGTGAACGGGTCCTCGCTCAGGACAGCCCGCATTGTCGGGAATGGCAACTCGGTCAAGATCGTGGCAAGCCCTTCATCGCCAAACTTCGCATAGGCCGGGGTCAAGTCCGGCCCAAGGACGCCCCCCCCCAAGGCACCGATGCCGCTCACGCTGTGACACGCCATACAAGGGGCGGCGCCGCTTTTGAAGCGCTGCCTTCCCGTGAAGAGATCCTTGCCGATGATTGAATCGCCAGCAGGCGGTCCCGGGGGGGCTTTTCCGGTCAGTGACAGGACATAGGCGGCCAGCGCCCAGTACGCGTTCTCGGTTTCTTTCGTCTCAGGCTCGCCGTACGCTGGCATCGGTGTCCCGCCAATCCCGACCGCGAGGGCCCGGTAGACATTTTTCATGGTCGAGCCGCCTTTCATCTTTCCTGGAATCGTAAAATCATACGGGAGGATCGTGTCTCCCCAGTCGTCCGTAAGTGTTGCAGCCGTTGGACCATCCCCCTTGCCCTCTGGGCCGTGACATTGCATGCAGCCATAGTCTTTGTAGAGCTGCTTCCCTGTGGCGATGAGCTCCGTCGTTCGGGGCGGAGGCTCCGGAATCACAATGGGCTCCAAAGGCCCCGCTTCCTCGAACTTCCTGGAGAGGCTCCTCACGTAGGCTACGAGAGCCTGCCGTTCTTTCACAGATAGGTACGTGAAGGAAGGCATGAGGGTTCCCGGCATGCCGCCGCTGATCGTCTCGAAGAGGTCCCTGTCGGTCGGCAAGAAGGGGGTGGAACGGATTTTAAAGATCCCCTTCGTGAAGTCACGGGGCTTGGGTACCACGAAAGGAGCAGCGGGCCCGTCCCCTTTTCCCGCCGCTCCATGGCAAAGCGTGCATTCCTTTTTATAGAGAACTTTCCCCCGCGCCACATCCCCTTCTATGGCGTCTGCGTTGGTGCTCAAGGCAAGACCGATTGAGACAAGGATTATCCACATGGCAAATCCGTTCGCCGGAAATGGACCTGCCCGCCGAGACCACGATTGGGGGTCACGGGTGAAACTCATCTCTGGCGTTTTTCCCTTATTCTTTCTCGATCTCCTTGACGCCTTTCTTGAACTCGTGGATGGATTTGCCGAGCCCGCGCGCAATCTCCGGCAGCCGCTTGGCGCCAAAGAGCAGCAGGACGATCAGCAGGATGACCAAGAGCTCCGGCAATCCAATCTTTCCGAACATGGCCGTTCACCCCCCTTCAATGAACCCTTGACATCCTACCTCACTCGATGGGATGTCAAGGGTCACATTCCGCCAACGGACTTACGTTCACTGCGTTCCGTAAGTCCGGGCGTCATGTGACTTTTTCATGCGCGGCGATGAAGTGGTCGATGGCCTTGAGCACCACGCGGCTCTTCGGAAACGACTCCCCGCGCTCCCAGCGGTTGAGGGTGGAATAGGTCACGCCCAGATGGTATGCGCAGGCCTCCTCCGACCATCCCAGCCGCCTGCGGATGGTCTTCAAGCGCTCGATCCTGTCCCGCACCTCAGCGTCCATTCCATCCATCTGACACATCAGAGCCTACAGCATCTGCTGTAGGCTCTTCCATGATCTCTATCATACACGCCCGCGCCTGCGCAGGCGCGGTCGTGTCTCATCGTGGGCGGCGGAGATCGTTGGAACGGCACCAGGCAGGTGAGCCACCACGAGCCCGACCACCCGAAGCGGGGGAGATACGTGGCGGACGGTTCTTGCTGGGGAATGAGGCGGCCGGCGAGCGCCACGGGGTTTACTTCAACTTCACATTGACCTCGACGGTGCTCTCGCCTTCAACGGTCACTGCCGTGGCGACAGGTTTGAGCTTCTCGTGCCAGGTGTTCAAGGTGTAGGTGCCAGGTGGGACGTCGGCGATCGTGTAGTGTCCGTCTTCGGCCGTGACGGCTGCGTAGGGGGTCTCCAGCACCAGGATGTAGGCGGACATCTCCGGGTGGATGTCGCACAGCACGGCGACTTCGCCGGGCTCCTGGAAGCGTTTTGTGATGGGTTT
Organism: Candidatus Omnitrophota bacterium; assembly: GCA_016193195.1. Taxonomy (GTDB): domain Bacteria; phylum Omnitrophota; class Gorgyraeia; order Aquiviventales; family Aquiviventaceae; genus JACPSQ01. The sequence goes on from JACPSQ010000066.1 coordinate 14,915, forward strand.
GGCCCCGGCCGGCGTGGCCAGATTGAACAGCGATCGGCGCCCCTGGTAGAGATGCACGTTATGCAGGATGCCGTCGCTGTTGGAGAAGCTCACGCTGCCGCCTTTCAGGATCGGCAGGACATGCGGGATGAACTCTTTGTTGACCTGCCGCAGCTCTGCCGGCGTCGCGGGGGCGGGAAACTCGGCCCCTTCAATCCGATCGATGTACACGACCACATCGCGCGCGTCCTGGACGCCGGATGCGGTCACTTTGCCGGTGATCGTTCCAGCGTGCGTTTCCACCGCAGCGCTGAGCGTCGACAACAGCACTCCGCAGCACATCGCAAGCCAGCGCCTCGTCATTAAAGGTCCGTATCGCCTTGCCGCGTGATCTCGCCAGATCGAACCGTCACGTCGGCCTCGTCGGAAAGCCAGCCCAGCCAGTGGGTGGCGCCCGGTGGGAGCCAGGAGATGTCGTAGTCGCCGATCGGCACGTCCTCGAAGAGGTAGACGCCGTCTGAGCCGGTGGTGACCTCGACAGTGTTCTGGCCAGAACCTTGTGAGGTCTTTGCGCCAAGGAGTCGCGTCAACTCAGTGGCTGTCCCCTGAATGGCCGAAAGCTTCACCCGACAGCCCGATTGGGGGCGTCCGTGCTGTAACACTCGACCCGTTACGTTGCCGGTCAGGATCCCCACGGCTGAGTGCTGACCCTTGACACCGGTCCCCGCTAAGCCTTCCTCTAAACTGGCGGCCGTGGCGAAGCCGGATGCTTCTTCGCCGGTCGCCGTTGGAGGCGGCGCGATCCGCTCCTTGGGCAGCGAGATCACCAGGTAATCCCCCTGATCCTCCCAAAGGATCTTCTTCTCTTTCCAGAGCTTGATCTCGGTCGGCGTCTCGCGCTTGATCAGCTCGACTTCGCCTTTGGGGATCTTCACGATGAAGGCGTCCGGCTGCTCCTCGATGACCTCCACCTCAGTACCCTCCTCGCCCTTGACAGAACCTGTCGAGGGCGAGCGCTCCACAAGACGGAGCCGATCGGCGTAGCCGGCCACAGGGCTGAGGGTGAGCGCGAACGCCACGGCCGTGGCGAGGCGAGAGAAAACGTCCCAGGATCTCTTCGGCCAGGAGGTTTCCGCCGAGACCCTGGGACACGTGGGGACTCTTCTGGCGATCATGGACACCCGACGTGCAGGATCGTGCGCGCGCTAAAACGCGTACGTCAGATCGGCAAGCAACTGCGAGTTGGCGTCGCTGTCTTCAAGCGTGATGAGTCCTTCCAAGGCCAGTTTGATGTTCGCCCGCGGCCACAAAAGCAGGCTGAGCACGAGATTATC
>JACPSQ010000067.1 GCA_016193195.1 Candidatus Omnitrophota bacterium
ACGTACCGGGTACCCTTGTACGCCATCGTCGTCGCTCCTGGGATCTGGCCGCCTGGCGCTCGCAACGCGGCCATGTGCTCATGATGTTAGGTGCTCTAAGACTCCCTATCCTACCGGTCACGTGCGTGGCTTGTCAACGCCGTGCACCCCTGTAATCCGCTTGAGCTCCGGCAAGTACTGCAGCGCGACCTCCTCTCCCCGACTGATGAACTTTTCCGGGTTGAAAAATTCAAGCCAATGGGAACCGGGGACGGTTGGCCTAAGGGTGAGGTCCGCCTCGCGACAGGCGACTTCAGCAATCTGGTGCTCCATCGACTGCATCGAACGCATGATGACGTCGAAGATGAGCGGCGATACGGAGCGCACCAGTTCTTGCTGGATCCGAAACAGCAGCCTGATTGGGAGGCTTCGAGCAGCCAACGAGGCATCCCGCTCGGCTCGACGACGCTGGATCTCCTGTCGATGTGCCGCCAGTTCCGTCGTGTTGGGGAACACGTTCACGGCGATCACGCGGTTCGCCCCCGCCCGTTTCAGGACGCTGACCGGGATGGGGTTCACGACCCCTCCGTCCAGGCACACCTTCCCCATCCGGATCACGGGTTTGAAGATCCCTGGGATCGAGACCGATGCCCGAACGGCATCGGCAAGCCGCCCCGCGTCAAAGATGACTTCTTCCCGCGCCATCGGATTGGCCGCTACAATTTTCAGCGGCAGCCGGGTATCCTCAAACGTCTTGCCGGCAAAGTCCGCTTCCAGCTTTGCCATGAGGCGCGCTCCCTGAATAGGGCCGCCGGAGAGCGGTCCAAGCACCACGCCGAACGCGACGCACACCATGAAGCCAAACAGCAAACCGGTCCAGAACCCGGCCAGCCATCCGACCACGGCGCCAGCCATCAGGCCCACGAAGACGCTCAGCACAGGGATCCCAAGATCCAACATGAAGAGCTTGCGGATGTCCCACGGGTTCTTGATTCGGAGCGCCATGCGCTCCAGGTCTGCGGCAGAGTAGCCGGCAGCCCACAGTCCGCCGATGTAGGCGCCGATGCTGGAACCCGCCACGATATCGATGGGAATCTGCTCACGCTCGATCACCTTCAGGACGCCGATGTGCGCCAAGCCGAGCGCGGCGCCTGAACCGAGCGCGAGCCCAACCAGCGATTCGCCGAGCTCGCGGGCAATGCGTCTGACCGTCAACGCGTAAGGGGAAGTCCGGCTTTCGAGGAGACGTGCCAGCTCTTCCGCCGTCATTCGGCTGGACCCTGAACTCACGTAGGGAAGCGTAAAGGCCACTGGCCGTCCCAGTTGCTGGATGAGCTCCGAGAGACTGGCATGAGACTCAGGCCGCTCGACCATGTTGAGGATGACCTTCAGGCGCTGTTCAAGCGAACCGATAGATGACTGGAGCTGATGGATGAGCGCATTGGTGCGGATGATATTCTCTCGCTGCGAGTCGGTCACCAAGTAGATGCGATCAGACTGGATCAACGCCTTGAGGACAAGGACGTCCATCTCGACGGGCAAATCGATGACGACGTAGTAAAAGCGATTCGCCAGGATGCTCAAGAGCGGCGCGATCTGTGCTTCACCGTCCGCTTCAGCAAGGAGCGCCTTTCCGGCCAAGACACTGAAACCTAGCGGGTGCTCGGAGACGGCCATTTCAAACAGCTCCTCAGGCGTGAGGTCTGGTCGCGGGCCAGGGGTGGGTTGCCGTCGCTCATGCGATCCATCGAACAACCCGTGGCTCGCCTCCAATCCACCGAAATCGACGACGACAACGTCCCGCCCCGTCTCCCGCTTCAGGGTCGAGGCGAGTGCGACGGCAAACGAGGTGCGGCCGACTCCCCGGGCGGCACCATGGACGGCGACGATCGTCGCTTCCGAAAAATCCCCGCCGCGTTCCTTGGTGCGCAGCCGTTTGGACAGCACCCGGCTGAGGTAGAGCACGAGGGACGGGATGCGGTTGATCACTTCGTCGAAATCCTTTTTTTCCAACTGGAGGACCAGGGTATCGTTCAGCGCCTGGACGGTCGCCGAGTGGGTCTCACCGGTCAGCAGCGAGATCTCACCAAACGAATCGCCGTTGTGAAGAACGGCCAAGAGCTTCTCCTGTCCGTCGGCCTGTGAGAAGACCCGCAGGCGCCCGGAGCTCACGATATAAAATGAGTCCGCGGCATCGCCCTCCCGATAGATGTTCTCACCCTTCTTGTATTCGACAAGCCTGGTCCTGTCCGCGATGAGGTGCAGCTGCTCCTCGGTGCAGGAGACAAACACCGGCACGCGCTTCAAGATGGCCACCTTGTCCTGCGAACGCGGAGGCTCGAATGTGGTCATCGCATGAACCTTCGCAGCCGTGCAGGGTGGTTGGTGAACACCCCATCGATACCCCACCGTACCAGTTGCCTGGCGCGCTTCGGGTCATCAACGGTCCAGGTGTGCACCCGCAGGCCGGCTGCGTGCGCCTTGATGATCCGCCGGCGCGTCACCAGCGCATGGAACGGGTGCCACGCCTCACAGCGCAGTTGCGTCGCTTGATACAAGGAGCGGTCGGCCGCCTTGCGGCAGATCAGGGCGATGGGGAAACCCGCCGATCGCAGCGGCCGCAGGAGCCGGGGCTCAAACGAAGAAAAGAGGATCCGCTGGGCGAGGCGTTGCCGGCGCACGAGGCGGAGGAGGCGGCGCAACAGCGCAAGGCGGCGGGGGCTGCGCTTCAGCTCGAGATTGAGCCTCACGTGCTTGGGGATGAGCCGCACCGCCTGCGACACCAGCAGGACGCGCTCGCCAGCGAATCGCGGATGGAACCACGATCCTGCGTCGAGCCGGGTGAGCTGCGCGTAGCGAGTGCCGATGAGACGGCCCTTGCCGTCCGTCGCCCGCTCCAAACGGTCATCGTGGAACACGACCAGCCGGCCATCCAGCGTCATTTGAACATCCAGCTCGACCATCTGGGCTCCGGCGCGGACGGCTTGACGAATGGCTGCCCGCGTGCCCTCCGGCGCCACCGCTGACGAGCCCCGGTGGGCGATGATGAGGGGTGCCTCAGGGGACCGCCTCATATCCGTGTCCCCTGCCCTCCTCCTCATCGGCTCCAATCCCACTCTCCGTTTCTTCAAGGCGCGAGCTCGACTCGATCACCGCGCTTCGCGTTGAACGTCCAGGCCGCCGATCCCTCTCGGATCGCCAATTCGAGCCACCCTTGTG
>JACPSQ010000014.1 GCA_016193195.1 Candidatus Omnitrophota bacterium
GCGGAACTCTTGCGGGTGGCCGACGAGCGGGATCATCACCTCCGGGACGACCTTCACGTGGTCACGCCAGAGCTCGCAGGCCGCTTCGAAGATCGCCTGGGCCTGCATCTCGTTGATTTCCGGGTAGGTGATGCCCAAGCGGCACCCGCGGTGGCCGAGCATCGGGTTGATCTCGTGGAGGCTGTTGACGGTCTCTCGCAGCGTCCGGGGCTCGATGCCGAGCTGCTGTGAGACGCGCTCCTGCTCTTCCGGGGTGTTGGGGAGAAACTCGTGCAGTGGAGGATCCAGCAACCGGATGGTCACGGGAAGCCCCTCCATGACCTCGAAGATGCCGATGAAATCCTCCCGCTGAAACGGGAGGAGCTTCGCCAGCGCCGCTTTTCGAGCCGTCACGTCCTTCGCGAGGATCATCTCGCGCACCACGGGCAGCCGCTCTTCCCCGAAGAACATGTGCTCGGTGCGGCAGAGCCCGATCCCCTCCGCGCCGAAATCGCGGGCCACGCGGGCATCCTGGGGGGTGTCCGCGTTGGCGCGCACGCGCAGCCGCCGTGTCTGGTCAGCCCACGCGAGCAACTGTTTGAAGCTGCCGGTCACCTGGGGTTTGACCAGCGCCACTTCCCCGAGCATCACCTCGCCGGTCGTTCCGTTGAGCGTGATGGCATCGCGCTCCTTGACGATCACGTCCCCCGCGGTGAAATGGCGCTCTTCCTCACGGACGGTGATGTCATTGCAGCCGACGACGCAGCACTTGCCCATTCCGCGCCCGACCACGGCGGCGTGTGAGTTCGAGACGAGCACCGGTGCGTAGTGGGCCGTGAACGCGACGAAATTCTTGTCGAGTTCATCTTCGGCAAGGACTTCGAAGTTATACACCAAGGCCATACCGCAGGGGGTTGTGTGGGTCATACGGGCCATCCGTAAGCCCGACCCTGTCAGACGCTCCACCTCTGCTTTGATGCCGCCAGGACACTGCGGGAGTACCCCGCGTTCGATGAGCCCCGTGCTGTAGAGCACGTTGCGTTTAACGGCGGAGCCCACACGTCCTTGGCGGTCGACCGTTCCAACCACATCCCCGAAGAGGGCGCGAGCGCTGAAGAACTTCGTCCCATACTTCCGACGAGTGACCCCGCCGCTCAGCCGGTGACTGCGAGCCAGGATCTCCTCGACGCGCTCGACCAGTTGGACATTAAAGATCATTCGATTCCTCGTCACCTGGGGAGAAATTCCAAGCCGTAGGCACGCGAGTATCACCCCCTGGAGGAGTGTTTCCTTCCCAATGTACAGGTGCAACCGTCCTGCCGCGGCTGCGAAACTCCCATCACCGTCCGCGACACCGGCGAGAAAGCTGAGGAGTGATTCTTCCGGAAGTTGGAGCACCCAGGGGACGATCGCCGCTCTGATCTGCGCCAAGCGCTCCGCCGGTTCCCGGCGAAAGGAAATGAAATCATCCGCCATCCCCGCAATCGCTCGACCTCGCAAGACGCTGGCATTGGTTCGCTGGCGGTGGTAGCTCAGTTGGTAGCCGAACGATCCCTCAAAGCGTTCCTGAACCGCCGCGATCATCGCCTGCTTCCGCGCTTCGGCTTTCTGTGTAAAGGTGACGGAGCCTTTTCGGCCCCATAACCGGATGCACCCATCAGTGAAAATCGCTCCAGCGAGATAGGGATCGACCTGAGGGAGATCGACCACTGCAGGGCGGGGAGGGACACGATCAATCACGCAGAGGAAGTTTTGATCCATGAGACAGGCATCAAGTCGCTTTTTGATGAGTTGGCGCTCATGGATTATCAACATCTTGTGCTCTGGCGTCAGTGCCAACGTGTTATGGAATGCCCGCCCCGTTTGGGAGAGGTCGACTTTGATGATGGAGGCGCGCCGTTGCCCAGCCGCAATGACACGACGCCAACAACTTTGCATCGTTCGGTAATCGAACGCCAACAGGAACGGTCGACCTCCTTGTTCAATGGCCTGGAAGAGCTCGGTGGCTGAGCGGAACCCCTCAGGCGTCAACAGCCAGGTGCGACCACTGAGACACGTCATCCCCCCGCGCGCCGTCAGGATGCCCTGCGCGGCGGCCATGCCCTCGATGTCCTCGGGCGAGGTTTCCTCGCGGACGAGGATGACCCGCTCGGCCCCTTCCTCCGTCAGCGCGACGGCGCGGCGGGCGTTAAAGACCACTTTACCGACGGCCGCGCCCGGGGAAGCCGGCAGCCCGCGCGCGATGACCCGGGGTTTGGCCCTCGGATCGATCGTGGGGTGGAGGAGCTGGTCGAGCTGGCCAGGATCGATGCGCAGGAGCGCCGCCTCTTTCGTGATGAGCCCCTCCCGGACGATGTCGGTGGCGATGGTGACGGCGGCCCGGGCCGTCCGCTTGCCCGTTCGCGTCTGCAGCATGTAGAGGGTGCCCTCTTCCACGGTGAACTCCATATCCTGGACGTCTTTGAAGTACGTCTGGAGGCGCAGGCCGACCCGATGGAGCTGCTCGTAGATCGTGGGGAACTCCTGCTTCAACTCCGCGATCGGGTTCGGCGTGCGGGTGCCGGCGACGACGTCCTCGCCCTGGGCGTTGACGAGGTACTCCCCGTAGAACACGTTCTCACCGGTTCCGGGGTCGCGGGTGAAGCACACCCCCGTGAGCGATGTGGAGCCCATGTTGCCGAAGACCATGGACTGGACGCTCACCGCCGTGCCCAGCGAGTCCGGGATGGTGTTGAGCCGACGGTAGACCTTGGCCCGTTCGTTGTTCCAGGAGGAGAAGACCGCGTTGATGGCGAGGCGCAGCTGCTCCTTGGGATCATCCGGAAAGTCGATCCCACCGTGCTGCTTGGTGATGGCTTTATACTCTGCGACGAGCTCCTTCAGGGCGTCGGCCGGCAAATCGGCGTCGGTCTTGGCGCCGAACGCCGCCTTTTTCTTGCCGAGCGCCTCCTCGAAGCGTTTGCGCTCGACGTTGAGGACGACGTCGCCGAACATCTGGATGAAGCGCCGGTACGCGTCGTAGGCGAA
>JACPSQ010000065.1 GCA_016193195.1 Candidatus Omnitrophota bacterium
CGGCACCTCGACGTCCTTCTGCTCGAAGACGACCTCGCCTTTCTCGTTGGTGATCGTCGCGCTGCGCAGCTCCCAGGCAATCTCGTCGAACGGATGGACGGTGGAACGGGTCCAGCGCCGGGGGATCGTTAAGCCCTGAGGGGCGGTGTGAGCGTCCCCCTGAAGAGGACCCGTCGCCGCCTCGCTCGACACCTTGCCCGCCGCCTTCACTTCCTGAAGCATGCGCTGTTCCTCCTCAATCATTCGATACCCAAGATGTTGTCGTTTTCACACGCTCATCCACAAGCGCTTGGGGCTGTCCGTTGACAAATGTAGCACACAGAGAGTCCTTGTCAAGTCCAAAAATACCATCTGTTGTGGAATGACAGATGGAAAGGGCCTACAGCTAGGGTTTCCGACGGTACTTACAGGGTGAAACGCTCTCCCTGTGGCTGGGAATTTGGGGGAAGGGCCGGTTTGTTCACGGTGACTTCAATGGTTTCGGTCTTGAACGCCTTCTTGAGACGTTTCACCTCGAAGGGGCCGAGCTGAAACGTTCCGGTCCGCTGGGGAACGAGCCGATAGAGGAGGCTCATCGAACGCTCCATCGCGCCCGATCGGATCGTCACGTTCGTGGATTGGCTGCGCCCAGCGACCACGAACCCTTCAGGGAATTGAAAGGCCGGCAATTCCACGCCTGAGAGATCGCCGGTCAGCGTTAAGGTCAAGTCGACGGGTTCTCCCAGCATGACGGCCGTCTTGTCGACTTTGGCTGAGATGGCGAAGTCTTGGGCCCATACCTCCTCACCAAAGAACGCCAGCACGGTCAGCGCGAAGAGGGCAAGCCACGCACTCCACCGAATGGCCTTACGTCCCGTGAAAGGTGAGCCCACCCGTTCCATTCTGATCGACCGTCACCGTCTGGTTGGACGCGAGCGAGCCGTCGAGCAGCCGCGTCGCCAGCGGATCCATCAGGTATTTCTGCACCGCGCGCCGGAGGGGCCGCGCGCCGTAGATCGGGTCATAGCCTTCTTTCGCCAGGAACGATTTCGCGCGGTCCGTCAGAACCAGCCGGACGCGCCGGTCCGCGAGACGCGCTTGGGCGCGCTCGACCTGGAGCTCGACGATGCGGCCGATGTCATGGGGCGAGAGCCGGTTGAAGAGTACGGTGTCGTCGATGCGGTTGAGGAACTCCGGACGGAACTGCCGGCGCAACGCCGCCGTCACCTCGCGGCGCACCGCCTCTGGGTTCTCGATCGCGGCCTCGTCCTGCAGGAGGTGGCTGGCGACGTTCGAGGTCATGATGACCACGGTATTCTTGAAGCTGACGACGCGGCCCTGCCCATCGGTGAGGCGGCCGTCGTCAAGGAGCTGCAGCAGGACGTTCAACACGTCCTGGTGCGCCTTCTCAATCTCATCGAGGAGGATGACGCAGTAGGGCTTGCGCCGCACCGCCTCGGTGAGCTGGCCGCCTTCCTCATGGCCGACGTAGCCCGGCGGGGCCCCGAGGAGGCGCGAGACGGTGTGGCGCTCCATGTACTCGGACATGTCGATGCGCACGAGTGAGCCCTCGTCATCGAAGAGGAACTCCGCAAGCGCCTTGGCGAGCTCCGTCTTCCCGACCCCGGTCGGGCCGAGAAAGAAGAAGGAGCCGAGCGGACGGTTCGGATCCGCCAGGTCTGCCCGGGCGCGTCGGATCGCGCTGGACACCGCGACTACCGCGTCGTCCTGCCCGACGACGCGCCGCCTGATGCGCTCCTCCATGTGGAGCAGCTTCTCGCGCTCGGTCTCCAACAGGCGGCTGACCGGGATTCCGGTCCAGTTCGACACGACCTCGGCGATATCCTCCTCGGCGACCTCCTCCTTGAGCATCTTGGTCATGCGCTGCAGCTCGGCGAGCTTCGCCGTCTGCTCGTCCAACTCCTTCTGGAGCTTGGGGAAGACCCCGTAGCGCAACTCAGCCACGCGGCCGAGGTTGCCCGAGCGCTCCTCGCGCTCCGACTCCAGGCGCGCCTGCTCCAGCTTCTCCTTGAGGTCGCGCGCCGCCTGGATGAGCTGCTTCTCCTTCTGCCAGTGCTGCTCGAGCCTGGATCGCTCCACCTTGAGCTTCTCCAATTCGCTCTCGAGCGCCTTCAGCCGCCCCTTCGCTTCCGCATCGGTTTCTTTCTTCAACGCCTCGCGCTCCACTTCGAGCTGAAGCAGCCGTCGGTGAATCGTGTCGATTTCCGAGGGCATGCTGTCGATCTCCATCCGCAGCCGAGCCGCGGCTTCGTCCATGAGATCGATCGCTTTGTCCGGGAGGAAGCGGTCGGCGATATAGCGGGCGGAGAGCTTGGCCGCCGCCACGATCGCGCCGTCAGTGATGCGCACGCCGTGGTGGACCTCGTAGCGCTCCTTCAGCCCGCGCAGGATGGCGATGGTCTCTTCGACCGACGGCTCAGTGACGAGGATCGGGGCGAAGCGGCGCTCAAGCGCCGGGTCTTTCTCAATGTGCTTGCGATACTCATCGAGCGTCGTGGCGCCGACGCAGCGCAGCTCGCCGCGGGCGAGGGCCGGCTTGAGCAGGTTTGACGCATCCACGGCGCCCTCCGCGGCCCCGGCGCCGACGACGGTGTGCAACTCGTCAATGAAGAGGACGATCTCGCCCTCCGCCGCGTGGATCTCTCGGAGCACCGCCTTGAGCCGCTCTTCAAACTCGCCGCGGAACTTCGTGCCGGCGATGAGCGCGCCGAGGTCGAGCGCCATGACCCGCTTGTGCTTCAGGTTCTCCGGCACATCGCCGCGCACGATGCGCTGGGCCAGGCCCTCGGCGATCGCGGTCTTCCCCACGCCCGGCTCGCCGATGAGAACCGGGTTATTCTTCGTGCGGCGCGTGAGGACTTGAATCACCCGGCGCACCTCCGCATCGCGTCCGATCACCGGATCCAGCTTGTCCTTGCGCGCCAGGTCGGTGAGGTCGCGCGCGTACCGCTCGAGCGCGCCGTACTTCTCCTCAGGGTTCGCGTCAGTGATACGGTGCGCCCCCCGCAGCGACTTCAGCGCGACCTCCACGCTCTCGCGGCGCAACCCGATCCGTTGATAGAGGAGACCGACCTCTTCATCCTTGAAACTCGCCAGCAGGAAATGCTCGGTGGAGATGTACTCGTCCGTCAGCCGCTTGGTCTCGTCATCGGCCTGCAGGAGGAGCCGGTTGAGCCGGTCGGAGAGGTAGACTGAGGAGCCGCCGCTGACTGATGGCCATTTCGTCAGCGACTGCTCGAGCGCGGTATGGAGCGCAGCCGGCTTGACGCCAACTTTTTCCAGGAGCTGGCCAACCAGGCCTTCCTCTTGATTGATGAGCGCGAGGAGGAGGTGCTCCGGCTCCAGGCGCTGGTGGCTTCTGCTTTGCGCGAGCGACTGCGCCTCCTGCAGCGCTTCTTGGGCTTTGATGGTGAGCCGGTCTAATCTCATCTGAGGGGACGATAGATTCAGAGGTCAGAGGTCAGAGGTCAGAGGTCAGATTTGTCTGCCTGAGAAATTCTGATATCTGACTTCTGAATTCTGACTTCTGATCCTTTACAGCCGCATCGAGCGCAAGCGACGGACGCGCTCCTCGATCGGCGGATGGGTCGAGAACAGCTTCGCGATCGCATCAGCCCGCAGCGGGTTGACGATGAAGAGGTGCGCCGTCGCCGGATTCGCGTCCGGCAGCGGGTGGGCCCGCACCGCGGCCTCCAGCTTCTCGAGCGCACCGGCCAACCCGTGCGGGTTGCCGGTCAGGCGGGCGCCGGTCTCATCCGCTCCGTACTCCCGCGTGCGGGAAATCGCCAGTTGGATCAGCATCGCGGCGATCGGCGCCAAGATCGCGACGATCAACAGCGCCACCAGTTGCACGGCGGCATTCCCCGAGCGCCGATCCCGATCCCCTCCGCCGCCGAACATCAAGCCCCATCGAGCCCAACTGGCCAGCATGGAGATCGCACCGGCCACCGCCGCGGCGATGGACATGACGAGCGTGTCGCGGTTCTGCACGTGGCTGAGCTCATGCGCCAGGACCCCCTTCAGCTCCTCCTCATTCATGACCTCCACGAGGCCCGAGGTGACCGCCACCGCGGCGTGCCTCGGGCTGCGGCCGGTGGCAAAGGCGTTCGGGGTCCTCGTGGGGATCCCGTAGAGTTTCGGCATCGGGATGTGGCTGCGCGACGCGATCTCGCGCACCGCGCGGAAGACCTGCGGCGCCTCCGCCTCGCTCAAGGGTCTGGCCCGGTACATGGCCAGCACGATCTTGTCGCTGAACCAGTAGCTGCCCAGGTTGATCAGCAGCGCGAAGACAAACGCCCCCATCGCGCCCTGGGGTCCGCCGACGAGCCGGCCGATGAACACGAGCAGCACGGTCAGCACAGAGAGCAACAGCCCTGTCTTCAGCACGTTCATGTGTGATCCTCCTCTTGGGTTGGATACTGCGGATGGACGTTGCGGCCACTTCCTATTATAACCCCCGCCTGGTGGCTGTCAAAGCCATCCAAGCGAAACGAGGTGAAATCCTGCGCCAGCGTCAGGCGGCCTTGGTAAGCGCGGCGGACCCGCCGGCGGATGTCGTAGCCGCGGAACACCGGGTAGAAATGGGTGAGGACAAGGTGCTTGCAGCGCGCCTCCGACGCGATCTGTCCACCCTCGGTCGGTGTCAAGTGCCCAGCGATTTTCCGCTCGTCCGGATGGGAGCACTCGAGGATCAAGAGATCGGCTCCGCGCCCCAGCCGCACGATGTTGTCACAGACATCGGTATCACCTGAATACGCTACGCGTTTACCTTGAGCCTCGATCCGATAGCCGAGCGCCGGGGTGGAATGGCGCATCCATCGGGTCGTGATCGTGTAGCCGTGGAACCGCCGCGTGGTCTCGTCAAGTTCGCTGAGCGTCAACCGGTACGTTCGAGGCTCAAGCCATCGATGGAAGGCGGCGTTGAGCTGACGGTAGAGCCGCGTCAATCCGCGCGGGCCGTAGACTGTCAAGGGCTTCGTCCGCACCGGCTGAGGGATGCGGAGGGCGAAGAGGATCGAAACGAGGTCCAGGCAGTGGTCCACGTGGGCGTGCGTGAGGAAGATGCGGTCGATCTGCCACAACGAGACGCCGGCCTGGTGCAACCGCTGCGCGGTCCCCGGCCCGGCGTCAAAGAGGAGGTGCTCGCCGCGGACATTGACATAGATTCCGGCCGGGCTGTGCCCCCGCGCCGGAATCGCCGTCCCCGCTCCCAACACGACAACCCGCATGGTTATTTTGGATTTTTGATTTTTGATTTTGGATTACCCCTCGCGTGAACACCAACAATCTAAAATCCAAAATCTAAAATCCAAAATCCGCGGCGGTTTCATTCGGCGGGGGCGGTGGGCACGAAATCGGGGGGGATGGTGTAGCGCTGCCAGGTGGGTTTGATGTCAATCACACGGTCGATGCGAAACTGGCGCACGTCCTCGCGGAAGTGGCAGTAGCCCTCGAAGTAGGGCTCGCGGATGTGGTAGACGTCCACGCGGCGCACGCGCTGGGACGACTCGCCGGTGGCGACGCTCTGGGAGAGGTACTCGATCTCGACCTGGAGCCGCTTCTCAAACGCCTCGGTGAGCATCTTTACAATTGTCCCGCTCTCGCGCTTTCGCTCCGGCCAACACACCGGAATCTGGAACTTCTCCTCGCTGAAGCGGCTGGCGGCAAAGAGCCGGCCGTGCTGCTTCCCATAGTCGTAGAGCTCCTTCGTCAGCTTCACGTCATCCAGGCAATATCTCGTGATGAGGTCGAAGCGCCCTTCCTTGAACC
>JACPSQ010000070.1 GCA_016193195.1 Candidatus Omnitrophota bacterium
AGAGCACGAAGCGGCGGACCGGCTGGATCGCGCCGTCGAGGCGGTCCTTCGAGAAGGGCGGCACGTCACCTACGATTTCAAATCGGATCGCAACGACCCGACCGCCGTTGGCACAAAGGAAATGGCGGAGGCGATCGCCGATCGGATGAAAACCGTCAAGGTGCGAGTCCCGTGAACTAGATGCTGAATGATGGATGCTGGATGATGGATGGAACGACGAGGTCATCTACCTGTCATCCATCACCGATCACCCATCACCCATCATCCCACTGATGCAGCGGTATCCGGATTGGCTTAAGCAGTCGTTCTCGCCTGATGGGGTGGCGCGGGACGTTCGAACACTTGTGAGCGACTTGGATCTTGCCACCGTATGCGAGAGCGCTCTGTGTCCGAACCTGCGCGAGTGCTATGCCCAGCGCCAGCTCACCTTCATGATCCTCGGAGGAATGTGCACTCGCAGCTGTCGTTTCTGCGCGGTGGATCACGGCCGCCCGCACCCGGCGTCGGCCGATGAGCCGTGGCGCGTGGCGGAGGCTGTGAGGCGGCTCGGCCTCCAGCATGTCGTTATCACCTCGGTCGCGCGGGACGACCTCCGGGATGAAGGTGCCGGTCACTGGGTCGATGTCATCCGTGCGGTGCGCCGTGAGAACCCAGGGGTCACCGTTGAGGCGCTTGTCCCGGACTTCCACGCCCGCGAGGAGCTGCTGCGACATGTGCTGGAGGAGGGCGAGCCCGAGGTGTTCGCGCACAACGTGGAAACGGTCGAACGGCTCTCAGGTCTCCTGAGGCCTCAGGCGGAGTATCATCGATCACTCAGGGTGCTCAGATTCGCAGTGTCCCTCGGCACGGAGAGTCTGGTGAAATCAAGCTTGATGGTGGGGCTGGGGGAGACGCTGGAGGAGGTCTTGCAAACGTTCAATGACCTGGTGGCCGCTGGGGTGACTCACGTGACGATCGGGCAGTACCTCCGGCCTGATGCCGCCCATCTGCCCGTGATGGAGTTCGTGAGCCCTGAGCGGTTCCACATGTATGAGCGACTGGCGTATGAGAGGGGGTTCCGGTGGGTCAAATCCGGCCCCTTCGTGCGCAGCTCGTACCACGCGGCGGACGCGATGAGCGAGATCGGGAAGAGGCTGCCCGTGGAGATCGCAGACCCCTGATGCCGACAGCCGGCCGGACCCTTTCTTCGACTTCGATTCGCCAGGTGCAACGGCAACTGCGCGAGCAGGCCGAGCGCGAGCTGGAACGCAGCAACCGACGCCTCTTCCACGAGGCCAACCGGCTCAAGCGGCTGCCCCTCTATCTTTTTACCATCCTTGATGAGCTCCAGGCCCAGGCGCGCGAGCGCGGGATTGATGTCATTGACCTGGGGATGGGCAACCCAGATCTCCCCCCGCCCAAACACGTCGTCGAGGAGCTCGTGGTGCAGGTGAAGAAGCCGGAGAACCACCGCTACTCCCGCAAGGGGGGCGACGTTGAGCGGAGCCTGCATGAGACCATTGCCCGGTGGTACCACCAGAAGTTTCACGTGAACCTCGACCCGGCGCAGGAGGTGCTGCCGCTGATCGGATCGAAGGAGGGGATCTCGCACCTGTCGCTCGCGTTCCTCAACCATGACGACATCGCCCTCGTCCCAAACCCCACGTACCCGGTGCACTTCAACGGGGTGGTCATGGCGGGGGGCATCCTCTACAACCTCCCGATCCATGCCGAGCAGCGCTACCTGCCTGACCTCCATGCGGTGCCGCGCAGCGTCCTGAAGCAATCCAAGCTGCTCTTCCTGAGCTACCCGCACAATCCCACCACTGCGGTGGCGGATCTCAAATTCTTTAAAGAGACCATCGCCTGGGCGCGGCAGCACCGGATCATGGTGGTGCACGATTTCGCGTACTCTGACATCGTCTTCGATGGCTATCGGGCCCCCAGCATCCTCGAAGTGGATGGCGCGAAGGAGGTTGCGGTCGAGTTTCACACCCTTTCAAAATCGTACAGCCTACCCGGGCTGCGATTGGGTTTTGGGGTGGGGAACCGGGACGTGCTCGCCTCGCTCGCGAAGACCAAGAGCTACATCGACTTTGGGATTTTCCGCGCCGTGCAGTGGGCGGCCGTCAAGGCGCTTGCGGGGCCTCAGGACTACGTCCACTGGGCGGTTGGGACCTACCTGAAACGGCGGAATGCCTTTCTCGCAGGGCTCAAGCAGGTGGGATGGAATGTGCCCATGCCAAAAGCGACCTTCTACGTCTGGGCCAAGATCCCTCTCAAGTTCAGTGCGCTGACCTCGCTCGAGTTCGCGACCCTTCTTGTGCAAGAGGCCGGCGTCGTCATCGCGCCTGGCAGCGGATTCGGGGAATACGGGGAAGGGTTTGTGCGGTTTGCGCTCGTGGAGCCTGAACCCCGGTTGGGGGAAGCGGTCAAGCGCATCGCGAGGGTCTTGCAGATGGAAGACTAGCGGACAGGAGTGCCGGGGGTCGCTGCGGATGACAGGACGGCGGTTCGTGTTGATGCATATCACCACGAGCTCAGGCCACCATCGGGCGAGCTGCGCCATCGGGCAAACCCTCAAGCGCCTCGATCCCCTTGCGCAGATCGTCAACGTTGACGCGTTCCAGTACACCAGCCGATTTGTCCGTTGGGCGATCTCGCGCTCATACCTTTCCATCATCCGTCACCAACCCGATGTCTGGGAGTACCTCTACGATAATCCTGCCGTTCACCGCCGCATTCAGCACCTCCGGGTGCTCCTTCACCGTTACCAGGCCGGCAAGCTGCAACGCCTCCTGGAAACCGTGCGGCCGGAAGCGATCGCCTGCACGCAGGCCTACCCCTGCGGGATGGTGGCGGATTTTAAAAAGCACCACAACCTCAGCGTCCCCCTCGTCGGCGTCCTAACGGATTACGCCCCCCACCTGTACTGGTTCCACGATACGGTCGACGCGTATGTCGTCCCATCTGAACAGGTCAAGCAGCGCTTCGTCACGCGGGGCGTTGACCCCTCACGAATCAAAGTGCTGGGGATTCCGATTGACCGGAAGTTCCTTGAGGCCAACGACCGTGAGGCCACGGCTCGCGCATTGGGGCTCGATCCGACCCATCCCATCATCCTCATCATGGGCGGGGGCAGCGGGTTTGGCCAGATTCGGGACATCATGCTCAGTGTCGATATCTTGCCGTACCCCTGTCAATTTGTCGTGGTCGCAGGGACCAATCGCTCATTGCTGGCCTGGCTTCAGGGCCAGCGGTTTCGCCACCGGGTCGTGTCCCTTGGCTATACCAACGACATCCCCAAGCTCATGGACATCGCGACGCTCTTGATCAGCAAGCCGGGCGGGCTCACGACGTCCGAGGCGCTTGCCAAGCATCTGCCCCTCGTCATCGTGAATCCGATCCCCGGCCAAGAAGCCTACAACGCGCGGTTTCTGCTCTCCCATGGCGCAGCGGTGCAGGCGGGTTCGCCGGAGACGGTTCGGCAGACCGTCCGCGACCTCCTCGATAATCCGGATCGGTTGGCAGGGTTGCGACGACGAAACGTGGAGCTCGCCCACCCAAACGCCGCAGCGGATATCGCCGGTCTGCTGTTCGAGCTCGCTGATGGGCATGCAGAATAGGGTTACGTACGTCGGGTATCGACTTGGCCAGTGGCTCGCGTCGACGTTGCCAACCAAATCCGCCTTTCGATTGGCGGAGCGACTCGCGGACGTGCAGTGGCGGTGTTCGGCCGGGGATCGGGAGGCCGTCCACAACAACCTCTCCATGCTGCTCGATGCGCCCCCTCCTGTGGATGCCCCCATCGTTCGCGAAGTGTTCAGGAACTTTGGCCGTTACCTGGTCGAGTTTCTCACGATGCACCGCGTTCCTCAGCCCGAGGTGCGCCTGGAGGGTTACGAGCGCCTCACCAAGACCTTGCATCCCAGCCGAGGGACGATCGCCCTCACGGGGCACATCGGGAACTGGGAACTCGCGGGTGTGGTGATTCGCAGAACGGGCATCCCCTTGACTGCGGTCGCCCTGCCGCATCAGGATCCTCGAACGGATCGACTGTTCAATTGGCAGCGCCGGCGATGCGGGCTCAACGTCATCCCCCTGGGGGCCGACGCGATGCGGCGCGCCCTGCAGGATCTCCGCAACGGACGCCTCCTCGGCCTCGTGGGGGATCGGGAGTTTTCGACGCACGGACTGACGACCACCCTGTGCCAACGTCAGGTGGTGCTCCCGCGGGGCCCCGCGCTCCTCAGCCTTAGGGGTCAGGCGCCGGTCGTTCCGATCTTTCTCATTCGAGAGGGGGTTTGGAGATTCCGGCTCTATGTGGAGCCGTCCATTTGGCCCCCGGCCAACGGACTCAACGAGGGGTCAGTTCAGATGCTGACCCGAGCGTACGCGGCCGTGTTTGAGCGGTATCTGAGGCGCTTCCCGGATCAGTGGTTGATGTTCCAGCCGATGGTGTCGACACCAGAGAGGCCACAGAAATCCCTGCCTGCGCCGCGGGCGCGGCAGGCAGGCACAGAGACACAGAAGGGTTTGAGCCGTGCTGGGTTCTGTGCCTCTGTGGCGCTTCTGTAGTTCTGTGGTGTGATGTGAGTCGATGGGCAGTCGGTACTGCGTCGTGATCCCTTCCTTTAACGCCAAAGCGCATATCGGAGAGCTGGTGCGTCGGGTCAGGCGCCAGGGGTTTGAGGTCATTGTCATCGACGACGGATCGCGAGACGGGACCGCTTCGATTGCATCGCAGGAGGGGGCGCTCGTCATCAGCCACCTTCGGAACGAGGGGAAGGGGCGTGCCTTGCGGACCGCTTTTGAGTACGCGCTCCGTTCGCGGTATGATGGGGTCGTCACCATGGACAGCGATGGGCAGCATGATCCGGATGAAATTCCCAAGCTCGTCCAGGCAGGCGAGTGGCAGCATGCCGGCGTCGCGGTCGGCAACCGCCTCTCCGATGGAACCCTGATGCCGCTCGCACGACACTGGACCAACACGCTCATGTCATCGATCATCTCCGCGGTGGCCCGTCAACGCATCCCGGATTCGCAGTGCGGGTTCCGCTTCATCCGAGCGGAAGTGCTCGCCGATGTCCCCCTGCGATCGAAACGTTTCGAGATTGAGACGGAGCTGTTGTTTGGCGCCGCCGCGCGCCGCTGGAAAATCATCTCGGTGCCGGTGCGAAGCATCTATCAGGGTGAGCGGAGCCACATCCGACCGGTGCGAGACGGCCTCCGGTTTATCCGCACGGTGCTCCGCCACCTGATGGGTCGAGGATGAGATTCGCAGCGCAACGCGCGCGGATGGTGGGGGGGCAAATCAAGGCGCGCGGGCTGACGGATAAACGGCTCCTCGCAGCGTTCCACAAGGTCGAGCGCCACCTCTTCGTTCCTGAGGAGCTTCAGCAGGAGGCCTATGAGGACCGTCCGCTTCCAATCGGGTTAGGGCAAACGATCAGCCAGCCCTACATGGTTGCGCTGATGACGAGCCTCCTGCGTCTTCAGGGGCACGAGCGCGTGCTGGAGATCGGCACCGGATCCGGCTATCAAACCGCCATCCTTGCGGAGCTGACGCTCGAGGTGTTCTCCGTGGAACGACTCCCGGAACTGCTGCCTGCCGTGAAGCGACGGCTGGATGCGTTGGGGTATTTCAACGTGCACTTGAGCCCAGGGAATGGATCCCTCGGGTGGCCGGAATTTGCTCCCTATGATGCGATCCTCATTGGGGCAGCCGCCCCCGAGATCCCCGCACCGCTGTTGGAGCAGCTCACGGACACTGGGAGGATGGTGATCCCGATCGGTTCGCAGAGCGCGCAGATGCTCAACGAGGTCGAAAAACGCGGTGGCGCCATCCACCGAAAAGAGATCGCCAGTTGTGTGTTTGTTCCCCTGATGGGGCGCTACGGGTGGCCGCTGGAAGGCGCGTGATGAGGGAGATGACCGATCGGATATTCGTCATCGCCTTCGGCGCCTCAGTGGGGATCCACCTGATCCTGTTGGCCGGGCAGATGGTGCCGCTGAACTGGCTGACGGCGCCGAGAAGCCGTTCGTCCGCCCTGGAGGTGATCTACGAGCATGAAGTGGCCACGTTGGAACGGCAACGCCTCCAGGAGCAGCTCGCACGGGCCGCGCGGGAGCGAGGGGCTGCCCCTTCGGTCCCCTCGGCCTCAAACCGAAGCGAACGTCCTCAGATCATCATCCCGGCCCGCCCTTCCCTGGTGATGGACCGCACCCTGTCCGACCTGACGCCCACCCGGTCGTCATCAGTGGTTGATTTGACGAATCCCGTTGACGCCGCGCGAGGGGATCCTGTCCTGTTAAGCTACTTTAGCGCCATCCGCGAGCAGATTCAGCAGACAGCCAACCGTCACGTGTGGTTGACCGAACACGAGGCGGAAGGGCTTGTCTACGTTTCCTTTCTGCTGGCCTCCTCGGGATCGGCCAAGGGCATCGAAGTCGTCCCGGAGCGCTCCGTTGACTCACACACCTTGCGGGAGGTTGCGCTGCGCATCGTGAAAAGCGCCGCCCCATTTCCTCCGTTTCCTCCCTCCATGGTTGAGCCGAGCAAGACCATCGTGGTTCCGCTCGAATTCCTCTTGGGATCCTAAGAGGTCGTGGGGTGTCCGTAGGGTTGACAGCAGCAGCGTCTTATCCTACAATTGAGCCTTCTGAGGAGTTGGAGACCACATGCCACGCGTAGAAGTTCGAGATGATGAGTCGCTCGAAAAGGCGTTACGGCGCTTTAAACGCATGCTTGAGCGTGAAGGCACCTTGAAAGCGCTTAAGGCGAGGAAGCACTATGAGAAGCCTAGCGAGCGCAAGCGCCGAGAGCTCCGTCAGGCTATCAGCCGACGCGCGCGCGCCGCATAGCCGTCTGCGAAATCCCCAACCCTGCGCGTTGGAAACCCCTCAGACGGGTCGTCCGCCCACGTGCTCATCTCCCACCTGGTTCCATCGGTCTGCCGGCATTGCGACGGGGACTGTGTGACCCATCCGGCTCGGCGCAGGGAGCGTCGGCAGACCGTGCGAGCATCCTGATGCGTGGAGGGGGAAGGGAGGCCAGGTGCCATTGGGGTGTTTCCCTCTGTCTATCGACTGCGGGTGTACTGAGCGCTACGATCGTGTCCATAGGACACGCGCACGAGGAGCGCATGGTTGAGAGCCGTTCATCTGTCGGCCAGCGTGTGTTCGATAACGGGTTGCAGCTTGTCTGGGAAGAAGATCACCGTCAGCCGCTCGTTGCCATCGAAGCCAGGATCAAGGGTGGCCTGCGTGGAGAGGGGCGTGCCGTCGGCACCGGCATCACGCACTTCATCGAGCACATGCTCTTCAAAGGGACCCCCTCTCGGCCCTCTGGTTCGATTGAGCGCGAGGTGCGAGGCTATGGGGGCACGATCAACGCATTCACCTCATTCGACTCGACAGGGGTCTCGTTATTTGTCGAACGCCGCTACCTGAAAGAAGGGCTTGGGCTCCTCGCGGACATCCTCCAGCACGCCGTGTTTGACCAGGCGGGGTTTGACAAGGAGCGCGCGGTCATCATTTCAGAAATCCAGATGAACCTGGATGATCCTGACCGGCGTCTCTCCCAACTGTTCTGGGGCCGGCACTTCCTCGAGCATCCGTATCGGCATCCGATCCTCGGTTATCAGCCGTTACTGGAGCGCCTGACGGTCAACGACCTCACGGCATTCTACGCGTCGCAGTACCAGCCGCAGAACGTCACCATTGCCTGTGTCGGCGACCTCGATGGGGCCGCCGTACCCGCGCTCGTGAACGAGGTGTTGGGATCATGGCCCCGCGGGACGACTGATCCCAGCCAGCAGCTCGTCCCTGCTGAGCCGCCGGCGGTCAGCCGGAAGGACGCTTCGCTCGAGTTGCCGGTGCAGACCGCCTACGTGATGCTGGGGTTTTCCTCCACGCGCCTGGCGGATCCTGCGCTCTATCCGCTCGATGTCCTCGCGAATATCCTCGGGGAGGGCCGGAGCTCCCGGCTCTATGAAACGGTCGTTCGGAAGCGACGACTGGCCCACGCCATTGCGGCATGGAACTACACCCCCTACGATCCGGGCGTGTTCGCCATCCAGTTTCAAACAGACGCGGGCAACGTTGAGGCGGCGACCCACGCCGTGCTGGGGATTCTGGATGACGTCAAACAGCGCGGGATCGGCGATGCAGAGCTGCGAAAAGCGAAGCAGGCCGTCCGCTCGAGTTACCTCTTCAGCCTCCAGACCGTGGAGGCGCGGGCGGCTGATGTGGCCAACTCCATGACGGCGACGGGCGATCCCCTCTTCTCCCGGCGCTACGTCTCCGGAATCGAGGAGGTCACGCGCCGGCAGGTCCAAGAAGCCGCGCAGCGGTTCTGCGACCCATCCAAGATGACCACCGCTGTGATCCGCCCCGCGGCATCGACTCCTTCCATCGAGACAACGTCGCCGCCACCCGAACGGATCCCCGTCACCCAGACGATCTTGGGAAACGGCGCCACGGCGCTTGTCGGCGTGGACCACACCTTGCCGATCGCCGCAATCGTCGTCGCGTTCCGCGGTGGTGTCCGCGCCGAAACCGAGCAGGAGCAGGGCGTGTCCAACCTGGTCGCTCAGCTCCTGACGAAGGGGACGCGCCAAAAGAGCGCGTTTGAGATCGCCCAGCAGGTCGACTCGCTTGGCGGCACCCTGGAGGCATTCAGCGGGAGGGACGGGTTCGGGCTTGTCCTCCAGCTCCTCTCGCAGGACCTGTGGGAGGGGCTGTCCCTCATGCACGAGCTGGTGACGCAGTCCGCCTTTCCGGAAGAAGAGGTCGCGATTCAGCGGGGGCTTATCGCGAAACAGCTCCAGACACAAGATGACGAAATCTTCGATGTCGGCGGGCGGCTGCTCCGCCGAAGTCTGTTCAGCCACCACCCGTATCGGTTCAATCCCTTAGGCCAGAAAGAAACCATCGGGACCTTGACCCGGGCGAACTGCTTGGGGTTTTCCCGGCGATGGATGGTGCCTGAGAACAGCGTCTTGGCCGTCTTTGGCGATGTGGACCAGGATGCGGTCGCCAGGCAGCTCCAGCGCTCGTTTGGGTCCCTCGACTCACGGCCCTCTGCCTGGCCGGCGCAACTGCCAGAGGAAGCCATCGACGGGATCCGTGAAATCACTCACACCATGGACAAAGAGCAAGCGCTCATCATGCTCGGATTCCTTGGGAGTCGGTACACCGCGCCTGATCGATATGCCCTGGACGTGATGACGGCGATCCTCTCGGGCATGGCCGGCCGATTGTTCCAAGCGGTTCGCGAGGAGCGGGGTCTTTCCTACACCTTGGGGGCCGTCAATGTCCCCGGATGGGATCCGGGGTATCTCCTCGTGTACGCGGCGACGCGCCCGACCGAGCAAATCAGCGTGCTCAACGCGTTGGACGAGCAGCTTCGGCTCGCCGTCGGCCACGGATTCAGCGACGAGGAGGTTTTCCAGGCGAAGCGCTACCTGATCGGATTGCATCGGCTTGAGCTCCAGCATCTCATCGGGCTCGCCAAGCGCTCCGCGCTCGATGAGCTCTATGGGCTCGGGTTTGACGCGTGGACCCGCTATGAGGACCGGATCAACGCCCTCACCACCGCCATGGTCAACGAAGCGGCCGGCCGCTACCTGACGATGCGTCAGCGCGTTCAGGTGGTCGTCTCGCCCGACGGCCGTGCCCGCAAGACCAAAGAGCCCTGAGCATGCGGAATGCGGAATTCGGAATGCGGAGTGAGAGACCAACTCCGCACGCCGCACGCCGCACGCCGCATGTGGTCAGGCGGCCAGCCGTGGCCGGCTACCACTACCCGGCAGATCCGGTGACACTTACGAAGGAGATTGATGCGTGCACAGCGACCAGGAGGGGCCCGCGGGCGGCATTCGGGGCGCTTCTGCCGCACGGGAGCTTCCGACACTGCGGCGGTATCCTTGGGGCGACGCTGGCGCATGTCTCGATTCCGCGCCGCTGCATCGTGCTTGGACCGTCGCATACCGGGAGCCTGATCCCGTGGAGGCTGATGGTCGAGGGGGCCTACCGGACTCCCTTAGGTGACGTGCCGATCGATGAGGCGTGCGCCCAGTCGCTTCGTGAGCGCTGCCCATTCCTTGAAGACGATCCGCAGGCTCAGCAGGGGGAGCACGCGATCGAAGTGCTCCTCCCATTCCTCCAACGACTGGGTCCTCAAGAACTGACGGTGGTGCCCATCGTCGGGGGATCGGAGCGCAGCGAGGAACTGCAGCAATTGGCGCGTGCGCTCACACAAGTCGTCAGGATGCAGGAGGAACCCGTGCTCCTCCTTGCCAGCTCAGACCTCTCGCACTATGAACCGCGTGAACAAACCTCCGAGCAGGATCACGCGTTGATTGACGCCATCTGCGCCATGGACGACGCACGGCTCACCCACGAGATGCGCCAGGGGGCCACACGGATGTGCGGCTACGGCGCAGCTGTCTGTGTGCTCGGCGCGGCCAAAGCGCTCGGTGCCAGCCACGGGACGCTGGTGAGCTACGGCACAAGCGCGGATGCCGGAGGAGACCCCCACTCCGTCATCGGCTACTCCGGTATCGTGATAAGATGATGGAAGAACCGGCCAAGAAACGAGTCGATGAGTCATGGAAGGAGCAGGCTGATCGCGAAAAGCATGCCGTCGGGCAGCCGAGCGGCCCATCCACGCAGCCTGAGGGTCTGGCCGGGACCAGCGTCCGCCCGGAAGCCGAGGGACCCCCTGAGGCCCGCTTTGATCTTTTCGTTTCCGGCCTGGCGATGGAAGCGTTCATCGCCCTGGGCGACATGCCGCACCCGACGACGCGCAAGCAGGCAACGAACCTCCCTCAGGCCAAATACCTGATCGACCTCTTGGGCGTGCTGGAGAACAGGACGAAAGGAAATCTGTCAGTCGATGAAGAACGACTCCTGAAGGACGCGCTGTATCAACTGCGGATGCGGTATCTCGCAAAATCGGGTGGGACATGATCGTGTGGTTGCTCATGGCCCTCACAGCGATCCTGGCCGCGCTGGCGATCTGGCTCTGGCGCACCCGTCGGCCGTCCCTCGCCGAAACGACGAAAGCCGGACTCGATGACCTCCTGGCCCAACTCAAAGGGCGGGTGGATGCGCTGGCCGCAGAGAAAGACCTTCGAACCCAAGACGTCCAGCGGGAGCGCGACGCCTACAAGGACCTCACGCAGCAGTGGAATGAGCGCGTGGAAACCATTAGCGACTCGCTGACGACGCTGGATAAGCAAGCGGTCACAACGGTATCGGAGATGACCAACACGTTGAAGCCTATCATCTCCATCTTTCGTTCCCCGCAGGCTGCCGGCATCGAGTTCGGCGAGGCGGCACTCGAAATGCTCCTCAAGACCCACTTGGGCGAAGGGCTGTACACCCGGAAGCCCCGCCACCTGGCCGTCGGGCAAGAGGTGGTGGACTTCGCCCTCACGCTGCCCGATTGCGTTGTGCCCATCGATTCCAAGTTTCCGTCGAGCACCTACAAGACGTGGGTCGAAGCCACGACGGAGCAGGATGCGCGCGCGGCCTGGCGGACGTTCCGGGACGCCATGCTCGTGCAGATGGAGGCCACGGCGAAGTACATCAAGCCCGATGCGGGCACGACTGATTACGCCCTCCTCTTCGTGCCGTCCGATGTCATTTACCAGCAGGCGTTCCTCGCCCAGCGAATCTATGACCAGGAGAACCCAATTCCGCAACGCTCGCTCACCCTGCAGGTGTTCGGCTGCTCCACGCAGACGTTGATGCCGTACCTCGGCCTCATTCGCCTGGGATTGAGGAATCTCAAGATCTCCGAGGACGTCAAGGGGATCCGGCGGTTGATTGAGCAACTCGATGTCGTCTTCAAGACGTTCAGTGGCGACTGGGACATCCTTCGGGGCCACGTGGACCGCTTGACGAAGCACGTCGACCGGCTCTCGACGGGACGCGGCAGCGTCGCCCAGCTTGGCGAAGCGGTGAAGAAACTGGCAGGGCCGGAGCAGGGAAGCGGCCCAGAGCCCCTGGCGGCCCTGCACGCGGAACCCAACATGGTGGTGGAGCTGGAGAGGAGGACCGAATGATCGATCCGGCGTTGTTGGAGATCCTGGCCTGCCCAGCCTGCAAGACCGAGGTGAAGCTGAAGGAGGAGCGGCTGGTGTGCGTGAAGTGCGGGCGCCGCTACCCCATCCGTGACGGCATCCCTGTCATGCTCATCGACGAGGCGGAGCAGCCGGCAGCTGAAGGCTGAAGAGCAAACGTTGCATGAAGATTCTGCTCATCCACGGCCCCAACCTCCAGCTCTTGGGGAGGCGTCAGCCAACGATCTACGGGACGGCGGATCTTGCCACGATCAATCAGGGCCTCAGGCGGCTCGCCGCGGCGCGCGGCGCCTCGCTCACGATTGTCCAGTCGAATCACGAGGGAGACATCGTCGGGTTGATTGGAGCCTCGAAGGACCGCTACGACGCCGTGGTCATCAATCCGGCGGCGTACACCCATACGAGTGTGGCCATCCGCGACGCGATCGAGGCCTCGGGTGTCCCGACCATCGAAGTGCATCTTTCGAACATCTATGCGCGTGAGCCCTTCCGCCAGCATTCTGTCATTGCGCCGGTTTGCCGGGGCCAGGTCTGCGGATTCGGCCCGGAGAGCTACCGGTTAGGGCTTGAGGCGGCCTTGGGGCTGGCGGCACCCCAGGTGCCAGCCGCTAGGCGGGCGGCACGGAAGGGAAGGCGGATGGGGGGATGACCCCACCACCTGTCGCAGCGGGCAATCTCACCCCACCACCTGCGTGGTTCGTCACAGGCGAACCCCAGGTTGCGCTGTCGTCCCGCTCGCCTTCGGCGAGCCCGCAGGTGGTGGGGGCGCCAGGTGGTGGGGTCCCATCACCTGCCTGTCAAGGCGGCGCGGTCGCCGGCGCCTACGTGGATGTGCGGGAGATCCTCACGACGGGGAAGTTCTCCATGGGGGCGACGGCGGATCTCCCGCGCCGCCTTGACCAACATCGCCGAGGCAGGTGATGGGATGATTTCCACCAGTGAATTCCGCAGCGGCGAAGCCATCATGATCGATAATCAGCTCTGGACCATCGTTGAGTTTCAGCACGTGAAGCCAGGCAAAGGCGGGGCGTTTGTCCGAACGAAGTTGCGGCGCCTGAAAGACGGGTCCGTCATTGAGCGCACGTTCCGGGTCGGCGAGAAATTTCAGGAAGCCTATATCGAGAAGCGAACGTTGCAGTACCTCTACCGGACCGCCGGGACCTTTCATTTCATGGACGCCAAGACGTACGAGGAGGTTCAGGTTTCAGAGGATCTGCTCGGCCAGGCGGTGGGGTTCTTGAGAGAGAGCATGGAGCTTGAGGGGCAGTTTCATGACGGTCAGATGATCAGCATTCAGCCTCCGATGTTCGTCGACCTGCGCGTTGAGTCCACGGAGCCCGGTGTCCGCGGCGACACCTCGAAGGCGGGGATGAAACCGGCGGCCCTTGAGACCGGCGCGGCCATCCAGGTGCCCCTCTTCATTGAGACCGGGGATGTGATTCGCGTCGATACCCGGACCGGATCCTATGTCTCCCGCGTCTAGAAAAATAGTTCAAGGGAGGGCAGCGTGGAAAAGCGGCTGAAATCATCCGAGCGGGAGGCCTTCCGGCTCATAGAAGAAATGCTCCAGCTGATGGAGCAGCGCGGACTCGTTGAGCTCGAGATGGAGCACCAGGGCCTGCGGATCCGGCTCAAGAAGGCTTCCTCCAGCCCCGCCCCTCAAGTCGTCGAGTACGTCGCTGGCGTTCCCCATCCGACGGCTCCAGGCGGCCCCGCCGCGCCGGCCGAAGAGAGCCGTCGGGTCATCATCAAGTCTCCGATGGTAGGGACCTTCTACCGCGCATCTGCTCCAGACGCCCCGCCGTTCGTGGAGGTCGGTCAGGACCTTGAGGCGGGCCAGGTAGTCTGCATCATCGAGGCCATGAAGCTCATGAACGAGATCAAATCTGAAGTCGTGGGGCGCGTCATCGAAGTGCTCGTTGAGAACGGTTCCCCTGTCGAGTTCAATCAACCGCTCTTCGTTGTTGAACCGCGCTAGGGTGCGTGCCGATACGTAGCCGCCCCGCGTCAGAGCGAGATACGGACATGTTTTCGAAGATCCTGATTGCCAATCGAGGAGAGATTGCTGTCCGGGTCATCCGCGCCTGTAAGGAGATGGGCATCCGGACGGTGGCGATCTATTCAGAAGCCGATCGGCAGAGCCTGCACGTCCGCCTCGCCGACGAAGCGATCTGCGTGGGAGGGGCCAAGGCGGAGCAGAGCTACCTCAACATCCCCGCCATTGTCAGCGCCGCTGAAATCGCCGATGTGGAGGGGATCCATCCGGGCTACGGGTTTCTTTCACAGAACGCCCATTTTGCGGAAATCTGCGAGTCCTGCAACATCACCTTCATCGGGCCGTCGGCCCAGTCGATTCGCCTCATGGGGGACAAGCTGGCTGCCAAGGATCTGATGCGCAAGTCCGGGATCCCCATCATCCCGGGGAGCATGACGGCGGTCAAGACCAAGGAGGACGCGCTCAAAACCGCGCGGCGCATCCAGTACCCGGTGATCGTCAAGGCCGCGGCGGGCGGCGGCGGC
>JACPSQ010000086.1 GCA_016193195.1 Candidatus Omnitrophota bacterium
CCAACAGCCGCCTCGACGAGCTGCAAGCCGCCGTCCTCCGCGTCAAGCTCCGGCATCTGAACCGATGGAACGAAGCCCGTCGGCGCAACGCGCGCCGCTATGCCGATGCGTTCCGTCGGTGCAGGATCGGCGGGATCATCCCACGCCCTAACACGGTGTCGCGCAGCGACACGGCTCGGCCCAACGGCCGAGCCATCGCCTTCGGCGATGCGCTAGGGCGTGGGATCATCCTCCCTCGGGAGCAGCCTGGCTGCCGTCACGTCTACCACCTCTATGCGATCCGGACCCGCCGCCGCAGCCGTGTCTGTGCCGCATTGACGAGAGCGGGCATCGACGCCCAGGTCGCTTATCCCTCGACCCTGCCGGCCCAGCCGGCGCTGCGGCCGTACGTGCGAGGCGCCGGGCGGTTTCCCATCGCGGAAGCGGTCAGCCGCGAGATCCTCGCGCTGCCGATGTACCCCGAGCTGACCCCATCGCAGATCGAGCGCGTAGTCGCCGCGGTCGCGCAGGCGCTTGCTGACCTGTGAGGAATCGTGGGACAGTGTGGCGGGTCCTGCCACGGCATGCCCCTCGCAGCGCCGCTTGCCCCGCCCACCGAGCGGGGCTGCGCTGCGCTGAGTTTCTCGCTCGCCCCACACCCAGGACGCTGGGTGTGGGGCGCCGTGGCCGCTCGAAACTCAGAGCCGCTGCTCGGGGCCAGCCGTGTCACCCGCCATCCTGACCCATCACGTCGATGCGAAGCATTACTGCCATGAACGTCTATGATATCGCGGTGATTGGCGGCGGGATTGTCGGCTTGGCCACAGCCATGGCGTGGCTCGCCCGCGTCCCAGGATCGAGGCTGGTCGTGGTGGAGAAAGAAACACACCTCGGCGCCCATCAGACCGGACACAATAGCGGCGTCATCCACTCCGGGATCTACTACCGGCCCGGCTCGATTAAAGCCAGAACATGCGTCGAGGGAGCCAGGCTCCTCGTGGAGTTTTGTCGCGCGCGCCGAATCCCCTACCTCCTCTGCGGCAAGTTAGTGGTGGCCACCGAGCCGTCTGAGCTGCCGGCGCTCGAAACCCTCTATCAGCGGGGATGCGCCAATGGCGTTCCGGGATTGCGGTTGTTGGGACCGGAGCAGCTCTTGGAGATTGAGCCGCATGCGCGGGGGATCAAAGCGCTCCATGTCCCGCAGGCAGGCGTCGTTGATTATGGAGAGGTGGCTCGGACCTTTGCCGAGGTGATCCGGCAGCGCGGCGGGGAGATTCGTACCTCGGCGCGGGTGCGGCACCTCGAGCGACGAAACGGCGTGTGGGTGCTCAAGACCACCGCGGGCGACCTCCAGTCAACGTACCTGGTCACCTGCGGGGGGCTGCAGGCCGACCGGGTTGCCGCTCAGGCCGGGGCGACGAACGATGTGCGCATCATCCCGTTTCGGGGGGAGTATTATGACCTGGCTCCTGAGCGACGGTTCCTCGTGAGGGCCATGATCTATCCGGTGCCGAATCCTACCCTCCCATTCCTCGGCGTCCATTTCACCCGGACGGTGGATGGGCGCGTCCACGCCGGGCCGAACGCCGTGCTCGCGCTCAAACGGGAAGGGTATCGCAAGAGCGATTTCAGCATTCCGGACACATGGGACCTGGTGAGCTACGGCGGGTTCTGGAAGATGGCGGGGCGATACTGGGTGACCGGCCTCGGCGAGCTCTATCGCTCGTGGAGCAAGCGAGCGTTCGTCAGGGCGCTGCAGCGGCTTGTTCCTGAGGTGCGGCCAACCGATCTCTCGCCTGGGGGAAGCGGCGTGCGCGCTCAAGCCGTTGACCACCACGGCTCGCTGCTGGATGACTTCAACATCGTGCAGGCAGTCCATGCGATGTATGTCCGCAACGTCCCCTCGCCAGCCGCCACCGCCTCCATCGCTATTGGACGCCGGATCGCCGACATGGCCGCCTCAGCATTTGATGAGAAACGGCTTGACCCTCTTGAGCGGCTACGATAAAGTTATGGTATGTTTTCTGACGTTTGTATTATCACGTGTTGACTGGAGGATCCAGAATGGCGAAGCGCACCCTCACGCAAAAGCAGCAGACGGTCTTCGAGTTTCTTCAACGCTACGTCAGCGAACACCAGGGCTCCCCGTTAATTCGGGAAATCCAGCAAGGGTGCCAGATCACCTCCTACAAGTCCGCCATCGACCGCCTCAACGCCTTGGAGCGCAAAGGGTACATCAGACGCACGCCCAACAAACATCGGGGAATCACACTCACGGAACGAG
This sequence comes from Candidatus Omnitrophota bacterium, assembly GCA_016193195.1. Classification (GTDB taxonomy): domain Bacteria; phylum Omnitrophota; class Gorgyraeia; order Aquiviventales; family Aquiviventaceae; genus JACPSQ01. The sequence goes on from JACPSQ010000086.1 coordinate 2,264, forward strand.
CCCTTCCGGAACCCGAAGCGGCAGCGGTCCGCGTGGGGAACGAGACGGTTCAGGTGAGTTCTGCGCTCTGATGGGTTCGGCATCCTCTCCGGGAAGAGCCATGGGTGAGCGTCCCCCACGATCCCGCCACTTCGCTGCGGCTCTTGTGACCGCGTTCTTCTGGCTCTATGCGGCGACGCTGTTTCTGTTCGTGCGCTCCGTCGGGCACACCCACTTGACGGGATGGCGGGCGCGCCTCCTCACGGTGGGAGAGCTCGCCGTCGGCTTGCTCCCCTGGGTCCAATGGCTTCAGCCGAGGGTCGCCCGGTTCATGAGCCTTGTCGGAGGCAGCCTCCTGATCCTCTGCTATTTCACCTGCCTCGCGCCGTTTGCGCTGCTGAGCCGTCTCCTCTGGGATCCGCTTCGGATGCGACGCGTGCCAGACCACTCCTCGCTGTGGGTCGTTCGCCCACCGCTCCCCACAAGCTTGGACGCCTCACGGCTCGAGTATTGATTGGACATGCACATCCTCGGGATCTCGTGTTACTTCCACGACGCCGCCGCAGCACTCCTCCGGGATGGGGTCCTCGTCGCCGCGTCGGAAGAGGAGCGGTTTTCCCGGAAAAAACACGATTGCGCCTTTCCGGTTCAGGCGATCCGCTTCTGCCTGGAGACCGGGGGCATCCGCGGAGACGATCTGGATTACGTCGTGTTCTATGAGAAGCCCTTCGTCAAATTCCAACGCATCCTCCAGAGCAGCCTGGCGACCTTCCCGCGCTCGTGGCGGGCCTTTTCGCAGGCCATGGCCCACTGGATGCGCGAGAAGCTCTGGACCCGCAGCCTGATCCAAGAGACCCTGCGCATCCCCCAGGAGCGCATCCTCTTTTCTGAGCACCACCTCTCCCATGCGGCCAGCGCGTTCTTCTGCTCGCCGTATGTGGAGGCGGCGATTCTCACGGTGGATGGGGTGGGCGAATGGACGACCACCACGGCCGGCTACGGCCGCGCGACGTGGGACGGCCGCGGGCGCAACGAGCTCGTCCTTTCGAAGGAGATCCAGTTCCCGCATTCGTTGGGGCTGCTCTACTCGGCGTTTACCGCCTTCCTGGGCTTCGAGGTGAACGAGGGGGAGTACAAGGTGATGGGCATGGCCCCCTATGGCAAGCCCCGCTATCGGGAGTCGGTGGCGAGGATCCTGTATCTTGAGCGTGACGGCAGCTTTTGGCTGGATCTGGACTATCTGAGCTACCACTACTCGGATCGGCACTCGTTTAGCCCGAAGTTCATGGAGCTCTTCGGGGCGCCCCGCGTCCCTGAGACAGAATTCTACACCCGCACGAGCGGCCTGCCGTCTGACTTCGATCCCCGCCTGCTGAGGGCAAACGAGCACTACGCGGACGTCGCAGCCAGCATCCAGCAGGCGACGGAAGACACGCTCCTCGCCATCGCCCGGCGGCTCTATGACGAGACGAAGTTGCCGCGGTTGTGCCTGGCCGGCGGGGTGGCGTACAACAGCGTCGCGAACGGCCGGTTGCTCCGCGAGACGCCTTTTGAAGAACTCTACGTGCAGCCGGCGGCCGGCGACTCGGGTGGTGCGGTGGGAGCGGCGCTCTATGCGTACCACGTGCTGCTGCAGCGGCCACGCGCCTTTGTCATGGACCATGCCTATTGGGGAGCGGGGTATTCGCACGCGGAGATCGAAGGCGCGCTTCAGGCGCGGGGGTTGGCGTTTGAGCGCTTCGACGTCGATGACGAGCTGCTGGAGGAGGTGGCGGGTGCGCTTGCCGACGGCGCTGTGGTCGGGTGGTACCAGGGACGGACGGAGTGGGGCCCGCGCGCCCTTGGCAACCGCAGCATCCTCGCCGATCCCCGGCGGGCCGACATGAAGCAGCTCGTGAACGAGAAGATCAAGTTTCGCGAGCCGTTTCGTCCCTTCGCGCCGTCCATCCTGACGGACGCCGTCTCGGACTATCTCGAGTTTGACGAGGCGGAGCGCCACTACCCGGCGCGGTTCATGCTCTACGTCGCGCCGGTGCGGCCCGACAAGCGCCGGATCATCCCCGCGGTCACGCACGCTGACGGCAGCAGCCGGCTCCAGGCGGTCTCGCCGACGGCCAACCCCCGCTACGCCCGCCTCATCGAGCGGTTTGGCGAGCGAACCGGCGTGCCTGTACTGCTCAACACCTCCTTCAACCTGCGGGGTGAGCCGATGGTGAATGCCCCGTCCGACGCGATCAAGACGTTCCTGGACAGCGGCCTCGACTGGCTGGTGCTGGGTCCCTACCTCGTGCGCAAACCAGGTCGGCCGTGGACCGGCCGAGCCAGCCAGGCGGCGCCGGTGAGCGCATCCTGCACGAGCGGGTCAACGCGATGAGACGGTGGCTCTCTCGCTTGGGTGTGGTCGGACGGCTCAGTCAGTATCTCTGGCGGGAGCGGCTCTGGTGGCTGATTCCGTTTGTGAGCGTGCTGCTGCTGCTCGGCCTGCTGCTGCTGGCGGCCCAGAGCAGCCCGCTGGCGCCGTTTATCTACACCTTGTTTTAGCACGAAGTTCCTTGTGACTGGCGGGGCCCGATTCATCGGCTCGCACATTGTCGATCGACTCGTCCGCGACGGCCATGCCGTGCGGGTACTCGATGACTTCTCGAGCGGCCGGCTGGAGAATCTCACGCCGCTGTGCTCGCGGCTCGACGTGATCGAAGGAGACATCCGCGACCGGCACCTCGTCCGACAAGCCGTCAAGGAGACGGAGTACGTCATCCATGAAGCCGCCTGGCGCAGCGTGCCCAAATCGATGCGCGATCCGTACGGCTACACCGAGGTCAATGTCCTGGGGACCGTGAACATCCTGGAAGCCGCGCGAGCGGCCGGGGTGACACGCGTCGTGTTCGCCTCATCCAGCTCCGTGTATGGGGACGCGAACCGCTTGCCGCTGCGAGAGGACCACCCCGCCAGCCCCATTTCCCCCTATGCGATGTCCAAGCTCAGCGGGGAGCACTACTGCCGGCTGTTCGCCCGAAGCTTCAGGCTCGAGACGGTGTGCGTGCGCTACTTCAACGTCTTCGGCCCTCGTCAGAGTCTCGAGAACGACTACGCCGTCGTCGTCCCCAAATTCATCACGTGCCTGCTCCGGGGCGAGCCGCCGCCGGTCTATGGTGATGGGCGGCAATCCCGTGATTTCACCTATGTGGACAACGTGGTCGAGGCCACCATCCTCGCGTCGCAGGCGGCCGGCGTGAGCGGGGAGGAGTTCAACGTCGCCTTGGGAGAAGAACACACCGTCTTGGATCTGTTGAACGAGCTCAACGCCATCACGGGGCGGTCGATCCCACCCGCCTTCCAGCCGCCGCGGCCCGGCGATGTCCTGCGCACCTATGCGGATTCCTCGAAAGCCGAGCGACTGCTGCAGTGGAAGGGGACGGTGACGTTCAGCCAGGGGCTGCGGCGGACCGTCGAGTGGTTCAAGGCTCACCCGCCTGCATGACGATTCCGCTCGTCGACTTGCAGGCCCAGTACCGGGCCATCAAGCCCCAGATCGATGCGGCCATCCAGCGAGTCCTGGACCGAGGGCAGTTTATCCTCGGCCCGGAAGTGGACGCGTTGGAACGCGAGGTCGCCGCCTACTGCCGCACGCGCTACGCCGTGGCCGTGGCGTCGGGGACCGACGCGTTGGAGCTTGCGTTACGGGCCTGCGGCATCGGATCGGGGGATGAGGTGCTGACGAGCGCCTTCGGGTTCTTTGCGACGGTCGAGGCGATCCTGGCGGTCGGCGCGGTCCCGGTCTTCGCCGATATTGAGGCCGCGACCTACACCCTCGATCCGCAAGACGCCGCCCGCCGGATCACGCCGCGGACGAAAGCAATCCTCCCGGTCCACCTCTATGGCCACCCCTGCGCCATGGAGCAGCTCATGGCGCTTGCGCAGACGCATTGCTTGAAGGTGATCGAAGATTGCGCGCAGGCGCTCGGGGCGCGCTATCGCGGCCAGCGCGTGGGATCATTCGGCGAGGCTGGCTGCCTGAGCTTTTATCCGACCAAACACTTGGGGGCGTATGGTGTGACGCAGGAATGGTCGTGACGAATCAGGCCGATGTGGCTGAGCGCATTCGCCTGTTGCGCGCGCATGGCAGCCTCCAACGGTATCACCACGTCATGGTGGGGACCAACAGCCGGCTCGACGAGCTCCAGGCCGCCATCCTGCGGGTGAAGCTGCTGCACTTGGACGCCTGGAACCGCGCCAGGCGGCAGCACGCCGACACGTACACCCGCCTCTTTCACGAAACTGGGCTGGCGGAGGTGACGAGGCCCGTGGAACGGCCCGGCTACCAGCACACCTTTCATCTCTACACGCTCCGGTGTCCGAGGCGGGACGCCATCGCCGAGCAGCTGCGCAGACAGGTCATCGGGGCGCAAGTCTACTATCCGCTCACACTGCCCCAGCAACCGGCGCTGGTGGAGCTGGGCTATCGGCCAGGCCAGTTGCCGGCGGCCCAGCAGGCGGCCTTGGAGGTCCTGTCGCTTCCGCTCTATCCGGAATTGCGTCCTGAGCAGCTCTCGTTGGTGGTGGAGAAGTTCGCGCAGGCGTGGCGCCAGACAGAAGGATTTGACAGGCTCGCGAAGGCTGTGCTACCATAGGTTCCTCTAGGATGTCGACTATTGTGGCGCAGTCTCGCCGGTCGCTGGTTGGCTCCAGCCGTGACGCGGGGTCGGATGATCTCGTCATTGTGGGTGGGCTGGGACATGTCGGCCTGCCGATCGGCTTGGCCTTCGCCAACGCCGGCCTTCAGGTCGTCTTGTACGACACCAGCGAGCAGAAGGCCGCCGTTGTCCGCCAGGGTCGGATGCCGTTCGTCGAACACGGCGCCGAACCCATCCTGAAGGCCGTCCTGAACAAGACCCTCCGCCTGTCCGCGTCGGCCGATTCAATCTCCCGAGCTCGCCTGGTGATGATCGCCGTGGGCACGCCGGTCGACGAGTATCTCAACCCTAAGCTCCGCTCGATCCTCGAAGTCTTCACACAGATCAACGCCCACCTGCGTCCTGAGCAGACCATCATCATCCGCAGCACCGTCTATCCGGGGACCTGCCGACAGATCCTCAACTTCTTGTCAGCCGATGGCCACGCCTGGCACGTCGCGTATTGCCCGGAACGGATTGTGCAAGGCTATGCGATCAAGGAACTGCCAGAGCTGCCTCAACTGGTGGCGGGGTTAAGCGAGAAGGCCCTGAAGGATGCAGTGGAGTTGTTCGGGCGGGTCGCCCCGAAGGTGATCCCGGTGTCGGTGGAAGAAGCAGAACTCGCGAAGCTCTTTGCCAATGCCTGGCGGTACATCCAGTTTGCGGTCAGCAACCAGCTCTTCATGATCGCCCAGGGTTTCGGCGTGGACTTCAACCGGCTCCGCCAAGTCCTCATGGACGGCTACGGGCGGGCCGCGACGCTGCCGATGGCCGGCTTTGCCGCCGGGCCGTGTCTGTTGAAAGATACCCTGCAACTCGCGGCCTTCAATAACAATAACTTTCTGCTTGGCCACGCGGCGATGATGGTCAACGAGGGGTTGCCGAACTTCCTCGTGGAGGACCTGCGCCGCCGACGCGACCTCAGCCGCACGACCGTCGGCATCCTGGGCATGGCCTTCAAGGCGGATGTGGATGACATCCGCGACTCGCTCTCCTACAAGCTGGGCAAGATCCTCCGCTTTCATGGCGCGAAGGTCTTGTACAGCGATGAGTTCGCCAACGACCCGACGTTTATCAGCACGGAACGCCTCCTGGCATCCTCCGACGTGGTGATCGTGGGGGTCCCGCACTCGGCCTATCAACAGTTGGTGGTTTCAGAGGGCGTGGAGGTCGTCGACCTCTGGGGCGTCATCCGGAGACCGAAACAGAACCATGCCGAGCATCATCTCGCCGAACATCCGCGTGAGGCATCCGAAACACTTCTTCGTCGGTGACGGCTCGATCATCGACGATTTCTGCTACTTCTCCACCAAGGTGCGGATCGGCCGGTATTCGCATATCGCCTCGGGCTGCAGCGTCGCTGGCGGAATCGAACGTACCTTCGTGCTGGGGGACTACAGCAGCCTTTCCGCAGGGGTGAGGATTTGGTGCACGAGCGATGATTTTGTCAACGACCTGATCACCATCATCCCCCCCGAGTGCGGCCCCATCAAGGACCATCTCATGACCGGCGACGTCATCTGTGAGTCCCTGACCGCAGTCGGGGCCAATTCGGTAGTGATGCCGCGCAACCATCTTCCAGAGGGCACCGCGATCGGGGCCCTGAGCTTGGTTCCCCCGAACTTTCCATTCAAAGCCTGGTCGGTCTATGCGGGGATCCCGATTCGGTTCATGAAGCCCCGCAACCGCGACAACGTGCTCCGACAGCGTGACGAGATGGAACAGCGCCTGAAGGACCTCACGCATGCCTGAGCGGATATTACCGTGGTGGCAACTCCAGCTGACTGGTCAGGAGCGCCTCCTAGTCAACGAGGTCTTGGAGAGCGGCTTCCTCAACGACGGGGAGATGACGACCCGGTTTGAGGCGCAGTTGGCCGCCCTGCTGGGGGTCAGGCATGTCGTGGGGGTCACGAGTTGCACGGCCGCCCTGTTCCTGTCGCTGGTGAGCGTGGGAATTGGCAAGGATGATGAGGTGATCGTTCCGGATCTGACATTTATCGCCACGGCAAATGCGGTCACCTTGGCCGGCGCCAGACCGGTTCTCGTCGATATTGATCCGAGGACGCTCACGCTCGATCCAGACGCGTTTGCGCGTGCGATCACGTCCCGGACGAGAGCGGTCATCCCCGTGCATATCAGCGGGCGGGGGGCTGACATGCGCTCGATTCTGGCGATCGCCAGCCAGCATGGGACCCACGTGATCGAGGACGCCGCGGAGGCCTTGATGTCCAAGTGCCAGGGGCGGGCCCTCGGGACCCACGGCCTCTTAGGGTGTCTGTCGTTTTCCCCGGCAAAAATTATCACAACGGGTCAGGGGGGTGCGGTCGTGACGAATGCGGAGGCGCTCCACATTCGGCTGCGTGAACTCAAAGATCAAGGGCGGCCCGTGCGCGGCACCGGAGGCAACGACATGCACCGCAGCGTCGGCTACAACTTCAAGCTGACCAATCTCCAGGCGGCGGTTGGCCTCGGGCAACTCACCTCCTTGTCGGAACGCATGGCCCGGATGCAGCGGACCTACCGGACCTACCTCGAGGGCCTCAAGGGCGTGGCGGGGTTTCGGCTGTTTCCCTTCAACCTCGGGGAAGGGGAATCGCCGCAATGGATCGACGCCTACTGCGAAGACCGGGATGCGCTCGTTGAACACCTGCGGGTCCGCGGCGCGGACTGCCGCAAGTACTGGTTTCCCCTGCACGTCCAGCCCCCCTATCGGCAATCGGATGAGCGTTTTCCCCAGAGCACCGCGATCGCCCAAAAGCTTGTGTGGCTGCCCTCGGCGTTGAGCCTCTCAGACGAGGATGTGGCAACCATCTGTGCCTGGATCCGGGAGTTCTACGCGGCCAGGCAGCTCACTCCTCGCCGTGCGGTGAGCGTCTCGGCAGCCACCCCGTTGTGATGCAGCCCCCCGCCTCCCATCCAGGCATCCCCCTCAAGCTCTCCATCCTCATGCCGGTCAAGGATGAGGGCGTGCATCTGCCGGTCATGCTCAAGATCCTCGCCGCGGTCATTGAGGTGCCGCATGAGATCCTGGTCATCTATGATGAGCCGGACGACAGCACGGTGCCGGCTGTCCGCACCTTACAGGATCGCTATCCCCAGGTGCGCCTGATCCATAATCGACTCGGGTGCGGGGTGGCCAACGCCATCCGAGCCGGCGTTCAAGCGGCGCAAGGCGCGTATATCCTGATCTTTGCCGTTGATGACACAGGGCCGGTCCTGGCGATCAATGAGATGTTGGCGCTGATGGATCATGGTTGCGACTTGGTCAGCTGCACCCGATACGCTCGCGGGGGCCGCCGGCTCGGCAGCTCGTCCCTCGGGGGAATCCTCTCGCGTTTCGCCAACCGCCTCGTTCGGTGGATGACCGGTAGCTCCCTGACGGATATGACTACCGGGATCAAGATGATCCGCCGCGCAGCCTTGGAGCAGATCTACCTGGAACCGGCATCGGTGGGGTGGTCGGTGGCGTTTGAGTTGGCCATCAAGGCCCAGCTCGCCGGGCTGCGGGTGGGGGAGGTCCCGATCATCTCCATCGACCGTCTCTTTGGGGGGAGGAGCACCTTTGCGCTCGCTCCCTGGGTGCGGGAGTACTGGAAATGGCTTGTCTGGGGCGTGCCGCGACTGAGGAAAGTCATGCGCACCCAACCGTCTGTCATGACGATGGAGCAGCAGTTCGGTGAACCTATCAGGAGTCTGTGACATGCGCCAGGCTGATGCTTCTTCACCCGCCTTTCAGGTCCCCGAGCGGAACCGCGAAGCCGCCGAGCCCCCCTATCGCCATCACGTGGTGGAGACCTGTCAGGTGTGCAAGCACCGCCCACTGGAGCCCGTCCTATTCCTTGGCTATCACGTGCCAGTGAACCGCATGAGGGCCCTCACTGAGCCCTTGCAGGAGGAGCCCGTGTTTCCAACCCAACTGCTGATCTGCCCATCATGCCAACTCGCACAGATCGGCTTCATCGTGGATCAGCGGCTGCTCTTCCCACCGAAGTATCCTTACACGACGGGAACCACACAGAGCTTACGGAGTCACTTCGCCAATCTTGCGGCGGAAGTGGTTCGATCCCTCGGTCTTGAGCGCGGGGATCTCGTCATCGACATCGGCTCAAACGACGGCACGCTCCTGAGCAATTTCGCCAAGGCGGGCCATCGCGTGCTGGGGATCGAGCCAACGCTCAATGCCCAGGTCGCCAATGAGCGCGGGATTCCGAGCCTGATGGCGTTTTTCACCCCGGCGGTGGCGGCGAAGGTTTGGCAGGCGCACGGCCCGGCGCGAATCGTCACGGCGACCAACGTCTTTGCGCATATGCCGGACATCGATGAGATCCTGGAGGGGATTACCACCCTCCTCGGCGACGACGGCGTGTTCATCTCTGAGTCCCATTACTTCGGCGATCTGGTCTCGACGCTGCAGTACGACACGATCTACCACGAGCACCTGCGGTACTACTCGCTGCGCAGCCTCTCTGTGCTCTTGCAGCGGCATGGTTACCGGGTGTTTAGGGTCCAGCGCATCCCGACGCACGGGGGCTCCATCAGGGTCTACGCTTCGCGCAACGCGGTCTGCCAACTCGATGGATCCGTTGAAGCGACGCTGGCCGAGGAGCGGGATCTCTCCGCGGGCAACCCCCGCCTGGCGGAGTTCCGGCAGCGTGTGTTGCAGTCTAAACTCGCCCTGCTGGCGCTGCTGGAAGGGATCAAGCGAGCCGGGAAGCGAGTGGTCGGGATCGGCGCGCCCTCACGGGCCAGTACCCTCATCAACTATGTGGGGCTTGATGAGGGGGCGCTGGATTGTGTCTTTGAGGTCAAGGGCTCCAGTAAGATCGGTCGCTGCATGCCTGGGACCATGATCCCGGTCAGGGATGAGGAGCTGCTGTATCGTGAGCAGCCCGACTACGCGATGATCCTCTCCTGGCATATCGCGGAGGAACTCGCTCCAGCGCTGAAACGGCGCGGCTATCAGGGCGACTTCATCCTCCCGCTGCCGACGCCGCGCCTGCTCCCCGGGCGCGAGGTTCCATGACCACTCTGGATATTGTGATCCCAGTCTACAACGAGGGGGACGGCCTCATCGCAGTGTTGGAGTCCCTGCGCCAGGCCGTCACGACGCCGTTGCGGGTCCTGGTGTGCTACGACCACGAGGAAGATATCTCCCTGGTGGCTCTTCGTCGCTATGCCGGTGCTACCTTCGAGATCGTCACGGTCAAGAATCAGGGGATCGGGGCGCACGGGGCGATCGTGACGGGCTTGAAAGCCAGCACGGCGCCGGCGGTCCTGGTGCTGCCGGCCGATGACACCTACAATGCCGGGATCATCGATCACATGGTCCAGCGCTTGCAGGAAGGATGCGAGATCGTCGCCGCGAGCCGCTTGATGAAGGGCGGAGGCATGGTGGGCTGTCCCTGGCTCAAGAACCTCTTGGTCAGGGCGGCCAGTGCGACCTTGTTCGCCTTGGCCCGAATCCCCACGCACGATGCCACCAGCGGCTTTCGGTTGTTTTCTCGCCGGGTGCTCGAGCGCATCCCGATTGAGTCAAGCCTTGGCTTCGCGTTCAGCCTCGAGTTGTTGGTGAAGTGTCATCGGCTGGGCTGGGCCATTGGGGAGGTACCGGCGCAGTGGTTTGAGCGCACCACAGGCCGGAGCCGGTTCCGCCTCTTCGCCTGGTTGCCGACGTACCTCCGGTGGTATGGCTATGCCTTTGCCACGACGTATCTACGTCGGCCGGCCTCGACGGTGCGGATCCGCTCGCCGTATCATGGGGCCGCTCATCCCTCTGTGCTGTCGGAGAAAGCGGTCGGTGGTGCTTCGCGCGGCCTTGCTGATTGCGGCCGCGTTCAGCATCACTTGCCGTCTGCCATCGCAGACGGCAAGTGGCAGGACAAGGCCGCCGAGGTCGCGTTTTTTACCGCGCAGGCGAATGTCGCTAGGTATCAAGCCTTGACGGACCGAAGCAGTGCGGCCCTGATCGAACGGTGCTTGCGCCTCAGCGGGCTGACGGCGGGGGGGCGCGTCTGTGATCTGGGCTGTGGATCCGGGGTCTTTACCGACTTGCTCAGGCAACATGGACTGCAGGCGGTGGGGATGGATCTCTGCTATCCGCTCCTCGCCGTCGGGCAGCGGCGATTCGCGGAAGTACCCTTCGTCGTGGGGGACGCGGAAACGTTGCCCCTCCGCTCCGAGACGCTCGATGGGCTGCTGTTGAGCGGGTTGATCCATCACCTCCCAGATCCGAGCCGATTGGCCCGCGAGGCCTTTCGCGTCCTCAAACCCAGCGGGGCCTTCGTCGCATTCGACCCGAATCGACAGAATCCCTTTCTGTGGCTCTACCGGGATTCCGTCTCTCCCCTCTACAGCAGCAAGGGCGTGACCCAGAACGAACGTCCGATCATGGCTCATCAGGTCGTGCAGGTCTTCTCAGATGCAGGCTTCGTGGTCTCGACGGATTTTTGTTCTGTCTCCTACCGCTACGTGGCCTCATCGGTGTTACGATGGCTGCTGCCCCTCTACAATCGGCTAGAAGCCTTGCTGTTCGCCCCACCTGCGGTCAGACGCTATCGGGCGTTTGTCCTCACGGCTGGGATGAAACCGTGATGCGCCAGGTCAGGGTGGGGATCGTGGGACTGGGCTACGGCCAACGCGTCCTCATCCCGGCCTTTCGGTCCAGCCCGAGGTGTACGGTCGCAGCGGTCTGTGCGAGTAGCCGTGAGCGGGCCCAAGTGGTCGCCGGTCGCCTCGGGGTTCCGAAGGCCTACGGGGACTGGCGGGAGCTTGTTGCCGACCCGCAGGTCACGGCTGTGGCGGTGGCGACACCGCCCGCCATCCAACCGGCCGTGGTGAAGGCAGCCCTGAATGCTCACAAGCCTGTGTTTTGCGAGAAGCCGCTGGCGATCACCCGCAAGGCCGCGGCCGAGCTCGTCGAGGCGGTCCGACAGGCGGGGGTGGCCGCCATGATGGATTTTGAATTTCCCATGATTGCCCAGTGGCAACGAGCCAAGTCCCTCCTCGACAACGGGGCGATCGAGCAAGTGCGTCATGCCGTCGTCTGCTGGCAGTTTGAAACGTCCACAAGCCGCATGGGGCTTGAGTCCTGGAAGACTCGCACCGAGGAGGGCGGTGGCGTCCTCAACCTGTTTGTGTCCCATACGTTCTATTACCTGGAATGGCTGCTCGGGCCGATTCAGCGTCTAAGCGCGCGTCTGTTTCTTCAAGAGACGCGGCCCGGTTCAGCAAAGGCGGAGATCCTGGCCGTGCTGTGCCTGGTGCTGGGGGACGGGACGTCGGTGTCGGTGACCGTCGGGAGCCAGGCGTGTGGGGGGTCAGGCCATCGCCTGGAACTCTATGGGGAACGGGGGAGCCTGGTGCTGGAGAATGCCAACCCCAGCTATGTGAGTGGATTTCGGCTGTGGCAGGGCAACCGGAATGATCCCCAGCTAGTTGAGGTGCCGGTGCCGAGCCAACCGTCTCCAGACGGCGATGATCGCATCAGGCCTGTAGGGTGCCTCGTGGAGCGGTTTCTGACCTGGATCGAGGAGGGGCTCGTCAGTCCGCCCGCTCTTCAGGACGGCTACCGAGTCCAGTGCCTGATCGACGCCGCGCGGGAAGCCGATCACACCGGACAGTGGGTTGAGGTTGCGGAGGAGCTGGCCCTTCGGAAACCGGCGTAGACGCATGCGCGTGCTGATTACAGGAGGGGCGGGGTTCATCGGCTATCACCTGGCCTGCTACCACGCGCGGCTAGGGCACACGGTGATCGTCCTCGATAATCTCTGGAAGGCCGACGGGAGGCCTGATCAAGAATTTGAGCGCCTCCTCAGCCAGCCGAACGTCCAGTTCATTCCGCATGATCTGACCACCCCGTGGCAGGCACCGAAGGAGGTCGATGAGTTGGATGCGGTGTATCACCTGGCGGCCATCAACGGCACGCAGTTGTTCTATGACATTCCGTACCAAGTCGCCCGCACCAATCTCCTGGTGACGATCAACCTGCTCGATGCGCTGGAGGGCCGGCGGATCGGGCGAGTGATCTACAGCTCGACCTCCGAGGTGTACGCTGGCGCGGAGCGGTACCACCTGCTGAAGATCCCGACGGATGAAGCGGTGCCGGTGGTGTTCCCGCAACCCACCCCCGTGCGGTTTTCCTATGGGACCAGCAAGTTCATGGGCGAGGTGCTCTGCGTGCACTTTGGCGCCAAAGCTGAGGTCCCGTGCGCGATCATCCGCTACCACAACATCTACGGCCCGCGCATGGGAACCCGGCATGTCATCCCGGAGTTCATCGCTCGAGTCCGTCAGCAAGAGAACCCCTTCGCGGTCTATGGGGCGCACGAAACGCGGGCGTTCTGCTATATCGATGACGCCGTCGAGGCGACCTATCGGGTGGCGACCACATCGGCTTGCCACGGCCAGATCGTGCATATCGGCAATGCCACCGAGGAAACCCGCATCGCGGATCTGGCGAGGCTGCTCATGAATCTGATGGGTTATCAGGCCGAGCTTCGCGAGCGTGGGTCGCGCAACGGATCGGTCTTGCGGCGATGCCCGGACACCGCCAAGCTCAAGACGCTCACAGGCTTTCAGCCGACAATCGATCTGCGCGAGGGCCTCTCGCGTACCGTGGACTGGTACTTGGCTGGCCCGGAGTCGAGATGAATCGTCTCAGGACACTGCCATGACCCTGCGACGTCGTGAGTGGTTGAGCGCGCTGGCGCTCGGCCTGTGGCTCAGCGTTGCCTCGGTGTGGCCGGTGGCGATGATGCCACTGGGAAGAACTCAGCTGCTCTGGCAGCCGTTTCTGCTGCTCAGTCTCGTGGCGTTGACGGCCGTGCGCGCTCGCCAAGTCGGGTGGGCGGCGGCCGCCGGGCAGGGCGTCTACCTGTTTATGTTCTTCACCCTGACCGGCTGGCTGCCGTGGCTGCGCGCCATCCCTTCTTCCCTCGACTTCCAGTACCCCCCGGCGTACCGACATTATCTGGCGCTCTATGAAGCCGCCCTCAGCGCGTTGGTGGGATTTCAAGCCGCCTGTGCGGCATCGGGGTGCGCACCACGATGGTGGCCGGTGGGTTCGTGGAGCCGCCCCTTGGTGGTGGCACCACTGTGGCTCATCGGCCGAGCGGTGTTCTTCGAGCATTGGGTGAGCCCGCTGATGGGCGTCGTCGTCGGATGGATGCTGTGGGCGCTTCAGCCGTGGCGGCGGGCTCTCGTCCAGCGCTCGGCGCTGCGCGGCTGGCAGCTCATTCCCTGGGGCCTGTTTGCCTTCACGCTGCTGGTTGTGTTTGGGGGCGGCATGCGGATCTACGGGAAGCTCAGAGCGGATTTCCTATTGGCCAGCGATGATGGCATTAACTTCTACGACAGTGCCGTGGAGATCGCCCAAGATCCCTCACGGATTTGGAGTTATCCGGCAATCGAGCGGAACATGTTCACGGGATATTTTGTATTCATGGGGCTGTGGTTTCGCGCAGTTGGTCCGCACATTCCCTCATGGTTGCTTTGGCAGGGCGTTGCGGCGGGATTGTTGGCCGTGGTGGTGTACCGCCTGGGCCAGGTGGTCGGCAGTCGAGCCGTCGGGGCCGTCGCCGCCGTCTTAGTGGTGCTGGATCATGTCATGCTCCACCTGATGGCGACGTTCAATATGGAAGTTGGGTTGATCCCGTCGCTGTATGCAGCGGTCTGGCTGTGGGTTTCGGCTGACGCGCACCCGCCGCATGTCCGTCTGAGGCGAAGTTTCTGGGCGGGACTGATGTTCGGGGTGGCGACCCTCTTTCGACCCACTGCAGGGTTATTGCCCCTGCTCCTGGTGGTCTTGTTGGTCTGGGAGCGCCCCAGGCTGTCGTGGCGACACTTGCGGGTTCAAGCGGCTGTGATGTTCGCAGGATTTGCGCTTCCCCTCTTGCTCTTGCTCATCCGCCACCGGATCGCGTGGGGACAGTGGACCTTGGGAGGCGAGAGAACCCTGGGGACGTCGTGGAAGCTCAATTATGCTTGGACGATTCAGGATCAGCATCCCGCGAAGATAGGCCTGGGACCATGGCTGAAGCTGTTCGCCGAGGATCCCTCGGTGCTCTGGCGCGAGATCATCCCGGCGTGGTGGGCGCAACTCCTGCAGCTCTGGACGCATCCGGGATTCGGCCAGATGGACTTGGTGCAGGGGTTAAACTACCCCGGATTCTATCAAGCGGGGCTTGCGACCATCCTGGTCGTGGCTGTGGTGGTGGGGGCGATCGTGGCGGCCAGAAGGCGAAGACGCGTTGATCTCACCACCCTTGCCTTGCCAGCCTACTTTACCAGTTTGATCTTGGTATTTCTGGTGCTCAATACACGCTACCGCGCCCCCTTTATTCCTGCTGTGTACCTTCTTGGGTGCCTTGGTGTTTCGGCCATTGCCGCTGCGATACGGTCTCGAGTGATGATCTCACCAGCTCTGTCCATGCCCGTTCACTCGCGCTCTCCCACGCTTCGTGGTCTCATACGCACCCCCAGATGACGACGAGCCTCGTCCTTGTCGATGACCCGGCAACGTCGTGAGTGGTTGAGCGCGCTGGCGCTCGGCCTGTGGCTCAGCGTTGCCTTGGTGTGGCCGGCGGCGATGATGCCACTGGGAAGAACTCAGCTGCTCTGGCAGCCGCTCCTGGTGATCAGTTTGCTGGTGATGACCTTGAGGCGCGCGCGTCGGATCGGCTGGAAAGCCACCGTCGGCCAATCCCTGCTGCTCTACGTGGTCATGACCCTCGCCGGATGGCTGCCATCGCTTCGGACCATTCTCTCCACGCCGGAATTCCATTATCCGTCGGCGTATCGATATTACCTCGCCCTCTACGAGACTGGGCTGGCCGCCCTGGTGGGGTTCCTAGCCGGTCGCGCAGCGCTTGGCCGCGACACGTCCTGGTGGCCCGCGGGCCCGTGGAGCCGACCGCTCGTTGTCGCGCCGCTAGTGTTGATGGGGCGGGCGCTGTGGTTCGGCCACTGGCTCAGTCCCTTAATCGGTCTCATGATCGGGCTGGCCGTGGCGGCGCGTCGGCCAGGGCGGCCTGTAAGCGCCGTCTCATCAGAGGCGGTCTGGAAGTCGGTGCCGGCGGGGCTGGTCGTCTTCGCCCTCCTGGCCGTGTGGGCATCCGGAATGTGGTTCTACCTGCAGTTGGGGTTGGAGTTCCCGCAGAATAGCGATGATGGACCGGGTTACTATCGCATCGCCAACGAGATTGCGACGGATCCCAGACGCATCTGGACTCCGCCTGCCATCGAGGACAATATGTTCACGGGCTACCTCGTCCTCATGGGCCTCTGGTTTCGGCTGGTCGGTCCCCACATTCCCCTCTGGTTGATCTGGCAGGGCTTGGCGGCTGGGCTGTTGGCGGTGATGGTGTACCGCCTGGGTCAGGTGGTCGGCAGTCGGGCCGTCGGGGCCATCGCGGCCATCTTGGTGGTGCTGGATCATGTCATACTCCACCTGATGGCGACCCTGAATATGGAGGTCTTTTTTATCCCGACCCTCTATGCGGCCCTGTACCTGTGGGCGTCGGTGGACGCCCAGCACCCTGGCCACCTCAGGCGCTGCTTTCTCGCCGGCCTCGTGATGGGAGTGGCGATGCTCTTTCGCCCTACCACGCTGGTGTTGCCGTTTGCCCTCATCGCCCTGCTGTGCTGCGAACGGCCCAGGCCGTCTGTCCGTCAGATGCGGGCCCAGGGCCTGCGGCTGTTGACGGGATTCGCGCTGCCGCTGGCGGTGCTGCTGGTGCGCCATCGGCTGGCCTGGGGATGGTGGACGCTCGGGGGCGCGAAGACCATTGCCACATCCTGGCGCTGGAATTACGCGTGGAAGATTCAGGGCCAGCATCCTGTGGACATCGGCTTGGGCCCGTGGCTGAAGCTGTTCACCGAGGATCCCTCGGTGCTCTGGCGCGAGATGATTCCGAACTGGTGGGCGTTCATCCTGCAGTTGTGGACCCATCAAGGGTTCGGCCAGATGGACTTCGTGCGGGGGCTCAATTATCCAGGGTTCTACCAGGCGGCGCTCAGTGTCATCTTGGCGCTCGGCGTGATCGTCGGGATCGGTGCTGCGGTCCGCAGGCGGGCCAGGCAAGATCTGGTGACGCTCTTGCTCCCGGCGTACTGTACGATGTTGGCCATCATGTTTTGGGTCGCGAACACCCGGTACCGCGCTCCCCTCATTCCCGCGCTGTATCTGCTCTGTTGCGCCGGTTTTTCCGCCATCGCTCGCGCCATCCGCTCTCGAGCCAAGGAACCCAGGGTCCTCGTATCCCCCTAGGGCGTGGGATGAAAGTCCTCGTGACAGGAGGGGCGGGGTTTATCGGCTCGCATGTGTGCGATCGGCTCCTCGCGGAGGGCCATGCGGTGCTGTGCGCGGACAATCTGATCACGGGACGCGAGGTCAACATCGCGCACTTGCGTTCCCGTCCGGCCTTTGAATGGATTCGTCATGACATCAGCAAGCCGCTGGCACTTGGCGGTTCGGTGGATTACGTGCTGCACTTCGCCTCCCCGGCCAGCCCCGTCGATTATCTCAAGTACCCGATCCAAACGCTGAAGGTTGGCTCGCTGGGGACGCTGAACGCCTTGGGCATCGCGAAGGCCAAGGGCGCGAAGTTCCTGCTCGCCTCGACGTCAGAGGTCTATGGGGATCCGCAGGTCCATCCCCAGCCGGAAACCTACTGGGGCCATGTCAATCCTGTCGGCGTTCGAGGCTGCTACGATGAGAGCAAGCGGTTCGCGGAGGCGCTGACGATGGCGTACTATCGAGAGCACGGCCTGTCGACCCGGATCGTTCGGATCTTCAACACGTATGGACCTCGGATGCGACTGGACGACGGCCGGGCGATCCCGACCTTCGTTCGCCAGGCTCTGCAGGGCGAGCCGTTGACCGTCTTTGGCAACGGGAGCCAGACACGGTCGTTCTGCTATGTGGACGATTTGATTGAGGGCATTCGTCGCCTGATGGACCAGCCCCACCATGAACCGCTGAACCTCGGCAACGACGACGAGCACACCGTGCTGGAATTAGCGCAGAAGGTCCTGGCCTGCGTCCACAGCCCGATGAGCCGCCTTGAGTTCCGCCCCCTGCCGCAGGATGACCCCAAGCAGCGCAGGCCTGATCTGACCACCGCAAAGACGCTGCTCGGGTGGTCTGCGCGGATCACTCTCGAGGAAGGGCTTGCGAAGACGATCGCGTGGTTCCGCGAAGAGGCGGCCCGACGACCCGGCTCCGCGCCGGCGAGGACTCAAGCCGCCGGTACACCTCGAGATACCTCCGAATCCCCTCCGTGAGATCGAAGTGCCGTTCCGCGACGCGGCGGCACCGCAGACGGCAGGCGGGATCCGAGAGCAGCCGCCGCACGTCCTCCACGCTGGCCTCGCAGAGGGGCGGCGTCAACGCCGGCAGCACGACTCCCACCTGATGGTCGCGGACGATCCCTCCGGAGTCTCCGATACCCTCGTTGATGACGACCGGGACTCCGGTGGCCAACAGCTCCGCGAGCTTCGTGGGAGCGGAGCCGCGCTTCGAGAAACTTGCCTGAATGAAGAACACGCCGAGATCCATCAGCCGCAGGTACGTCGGCATGGCCGCAAAGTCGGCTTGGGTCACCACGAGCTGTGCATCCGGGATGCCGGCTGCCAGCGCTTCCGTCCGCAGGCGCGCCTGATCTTCCTGCGTGACGCACAGGATGGTGACCGCCTCAAGTCGTCTGGCCAGCAGAGCGAGGTAGCGCAGGGTCGGCTCGCGGAGGTACCAGTTGCTCAGGGTCCCGACGCGGGCAGGGTCCTTCGGTCCAGGGACAAAGCGAGCCAGGTCGGCGCAGGTGGGGATGACTTCGATGATGGTCGTTGGGGGGATGGCGTACCCCAGCGAGGCAAACGCCTCCACCCCGGCCTGGGTCAACGAGACGATGGCGTCCGCCCCTTTGAAGAAGCGCCGTTCCCATCGCTTGGCCAGCCGGTAGACCGCCGAGCCTGGCCGCCAGTGTCCTGCGTCCACCTTCTCGTCTGCCCAAAACCCCCGCATGTCGAAGACCAGCTTCGTCCTGAAGAGCCGCTTCAGGCAGAGACCGACCACCGAGGCGACATATCCACGGGTGTGGATGACGCGGATGCGGCGCCTGGCGCAGACCGCGGCTCCGATGGCGATCCCGCACAGCACATCCCACCCGGTCGCCAGGAAGGACGGCCGCTTGTGATAGCGCAGCCGGATCCATCGAATGCCGCACGCCTGCAGCCGCGCGGCCATCTCGCGCAGCTTGTCAGGCTCACGGACGTCGCGCCGCTTTTCGTAGGAGACCAGCGTCAGCTGATGCGCGAGGGCCAAGCCCGTCACGTACGTGACGACTTGGGACTGGCCCAGCGGCTCCAGGAGGCCGTCATAGGACAGATAGAGCAGTTCCATCTGGGCGCTGAACGATCGGGGCCAACAACGGGAACGTCTGCACGCGCGTGCGCAGTTCTTGAAACGGTCGGCTGCGAACCAACTCCGCGCTAAAGTCTCTCCGGAAGTTCCTCCATGCCCGTCGCATGGCGCGGCCGTTCCAGTCCAGCGAGGAGAAGGTCCGACCTCCTGCGACGCGTTCTTGTGGGATCCGCGGGGTCTCTCGTCCCGCTGCCAGGGCCTGGACCGCCCGCACGCACAGGTCGTGGGCGTGCGTCATCACCTTCCAATGCAGCTCGGCTAAGCTCTCCTGACCGGACAGGACCGTCTGCTCGGTTGCCAGGATCGGTCCGCTATCGATGCCTGCATCGAGCCACAGGACGGTGTTGCCGATCAGGTGAAAGGCGCCTTCGGCCAGGCACCAGTTGGTGCAGTCGGGCCCTCCTTTGACATAGGGGGACAGCCCTGTATGGAGATTGATGATCCCCCCACGGCTCGCAGCCCAGTCGCGGATCGCCTGGCCGACCAGGTTCGTCCCTGAGACCAGGACCAGCTCCGGGCTGAGGCGATCCAGCCATGCCACGGTCCTGGCATCATTGATATTCGGCACCCGTAGCATCGGCACCTCGGGGAAACGTGGCGCCAGTTCGTCAAACCGGCGCTGGACGGCATGCCACGTCTGCGCGAAGGGCCGGCCCGCCAGGCGTCCTTCGATTCGGTTCAGGAGCCGCCGGGCGTGCCGTGCGGGAGGGTGCGCGGGGATGTTACGCGACAGGACAATTCCTGCGAGCTCGCAGACCGGTCCCACCTTCCGGCACAGCGCCGCCTGGTTCGGGGCCTCGACCGTCAAGATGGCGAGCCGCATGGCGCCCACCTGGCTCGGTACCCAAGCGCCCGGAATCGCGTCTCGATTCCGGATTCGCCGTGAATCGTCAGGCGTGGATACACTCCCTCACCCCATCGGGCGAGGCGTTCCTCGACCAGCAGGATGTGCTGCACGCCGGCCTTCCGCAAGAGGGCAAGCTGCTCCGGACGGTAGCTGCTGTTCGGAAACGCGTAGATGCTCATCGGCATCTGGAGCTGTTGCGCGAAAAAGGCGCGGCAGTTGGCGAGGTCCTCAAGGAAAAATTCGTTGGTCTCGAACGCCATAGAGTCATGGGAAAAGGCATGGACGCCGATCTCATGCTCCTCGGCCGCTTGGCGCACGTCCTCCAGGCTCATCATGCGCGTCGTGTGAGCCCCTCCGTCGACTTTCGCCATGACCGCCTTGAGGGCCTCCCAGAGCGGTTCACAGGCCTGGCGAGATCGTCCTTTGAGAAACCGGGTTAACGCCAGGCCGTAACGCAACTTGTGGTCAGGGTCCTCGCCTCGCAAGCGATCGGCAAACCCTTCCACGCGGATGTCATTGATGAGGCGCCGGGGCGCTGTGTTCAGGAAATCCGAAAGCTGGACCGTCCACGGCGGCCGCCCGCTCTGGACGCAGGCGGGGATGATGTTCTGGTTCGCCGGCAGCCCGTGCTTCTTCAGGAGCGGCATGGCGTACTCGACAAAGTCATAGTAGCCGTCGTCGAAGGAGAGGATCGCGCGTGGACGCTGGCGGTCTGGCGGCGTCCGGTCTGAGAAGGTGCTGACATGGAAGTGGCGTTTCAGGAACACCACAAGCTCCTCAAACAGCACGGGAGACAACGGAGGCCAGAATGGGTTCGGATGCGGTGAAATCCGGTGGAGGTTCAAGACGATCAGCGGGTTCTGCCGGCCGATCCGGTGCAGCAGCCGGCCCTCCATGCCCGCGGCTGCCAGCAGCGTGAAATACAGATGCTTCGCCCACGCTCGAGGAATGACCATCCGAGGTAGTGTAGGGGATGTTCGACAACGGTGTCAAGCGATCCTCCCCCGCTGACATTTTTTGTTGACAAACCACCGCAAGCCATCCAAGATGTTCATGGTTTGAACACCTTTGTTCACTCGGTGAACAGTTTGCTTTCCTACCTGACTGCTGATTCGCGCTGATGGAACTGAGCACCTACCGGGATATGCACCTCCTCGATGAGGTCACCCGGAATCCCACCGTGACCCAGCGAGAGCTCGCCAAGCGCATCGGGGTCGCCTTAGGCCTGGCCAACCTGATGCTGCGCCGCCTGACCAAGAAGGGCTACATCAAAATCAGCGGCACGAAGCGCAGCCGCATCCGCTACCTCATTACCCCGCAAGGCATCCTTGAGAAATCCCGCTTGACCTACGAGTTCGTCCAATATTCCCTCCAACTCTATCATCGCGTCCGCCATTTCTGGCGCGAGCAGCTGGCGACCATCGCCCAAACCCCCCAGCGGCGGATCCTGCTCTTCGGCGCTGGCGAGCTGGCCGAGATCGCCTTCCTGACCATTCAGGAAATGGGCTTGGACTTCGTCGGCGTCGCCCAGGAGGCGGCCGATGAACGACGGTTTCTCGGCTATCCCGTTCAGGACATCCGCACGGTGGCACCGGACCGTTACGATTGGATGCTGGTCACGGCCTTGCAGGACGACGGGTTGTCGACTCGCTTGCAGGAGCTGGGCGTGCCGCCGGAGCAGATGATCGTGTTGACCAGGCCAGGGCAGGCCAGGCCGGCCATCGAGCGACGCAGCATCGAACAGATGGCCGTGGCCACCACGGCGCCCGTGCCGGTGCCGACGGCTCCCGTTGAAGCGGAGATCGCGGCATGAAACGCGCGGTGTTTCTGGATCGGGACGGCGTGCTCAATCAGGCGGTCGTGCGGGACGGCAAGCCATACGCGCCGGCCTCCCTGGAGGAGTTGGCGATCGTGCCCGATGCCGCGGAGGCGATCACGACCTTGCGCCAGGCGGGGTTTCTCGCCATTGTCGTGACGAACCAACCCGATGTCGGCCGCGGCCTCCAACGCCGTGAGACGGTCGAAGCGATGCATCAGCGGCTCCGCGCGCAGCTGCCCATCGATGACATCCGGGTCTGTTATCACCGGGAGGAAGACGCCTGCGCGTGCCGGAAACCGAAACCGGGGATGCTGCGCGACGCGGCCCGTGACTGGGATGTGGACCTGAGCCGCTCGATCATGGTGGGGGACCGGTGGCGGGACATCGAGGCGGGCAAAGCGGCCGGATGCCGCACGATTTTGGTGCGGAGCCCGTGGGCGGAGCAACAGGCCCAGGCTCCCGACGCGGTCGTGGCGTCCCTGCACGAAGCCAGCCGGCTGATCCTGTCAGCGTGGATCAGCCGCCGACCCTACGGAGCAGCGCATGCCCAGGCTTGAGGAGTTACGGGTCAAGATCTTTGCGGACGGGGCGGACCTTGCGACCATCGCGGAGCTCGCCAAGCATCCCTACATCAGGGGCTTCACAACCAACCCAACCCTGATGCGCAAGGCGGGTGTGCCGGACTACCGCCGGTTTGCTCGCGAGGTGCTGACGCTGGTGCCAGATCGCCCCGTGTCGTTTGAGGTCTTCTCGGATGATTTCCCCGAGATGGAACAGCAGGCGCTGGAGATCGCCTCGTGGGGCGACAATGTCTATGTCAAGATTCCGGTGACGAATACGCGCGGGGCGTTTTCCGGCCCGCTCATTAAGCGGCTCTCCGAAGCCGGCGTCAAGCTGAACGTGACCGCCCTGCTGACGAGCGAGCAGGTGGGCCGCGTCACCGACTGTTTCTCGCCGGGGAGGAGCAGCTTTATCTCGGTGTTCGCGGGACGGATCGCCGACACCGGCCGCGACCCCGTGTCCCTCATGGCCGAGTCGCTGCGGCTGATGGCCAGCCGCCCACAGGCCGAGCTGATCTGGGCCAGCCCCCGCGAGCTGCTCAACGTGATCCAGGCTGACGCCATCGGCTGCCACATCATCACCGCCACCAGCGACATCTTGGCCAAGCTCTCCTTGATCGGGAAGGATCTGTCGGAACTCTCGTTGGACACGGTGCGGATGTTTCGGCAGGATGCGCTCCAGGCGGGTTTTACGATTGAGCTCAGCCAGGCCGAGGCGGTCGGCTCGGCGGCCGCCGCCCCGCGATGAAGCCGCCGTCTCCTCGACCGGTGCTGGTGACGGGCGGCGCCGGCTATGTCGGCTGCGTGCTCGTCCGAAAGCTGCTGGAGGCCGGCTACCCGGTGACCGTGTATGACCTGATGCTCTTCGGCGATGCGGGGTTGCCCACCCACGCCGCCCTGCGCGTCGTCAAGGGAGACATCCGCGATCTTCCGACGCTTGCCGCGGCGGTGCGGGGCGCGCACAGCGTGATTCATCTGGCCTGCATTTCCAACGACCCGAGTTTCGAATTGGATCCGGTGCTGGGCAAGTCGATCAACTACGACAGCTTTGAGCCGTTGGTGCGGACCTGTAAAGCGGGTGGTGTGCGGCGATTTATCTATGCCTCCACCAGTTCGGTCTATGGGGTCAGCGACGCCCCGGACGTCACCGAGGAACACCCCTTGGTGCCCTTGACGGATTACAATAAGTACAAGGGCTTGTGCGAGCCGATCCTCCTGCGCTACCAGTCGCCGGACTTTACCACGGTGATCCTTCGGCCCGCCACGGTCTGCGGCCCTTCGCCGCGGATGCGCTTTGATCTGACCGTGAATATCCTCACCAACCATGCCGTGAATCGGCGTGTCATCACCGTCTTTGGCGGGACGCAGCGACGGCCGAACATCCATATCGAGGACATCGCCGAGCTCTACGTCAAGCTGCTGGAGTACCCGGACGGCTTGATTGCCGGGGAGACCTTCAACGCTGGCTACCAGAATCACACCGTCGGCGAATTGGCTCACCTGGTCCGCCAGGTCGTCGAACAAGAGATGCCGCAGCCGGCACCCATTCAGATCCAGACCAGCCCAACCGACGATCTCCGTTCCTACCATGTCTCATCCAGAAAAATCGCCGAGCGGCTTGGCTATGTTCCCGCGCGGACTATTGAGGACGCCGTTCGCGATCTCTGTCGCGCCTTCACGGCAGGCAGGTTTCCCGACAGCCTGACCGATGAGCGGTACTTCAACGTGAAAGCGGTCAAGCGGATGACGCCCACCCTGCTCATGGAGCCGGTCGGCTCTTGATGCCGCAGCAGGTTGCAGTCGTGACTGGAGGGGCGGGGTTCATCGGCAGCCACATGGTGGACCTGCTGTTGGACCGCGGCTTCGACGTGCGAGCGATTGACAATCTTGCCTGCGGGCGTCGGGAAAACCTCGCGCACCAGAACGGCCACCCCCGCCCGGTGTTTGAGGCCCGGGATGTGCGGGACCTGCGTCCCGGCGACCCCTTGTTGGAGGGGGCCGACTATGTCTTCCATTTCGCGGGGATCGGAGACATCGTCCCGTCGATTGAGCGGCCGACCGAGTACCTGTCCTCCAATGTCATGGGCACGGTCTGCGCCCTCGAGGCGGCCCGGTGGGCGAAGGTGAAGAAGTTCATCTATGCCGCCTCCTCCTCCTGCTACGGCCTGGCCACTGAGCTGCCGACCACGGAGCAGGCTCCCATCAGTCCTCAGTATCCCTACGCGCTGAGCAAGTACCTTGGCGAACAAGCCGTCATGCATTGGGGCAAGGTCTATCAGTTGCCGGTGATCTCCCTGCGCATCTTCAACGCCTATGGCCCGCGCTCGCGCACGACCGGCGCCTACGGCGCCGTCTTTGGAGTCTTCCTGGCGCAGAAGCTCGCCGGGAAGCCGTTCACGGTAGTAGGCGACGGAACGCAGCGTCGGGATTTCGTCTTTGTAACCGATCTGGCAAAGGCGTTTCTACTCGCGGCTGAGTCCGATTGCACGCAAGACATCTTCAACGTCGGGGCTGGCCAGCCGCAGTCAGTGAATCGACTCGTGGAGCTGTTAGGCGGTGAAGTCGTCCATGTGCCCAAGCGCCCTGGAGAGCCGGATTGCACGTGGGCCGATACGACACGCATCCGGACAATGCTTGGATGGGTGCCGACGGTGTCGTTTGAAGCAGGCGTCAAGACCATGTTGGGCTCGATTGACGATTGGCGCGCCGCACCGGTGTGGGATGAGACGGCGATTGCAGAGGCAACGGCATCATGGTTCAAGTATCTGAAATAACCGACGTCCGGTTGGAGAGTTCCCGCCCGGCTGTTGTCCTGGCGCTGCCGCTGAAGCGCGCGTTGGAGCGGTTGCTCCTGTGCAATCGGATCCGCGAGCTGGCGGACTACCGGATGACACCGGTGACGGTGAAGGATCTGCGCGGCATAGGAGGTCTCTTAGCATTCCTGGTTCGCGTGGTGGACCCATCCGGTATCCGGGCGCGTCGCTCCGGAGCGATTCAGCTTCTCATGGACGTCTGGATCATCATCACGCTCCGGCTGCTCCTGTTGTTCCGGAGGCATCGGATCGGGGAAGACCTGCGCTCGACCGTGGGTGTCCTCTGCCGAGCCGTGCTGTTCCGGCACCAGCGCTACGCGGCCCGTCCAACCACTGAGATGGTGCCGCACGTGCGGTGTTCCGAGAAGGAGGAGCTGTTGATCCGATCCTGCCTGTTGCTGCGCACCATGCAGCGGTACGGGCCATGCATTGAATTCCTCATCCAGCGCCTCACCTCCGGGCTACCGGCTGCCGAGACGCGGCGATGGCTCGCCTTCTTCCTGCGTGAGATTGGGGATGACACCGCGGCTGACGCGTTGCTGACGATGGAGCCCGCGGCATCCGAAGCCACCGTCATCCACCACCTGGAAGTTCCAAAGCCTCCGGCGCAACATGCGCCGAGGCGACTCAAATACGGCCTGTACGTGATGACGGTGTTCGATTCGGACGTCTTCCGCAGCTCGCTGCTGAGCCTTATGAACAGTGATTACGACGGCCAGATCGTCGTGGCCGAAGACGGCTACCTTCCAAACAAGGTCTGCGAGGCATTTTGCCGGGAGGTCGGTGTTCCCTATATCAAGAACCCGGAGTGGACGTACACCCAGCCGTTGGCGAACCTGGCGATTCAGGCGTTTGATGAGGATACCGACATTCTGCTCCAGGCGCCGAACGACGTGCTCTGGCCCCCCCGCTGGTTTGGTCAACTTGATGGGGCCTGGAAGCGGGTCTTTGACACTGGAAAGGTTGGTGGACTGACCATGAGTGCTGTGCAATTTGACGCCTCCGTGGAGCCTATGCTCAAAGAGGCGTTTGTGAGGGGGCGTTATGAAGGCCTGTTGTGGGTCTTAAAAATGCGGGCACAGGTTCACCCCTGGCTGGATTGGTATCGTGAAGCCCTGCCTCACGATGGGAGCCAGCTGTTTGGGTTGCCCAAGGATCTCTACACCGACGATGTGACCAGGCTCTTGTGGAAAGTTGCCTATGGAGGGGCGGTTTCGACCTTCTCCCGAACCCTCTGGACGGAAGTCAACAGGGTGCCATCACAGATGCGCGCCAATCTTGATCTGGAACTGGGCTACCAGTGTTGGACAAGCCGACGATGGTTCCTCGCCGTCAATAACACGCCTCTCATTCATATGATAGGACAGGATAGCCGTCGATTGACCGGCCGTGATAAGGTGCTTAAGGTGCGAGTGAAGGAAATGTTCAAGCAGGATGACGCGCTCTTCAGACAAAAGTACGGCGAGGACTGGTACCCACCCTATTGGTATTTTTCTGGCGAGAGCTGCATGATTTACCACGACGAGATTCTGCGTGCGGTCAACGAGGGACGATTTGACGAGATCGACTTCGTGTTTGATGATTTCGAAGCCCGACGGAAGGGACGGTACTGGGCCTGTTCGCTCCCCTCGCTTTCACGCTCACAGTGAACCGATGCCAGAGCTAACCACTGACGTGCGAACGAGCAGTCGTGAGCTCAAGTGTCTGGAGCTCGATCGATTGGCGGAGCATCTCGCACGCTTGCGAGGTGAGGGGAAGAAGATTGTCTTGTGTCACGGCGTATTCGACCTCCTCCACATCGGGCACGTTCGATATTTTCAACGCGCCAAGCAACTGGGTGACGTCCTGGTGGTGACGGTGACCCCCGATCGTTTTGTCAACAAAGGTCCCCAACGACCAGCCTTTTCTGAATCGCTGCGCATAGAAGCCCTTGCCGCACTGGAATGCGTCGACCATGTCGCCCTGAATCGGTGGCCGATGGCGGTGGAAACCATCCGCTTGCTGCAACCTCATGTCTATGTGAAGGGGCCGGATTACAAAGACCCTGACAACGATCACACAGGCGGGATTGTCCTTGAGGAGGCTGCTGTCAAATCCGTGAATGGACAGCTGGTGATTACCGATGACATCACCTTCAGTGCTTCTCATCTGATCAATCGGCACCTGCCGTTGTTGTCCCAGGAAGCGACGCAGTTCCTTGAGCGTTTTTCATCCCGGTATACCTCAGCAGAGGTGCTTTGCTACCTGGAACAGGCACGTCCGCTGAAGGTCTTGGTTGTCGGAGAGGCCATCATCGACGAATATCAATACTGTGAATCTATTGGCAAATCATCGAAGGAGCCAATGCTCGCCGTCAAGCGTCTTGCCATGGAACGGTTTGCCGGTGGGACCCTTGCGGTGGCCAACCACGTCGCGAACTTTTGCGATCAGCCGGGGCTCATCACCTTCCTTGGAGTGGATGATCCGAAGGAAACGTTCATTCGAGAGAAGCTGAATCCCAACGTCCAGCCGCGGTTTCTGTATCGGGCAGGCGCTCCCACGATTGTGAAACGCCGATTCATCGACCAGTATTTCTTTACGAAATTCCTGGAGGTGTATGAGATCAACGACGAGGCTTGGGACCCGCGTGATCATGACGTCTTGTGTGAGGAGTTGCGTACCCAAGTCCCGAACTACGATGTCGTGCTGGCCGTGGACTTTGGCCACGAGATGTTCAGTCGAGAGGCGATTGATCTTGTCTGTGAGAAGGCAAAGTTCCTTGTCGTCAACACGCAGTGTAACGCTGGCAACCTCGGCTACCACTCCATCTCCAAGTATCCACGGGTGGACTATGTCTGTCTGGCGGAGAGGGAGCTTCGGCTCGAGATGCGGGATCGTCGAGGGGATCTCAAGTCGTTGATTCAGCAGATTGCCCAGCGGCTTCGGTGTCCTGTGACGGCCACCCGCGGCGCCTATGGATGCCTCTCCTACAGTGAAAAGGATGGTTTTGTGGAGGTGCCGGCGTTCGCCAATCAGGTGGTGGACCGGATGGGCGCCGGGGATACCTTTCTGTCGCTGGCGGCCCTGTGTGTCGCGGCGAAGGCGCCGCTTGAGATCGTCGGGTTCATCGGCAATGTCGCGGGAGCAGAAGCCGTCGCCACCGTGGGTCACCGCACGTCGATCGAGCGGGCGAGGTTCTTCAAGCACATTGAATCCTTACTCAAGTGAAGAGATACGGCATGACGCCGGAAGCCCAAAGGATGCGGTGGTTGTATTACAACCTGCTCAGGATTCGTATGGTGGAGGAGACTATTGCGCAACGTTATGCGCAGCAGGAGATGCGTTGCCCTATCCATCTGTGCATTGGTCAGGAAGCGATCGCGGTCGGAGTCTGCGCCCACCTGGCTCGCGAGGACTACGTGTTGAGCGGGCATCGTTCGCACGGGCACTACCTGGCCAAGGGCGGCGATCTCAATGCCATGGTCGCAGAACTCTATGGCAAGGCAACGGGGTGCGCCGGAGGCCGCGGCGGTTCGATGCATTTGATAGACCTCTCCGCTGGATTTTTGGGCGCAACCCCGATTGTGGCCGCCTCCATTCCGATCGCCGTGGGGGCGGCGTTAGGGTCGGTCATGCAAAAAGAGCCTCGAGTGACCGTGATCTTTTTCGGCGACGCAGCCCCGGAGGCCGGGGCGTGTCACGAGAGTCTGAATTTCGCGTTGCTCAAGCGCCTGCCAGTCGTCTTCGTGTGCGAAAATAACCTGTATTCCGTCTATTCGCCGATGTCGGTTCGTCAACCTGAAGGCAGACCGCTTGCCTCGCTCGCTGCTGGACATGGGATGGCCACGTACCGGGGCGACGGCAATGATGTGTTCAGCGTCTCTGCCATCGCGCAGGAGGCCATCCGGCAGGTGAGGGATGGTGGGGGACCGATGTTTCTCGAGTTCATGACCTACCGCTGGCGGGAGCACTGCGGCCCCTACTATGACAACGACCTCGGCTACCGAAGCGAGCAGGAATTTCAAGACTGGAAGCAGCGGTGCCCGGTTGCGCGGTGCCGAGAACGCCTCCTCCGTGAAGGCATCCTCACTAGCCAGGATCACGAAGAGATCGTTCGGACGTTGGAACGCGAGATTGACGCGGCGTTTCGTTTCGCCAAGGAAAGCCTTTTTCCTGAAGCTCAGGAACTCTTGGAGCACGTGTACGCGCCATGATGAGAGAACTGAAGTTCTACGAAGCGATTCGCGAGGCGCTCGACCTGTGTCTGGCCAAGGACCCGCGAGTCTACCTGATGGGGCTCGGCGTGCCGGATCCAAAGGGCATCTTTGGGAGCACCCTTGGGCTCCAGCAACGATACGGCTCATGGCGGGTGATGGATATGCCTACCTCAGAAAACGGGATGACGGGAATTGCCATCGGCTCAGCCCTCAACGGGATGAGGCCGGTGTTAAGCCACCAGCGTGTGGATTTCTCATTGTTGGCGATGGAGCAGATGGTCAACCAAGCCGCCAAGTGGCGGTACATGTTTGGCGGCAGGCACAGCGTCCCAGTGGTCATCCGCATGATCATCGGACGCGGATGGGGACAGGGACCACAACACTCCCAGAGCCTTCAGGCGTGGTTCGCCCACATTCCTGGTTTGAAGGTGGTCATGCCGACCACCCCCTATGACGTGAAAGGTCTCCTCATTTCGAGCATTGAAGATGATAACCCCGTCATCGTGTTGGAGCATCGGTGGCTCTACACCATCGTGGGGGAGGTTCCTGAGGGGCTCTACCGTGTGCCGTTAGGGCAAGCCAAGGTGGTACGGGGGGGTCAGGATCTGACGATCGTCGCAACGTCCTACATGGTGCTCGAAGCGCTTCGGGCCGCGGAACTCTTGGCTGAGCAGGGGATTGCGGCAGAGGTCATCGACGTGCGAAGCCTCAGACCATTGGATGGTCGGGCTATTCTCGAGTCGGTGTGCAAGACAGGGCACCTGATCGTTGCAGATGCGGCTTGGACAACCTGCGGGTTCGCGGCGGAGATCGTGGCCTTGGTCTGCGAGCATGCGTTCGAGCATCTCAAGCGTCCTCCTCGTCGGGTGACGCTGCCGGACTGTCCTTGTCCGAGCAGCGCGGCATTAGCCAATGACTACTATCCACGGTCCGTTCATATCGTCGCGGAGGCAAACGCGTTATTAGGGGTGTCCGGCAAGCCGGGTCTGGCTTCGGAGGCGGTATCCTCGGTGCCGCTGGATGTGCCCGATTTGAACTTCACGGGACCGTTCTGACATGGCTGATACGCGACGGATCGTCGTCATTGGAAGCAATTCGTTCTCGGGCAGTGACTTCATCGACCTGCTGCTGGAGGACCCGCGCAACGAAGTGATTGGGATCAGCCGCTCGCCTGAGAAGAGCGCCACCTTCCTTCCCTACAAACGGCGGCAGGGGGCTGCCTTCACGTTCTCTCAAATAGATGTGAACCGCAACATGTCAGAGCTGGTTCGCCTCCTTGACGACCGGAAGCCCAGCGTTGTGGTCAATTTCGCGGCGCAGAGCGAGGTGGCGCCGAGTTGGGACTATCCAGAGCAGTGGTTCCAGACCAACGTGGCCTCCCTGGTGGCCCTGGCGAATTACTTGAAAGACCAGTCATGGTGTTGGCGCTATGTCCACATTTCTTCACCGGAAGTGTATGGGACCTGCGTCGGGCGCGTCCGAGAAGATGCGCCGTTGAATCCCAGTACGCCGTATGCCGCTTCAAAAGCGGCCGCAGACCTGTTCCTGTTCACTTTGGTCAAGCAGTTCCGGTTTCCTCTCATTATGATCCGCGCCACCAACGTCTACGGGGCTGGCCAGCAGCCATGGAAGATCATTCCAAAATCGATGATTTCGCTCAAGCGAGGGCAGACCATCCCCCTGCATGGTGGCGGAGTGGCCGTGAAGTCCTATATCCATATCCGGGACGTGTCACGCGGCGAGCTGGCTGCGATGGAGATCGGGACTCCGGGCTCGATCTATCACTTGTCTCCGGACCGTGGGTATGCGGTGCGGGAGGTGGTGGAGCGAATCTGCGTACTGCTGGGCCGCGACAGGACGGTTACGACTACTGTGGTTGGTGAGCGTCCCGGACAGGATGCCGCGTACGTGATTGATTCCACGCGGGCCCGAACCATGCTTGGCTGGGAACCGAAGGTCTCGCTGGACGAAGGATTGGCGGATGTGAAGCAATGGGTCGAGCGGTATTGGGACGTCCTCAAGGACGTTCCGCTGGAATATCAGCATCAGTCTGAACGCTATGCATTGGTGCCGCTTGAGGAGCGGGAGACGTTGGCGGCATCTGGGTCAGGTGAGCGGGGCGGGCGGCGATGACACAGCCAGTCATGGCGATGGAGGAGGCAGTCCGGCCGCGCATCGCGAAAGCGGCGATTTTGGTGGAACAGAATGCGCCACTCCTCATTGCGGACATCGAGATCCCGCCGGTGGACGTCGGACAGGTACTCGTGCGGGTCCAGTGCAGCGGGATCTGCGGCAGCCAGCTGAATGAAATCAGCGGCCGTCGAGGGCAGGACCGCTTCCTCCCTCACTTGCTGGGCCATGAAGGCGCAGGCCGGGTCGTGGAGGTGGGTCCGGGAGTCCGGAAGATCAAGCCTGGCGACCAGGTGGTGCTGCATTGGATGGAAGGCTCCGGTATTGAGTCTGCCCCCCCGATATTCCGGCTCGACGGGACCGTGATCAACGCGGGACGGGTGACGACGTTCAGTGAGTACACGGTGGTGTCGGAGAACCGCGTCACGCCAATTCCACACGACATCAACCCGGGCGTCGCCTGCCTGCTCGGATGCAGTGTGACCACCGGATTGGGCATTGTCATTCACGAAGCCAACGTGACACCAGGCCAGTCGCTGGTGGTCTTCGGGGTGGGTGGGATTGGATTGAACGTGGTACAGGGAGCCGACCTGGTGCATGCCGATCCGATTGTCGCGGTGGACGTAGATGATCGGAAGCTCGTGCAGGCGTGCGCGTTCGGCGCGACCCACACGGTCTCTGTGGCGCAGGCTGAGACAGGGCTGGAGGCACGGTTGAAGGATCTGACCGAAGGAGCAGGGTTTGATGTCGCAGTGGACACCACAGGGAAGCGGGAGGTGTTTCAGCTCGCCTACCGCGTGACCGGTGACGCCGGCAAGACCGTCATGGCCGGTGTGCATGACGCGCAGCAGCCGATCACGATTGACGCCTATCCGCTTCATTTTGGCCGCCGAATTATCGGGTCGCACGGCGGGGCAACGCAACCGGATTCGGACATCCCTCGCTACCTCCAGCTCTACCGCCGGAAGCGACTGAAATTAGATGAGCAGATTACCCATCGGTACAGCCTGGATAACGTCAATGAGGCATTGGAGGCCGTCCGTCGGGGTGAGGCGGTCCGGTGTGTGTTGAAGATGGCATGAAGGATCTCGACCGTCACTTTGTTGGTCAGGTCGTGGCTGTGACAGGTGGTGCGCGGGGCATCGGGAGGCGGATTGCCCACGCGTTTGGACAGGAAGGGGCCGCGGTGGTCCTCTGCGACATCGATCAGCGGACCGGCGAGGCGGCGAAGGCTGAACTCCGCGACCGGGGTGCGACGGCGGAGTTCCTCCCGACCGATTTAAGTCAGCGCGGTGTGCCTCAAACGATGGTTCGTCAGATCGTCCAACAATTCGGACGGCTGGATATCTTGATCAATAACGCCCGGTGGACCGTGAAAGCCGGCTTGTTTGAGGAGGATGAGGAGAGTTGGGAACGCGGGATGGCGGTTTCCCTGCGGGCTCCGTTCTTTGCCGCTCAAGAGGCGATCCGCATGATGGAGAAGACGGGCGGGGGGAGCATTGTGAATATCAGTTCGGTCTTGGCGTTTGTGACGACCCCATCGGCCTCGGTCTCCTATCATGTGGCCAAAGCCGGACTGGTGCAACTGACGCGGTATCTGGCGGCCTCTGCCGGAAGGGTGGGGGTTCGGGTCAACGCCATCCTGCCCGGATTCATCGTACAACAGGAGCATTGGGATCGGTATACACAAGACGAGAACCATCGCTATCGAGACCTCGCTGAATTTTGCCACCCCCTGCGGCATGTCGGCGGCTCTGACGATGTGGCGCACGCCTGCCTGTTTCTGTGTTCGCCGGAGGCCTCATTTATCACCGGTCAGTGCCTCATTGTTGACGGAGGATTGACGACGCAGGAACCGTTTGACTTACTGTTCGCGTTCGACCAGCAACGGGGGGAGGCGCCCTCGTCATGAGATCCGTGATCTATTTGGCCGATTTGACGCATACCGGCCCCGTCATCTCTTCGAACGTCCATCCGCTGGCGGCCGGCTTGGTGGGCGCGTATGTGGTGGAGCGTTGTCCTAACAGGATCGAGGTCGAGCTGTTCAAGTATCCGCAGGATCTCTCGGCCGCGATGGCACGCCGACGCCCGCGGCTAGTTGGATTTTCGAATTATTCCTGGACCTGCAACCTCTCGTACGAGTATGCGCGGCAGATCAAACACGCCTATCCTGAGATCGTGATTGTTTTCGGGGGACCGAATTATGGCTTGAGAGAGCAAGAAATGCTGGCCTTTTGGCAGCGGTACCCCCTGATCGACTTCTATCTCGTGAAGGAAGGGGAGCTGCCGATGGTCGAACTGCTGCACGGCCTTGAGGACTGCGGGTATGACCCCGCGGCGTTGAAGCGCTCCGGCAGATCCCTCCCGAACTGCCACTATCAGTGGCAGGGGACACTGGTGACCGGTGAGATCCTCCCCCGCCTCACTGAGCTCGAGCAACTCCCTTCGCCCTACCTCATGGGCCTGATGGACAAATTCTTTGACGGGGTCCTCTCCCCGATGATTCACACCACGCGCGGCTGTCCGTTTACCTGCACCTTCTGCAGTGAGGGGGCGACGTATTACAACAAGGTCGCGCAACGTGTCGGCATCGCCGAGGAGCTCGACTACATTGCCCAGCGGGTGGGCAGCGTGCCTGACCTCTACCTGACGGACGCCAATTTCGGGATGTATCAGCAGGATCGTGAAAAAGCCAAGATCATCAGCTCGATTCAGCAGCGATACGGTTGGCCGAAGCGGCTCGTCGTCTCAACAGGGAAGAACCAGAAGGAGCGCGTCATCGAGGTGGCCTCGATGCTCAATGGGTCCCTGAACGTGGCCGCGTCCCTCCAATCCACCGACCCCACCGTCCTGCAGAATATTCAACGAGCCAACATCTCCTTGGACGCGCTCAACGTCATGGCGAAGCAGACCACCGAGACGGGCGCCGATACCTACACCGAACTCATCTTGGGTCTTCCGGGAGACTCCAAACAGGCCCACACCAAATCGTTGCGAGACGTGGTCGAAGCGGATTTGGGAATCGTGCGGATGTACCAACTGATTATGCTTCCGCAGACCGAGCTGAACACCCCTGAGACCCGCCAGCGGTATGCCATGAAGACCAGGTTTCGGATCATGCCTCGATCCTTTGGACGCTACGACCTCCTGGGCAAGGCGATCCTTGCGGTGGAGTCCGAAGAAATCTGTGTGGAGAACAGCACCCTGACGTTTGAGGACTACCTCGAGTGTCGGGAGCTGAACCTGACCGTCGAGATCCTCCATAACGGCAGAGTCTTCGTCGAGCTGCAGGGGTTGTGTAAGTGGCTGGGCTGCTCATGGTTTGATTTCCTCTTGCGCGTGCATCAGCAGCGACGATCCTCCCACGAGGCCCTGAGGCGGTTCTACGAGACCTTCCGTGAGGAAACCACCAAGCGGTTGTGGGCGACACGAGAGGAGCTGGAGGGGTACGTCAGTCAACACCTTGACGAGCTGCTGGGTCATGAGGAAAGCACCAATGAGATGGCGACGTCGAAAGCGATCGCCTTTTTCCAATTGCAGGGGACGCTGCATGACGTTTTGTTTGAGGAGATGACCGCACTCCTCAACGAACGAGGGTGTCTTGATGAGGTGATGGGAGTGTACATCAGGGAATTGAGAGACTACAGTCAATGTCGAAAGGCCCGGCTGACCGAAGGGCGCGAATACCATGGGAGGTTCCATTTTGACTTCCCTGGAATCGGGGAGCATCACTACGCGGTGGACCCTCGGGACTATTTCCTCGAGGGGAGGACTGTTGAGCTGCGGTTCTGTCACAGCGCCAGGCAGCGCGAGATGATCCAGGGATATCTCCGACAGTATGGCAACACCCTTGACGGGATGGGGAGAATCTTGATGCGTGTCTGGCCGACCACACGTCTCTTCCGAGAAGTCCTCTGCCAGGAAGAGCACGCGCTGGCAGCCGCGTGAGGCCGTGCGGGACGATGGAAGGACGCGTGGCCCTCGTCACCGGGAGCAGCAAAGGAATCGGCAGGGCCATTGCCCGATCGCTCGCCCGGGGAGGAGCGAAGGTCGTCGTGACGGCGCGGGGCCCTGAGGCACTGGAGCAGGCGGCTCAGGAAGCCAACGGCTACGGCGGGAACGTGCTGCCGATTGCCGCGGACGCGACAGACCCGAACGCGGTCCGAGCCGTCGTCGAGTCGGCGGTGCGGCACTTCGGTGGGCTGGACATCTTGGTCAATAACGTGGGAGGCGCCAACCGCATTGCCGAGTTCGCGGAGTTGACGAAGGAGGACTGGATCCACACCTTTGAGCTCAACGTCATGACGGTGGTGTACTTTGTCCAAGCGGCCCTTCCCTGGCTCCGAAAATCAGCAGGCGGTCGCATCATCAACATGGCCTCCATTACGGGCGTCGAACCCAGCCAGCTCGCTCCACACTATGCGGCGAGCAAAGCCGCCATCATTAATCTGAGTAAACATCTCGCGAACCTGTGCGCTCCCAATGGCATCCTCGTCAATGTGGTCTGTCCCGGTCAGGTGAGCTCCGAGGCCAGGCAGGGGTTGGCCGACTATGTGGCACGGACGCACAACATCCCCCTGGCGGACGCGCGCGTCCGCATCGACGCGGAGGGAGCGTCAAGGATTCCTCTTGGCCGACTCGGTGTATGCGAAGACGTGGCTGAACTCGTGTCGTTTCTTGCTTCAGAGAAGGCCGGCTGGATCACCGGAGAGTGCTTTCATGTGGACGGAGGAAAACACCGCTCAGCATTCTGAGCGGGAGGATCACGTGGAACAGGTGAGCATCGAATCTATCACCCAGCGGGCGCAGCGCTGCGGCGTCTGCGGGGAGAGACCTGAGGCGGTCCTCGATCTGCCAGGCCTTCCTCTCACAGGTCTCTACGCAAAGGCGTTCAACAACGAGTCTGTGGCAGGGATCGATCAGCACTTGGCCGTCTGCCCCTCCTGCGGTCACGGGCAACTGGTCTATCAGGTGCGTCCCTCGCTGCTCTACGGCGAGAGCTACAGCTTTCGAACCTCGGTGAGCGACACCGCGAAGCAAGGCACCGGCTTTTTTCTCTCGAAACTACGCGAGCTCAGCGCTGACAGGAGCTTTCATCGTGTCCTGGACGTAGGGTGTAACGATCTCCATCTCCTCCGGCAGCTTGATGGATGGGTGGAGTCACGGGTGGGGATCGATCCGGTATGGAATGCCGATGAGAAGCGCCAGGCCCAGCCGGATGAACGAGACGCTCGCATCAACGTCATCGGGGCAACAGTGGAGGAGGTCGACCTGCCTCAGGCCTTGGAGGCCCCACCCGATCTGGTGCTGTGTCGGCACACGCTGGAGCATATCGGGGACCCGCGCGCTGCGCTCTCAAAGTTGTTCGAGGCCTCCACGGAGGATGCCCTTTTTCTCTTCGAGGTACCTGGCTTCGAGGCCCTCGTCCGCCGGTTGCGATTCGATCACGTGTTCCATCAGCACGTGCAGTATTTTTCACTAAGCTCGTTCCAGAGGCTGCTGGGGGAGGTCGGCTTCCACTACCGGGCCCATTGGGTGAACTATCACGAGTGGGGAGCCCTGGTGATGGCATTTGTGAAACAGCGTGGAGGGGGACTGCGCCAGGCCGACGAGGCACCACCCGCGGTGACTCCGGCGTCAGTCCAGGCGGCCTACGAACTCTTCAGACGGCAGATGGCTTCGACGAATGAGGTACTCAGCACGTTTGAAGGCACCCGTGTCTACGGCTACGGCGCGGCGGCCATGTTGCCAATCTTAGCCTACCACCTTGGCAACGACCTCTCGCTGCTGACCGCGGTCCTGGACGATGATCCGACAAAGGATGGGCTGCACTATGGGAACCTGCCGTTGACGATCCGGTCGCCGTCTGGGGTAGCGGATCTCGAGGGCGCCTCGATCTTCCTGACGGCGCTAGACAACGTGAAGCCCATCCTCACCAAGTTGTTGGCGAGGCGTCCCAAGCACATCATCTATCCACTCCATCTGATCTGATATGGACCTTGGCATTCGTGGACGACGGGCATTAGTGACAGGCGCGGGACGCGGCATCGGCCGCTCAATCGCCCTGTGCCTCGCCCGGGAAGGGGTGCGGGTGGTGGTCGTCTCGCGCCGTGCGAGGGATCTGAACACGCTCGTCGAGGACATGGGGGGAGCCCAGGCAGGGCATCTGAGCGTGCCGTTGGATTTGATGTCGACCGGAGCGCCCACGAGGTTGATGAAACGGTTGAAGGCGTTGGACGTTAGTCCCATTGACATCGTGATTCATAATCTTGGCGGTACCTTAGAGATCAGCGATCCGTTCTGCCCCGTCTCGGACTGGCGGAAGGTGTGGCGTTTCAACCTTGAGGTGGCCATCGACTTGAATGTGCGATTGCTCCCCTCGATGCGGCGGCGGCGGTGGGGACGGGTGGTGCATATCTCGTCGATTGCCTCCATGGAGAATCACGGGCCGGTGACGTACTGCGCCGTCAAGGCGGCCCTCACCGCCTACGCGAGAAGTTTAGGTCGTGTGCTGGCCTCTGAAGGGGTGGTCGTGACCGCGGTGCTCCCTGGAGCGATTTTCACCAAAGGCGGCTACTGGGATCTGGCGGCTCAAACGCGTCCTGATCACGTGAAGCAATACCTGCAAGAGCGCATGGCGAGTCACCGCTTTGGGCAGCCGGACGAAATCGGCAGCGCGGTGGCCTTTCTGTGCTCAGAGCAGGCGTCCTTCTTCATCGGCTCGATCGTCCCCATCGATGGCGGGCAGGGACGGGGGTATTTCGGGCAGTCATGATGACGATGATGAATAACGACTTGCGCCGGAAAATCATCGACGTGGTCTACCGAGGAAAGGATGGGCACATCCCGAGCGCCTTCTCCATCGTGGATATCGTGGCGCTGTTGTATCGCGAATACCTGAAGGTGGATCCTCGCCATCCTCAGGATCCGAATCGAGATTACTTCATCTTGAGCAAAGGCCACGGGTGCGTTGCGCTCTATGTTGTGCTGGCGGAGCGCGGCTTCCTCAGCCAGCGCGATCTCGACGCCTTCTGCACGTCAGGCGGTATCCTCGGAGAGCATCCCGACTGCACGAAGGTGCCGGGGGTTGAAGCCTCAACCGGTTCGCTCGGCCACGGTTTCCCATTTACCGTGGGTCTGGCATTGGGTCTTCGAATCCTCGGCATGACCAACCGGATCTTCGTCCTCGTCGGTGATGGGGAGTGCCACGAAGGGACGGTGTGGGAAGCGGCCAATGTGGCGAATAATCTTCAGCTTGGCAACCTGTGTGTGATCGTGGATTGGAATGGATCCGCCGCCCAGCTCATGCCGCGGGACGATCTGCCGGCCAAATGGAGGGCCTTTGGGTGGAAGACCCAGGTCGTTGACGGGCACTCCGCGCCGGAGTTAGGGGCAGCCTTCGACCGTATCGTGTTCCAGCCCGCGGGCACGCCGACGGTGGTCATCGCCAGGACGGTGAAGGGCAAGGGGGTCCCCATGCTCGAAGGTCACGGCGTGTGGCACCACCGCATTCCGACCGCGGAAGAACACCAACAGATGCGAGAGGTATTGGCCTGATGGGCGGCCCCAACGTGATGCGACAACAATTTGCCAACACCCTGCTGCAGGTGGGCCAGGAAGATCCCCGACTCGTCGTCCTCGTGGGTGACATCAGCCACTTCATCCTGCAGCCGTTCGCCCAGGCGTGCCCCGGGCGGTACTACAACGTGGGCATCTGCGAACCGACCATCCTGAGTATGGCGGCGGGACTGGCAAAGACGGGGTTGTCTCCTGTCGTCCACACGATTGCGCCCTTCATTGTGGAGCGTTCATTTGAACAAATCAAACTCGACTTCTGCTATCAACAGCTCGGCGGCACGCTGATCACCATTGGGAGCGCCTTTGACTACTCCAATCTCGGGTGCACCCACCATTGCTACGATGATTTCGCCTTGCTGAAGAGCCTCCCGAACACGCAGATTGTGTACCCCGCCAGCCCCGAGGAGTTTGATGCGCTCTTTCGCCAGACGTACCGGAGCGGCAAGGTCACCCTGGTTCGCATGCCGTCGCACACGCATGGGCAGATGTTTCGCCATGACGACATCCGCTTCGGCACTGGTGTGAGACTGACAGACGGCAGCGATCTCACACTGATCGCGATCGGACCCCAACTGCGCCATGCCCTTGCGGCTCGTGATGCCCTGGGCGAGAGGGGGTGGCAGACGGACATCCTCTATCTCCACACGATTCACCCGATTGACACGGAACTCATTCGGACCAGTGTCCGCAAGACGCGGCATGTCCTTGTCATCGAGGAGCATACCTGGACCGGCGGCGTGGGATCAGAGGTGCTTCGGGCGACACGGGGCATCCCACGTGTGCAGCATGCCTTTCTTCATCTCCCGGAGGCGTTCATTCGGGACTATGGATCCTACGAAGAGCACTGTGAACGATTGGGTTTCAGCCGCCACGGCATCATCAAGACCGTCGAGAGGGAATTCAGGGCGAGTCCCGCCCTTGTCGCAGGGAGCCGAACATGAGTCCGCGAGTGGCGAAAGAGGCGCAGAACCAAGTGCAATTGGACACCTACGAGGGGCAGGGACCGGTCCGGCTCGGACCGTGGACCAGCCATATCTGGCGCACCGATCCACGGCACCTCGGATTTCTCTTGGCCAGGTACAAGTTCACGGCCAAGATGCTGACCGGCAAGCGCGCCGTGCTGGAGATTGGCTGCGGGGATGGATTCGGGATGCCGGTCGTGCTCCAGACCGTTGAGACGATCCACGGCATTGATTTGGAGCCGGCCGTCGTGGAAGATGCGCAGGCGCGCTTTGCAGAAGAAGGCGAAACGCGATGCACCTTCGCGGTCCACGACATGACCGCCGAGCCGCTCGTGTCCCGATTTGATGCCGCGTATTCGTTGGATGTCATCGAGCATATCCCGCCGGCCTTGGAGGACCGCTTCCTAGCCAACGTCAGCCGCTCCCTCCGCGAGCACGGGATGTGCATCATGGGAACACCGAACGTCGCAGCCAAGGAACATGCCAGCGAGGGGAGTCGAGCCGGTCATATCAACCTCCAGAGCGCCGAGACATTGAGGGACCTGCTGTTTCGCTACTTTCACCATGCGTTGATCTTTTCGATGAACGACGAGATCGTGCACACCGGCTTCTCCCCCATGGCGCACTACCTCATCGGGATCGGTATCGAGGTCAACGAGGAGGCCCTTCGAGGATGATTGCCAAGGTGCTGATCGTCGTGCCGCCGCTGG
Organism: Candidatus Omnitrophota bacterium; assembly: GCA_016193195.1. Classification (GTDB taxonomy): domain Bacteria; phylum Omnitrophota; class Gorgyraeia; order Aquiviventales; family Aquiviventaceae; genus JACPSQ01. The sequence goes on from JACPSQ010000086.1 coordinate 42,947, forward strand.
TGAACAAGGACGAGGAGGGTGATGCCGCTCCGGATCGGCCGGATTTCGAGGCGTACCGGCTGGTGTCTCCGGTGGAGCCGACGAGTGTCGCCGCGGATTTGCTCCATCGGGGGTTTACGGTGAAGCTCTTCGACCTCGGCGCGTACACGACCGGCCGGTTCGAGCGGTATGAGGCGTACCTGCGAGACGTCCAGCCCGATGCGGTCGTCCTGGTGCAGTCGATCCTCACCTTCGCCACCGCGCAGGACTGGGACGGCAAGCGGGTTTTCGAGCTGGCCCGCCACGCGGTGCCCCATGTCCTGACGGTGCTCACAGGCGGCCAGGCGACCAACTATCCCGGCCGCGCCGTGGAAGCCCGTATCTGCGACTATTCCATCAAGGGGGAAGTGGATTTCGCGGTCGCGGAACTGTTGACGACGCTGAACCAGGGGGGCGATCCCTCCGGTGTCCGCGGCGTGGCGTTCCGCACGACCTCCGGCGAGGTCTTCGTATCCGAGGGCTATCCGGTCGTCGATGTCTTACAGCTGCGGCTTCCCGCCTACCACGTGCTTGATGCCGATCAGCACCTCCAGTATACCCAGACGTTGGAACGCGCCAAGATCCGCTTTCCGGAGAAAAGCCGGCGGTATCGGGACATCATGACCTCGCGCGGCTGTGTCTTGCGTTGCTCATTCTGCTGCGTCGCCCATCTGCGAGGCGAACGACAGAAATACCGCCGCAAACCGCTCGACCTCGTCATGGCGGAGATCGAGCAGGCGCTCGAGGGCGGGATCGAGGAGATTCATTTTTTTGACGACCTCTTCGTACAGAACGAGGCGCAGATCCTGGAGTTCACCGATGAGCTGCGCCGCCGCCGCCTCACCTTCCATTGGTTCGTCGCCCAGGGCCAGCCGTTGTGGCCGCTGACTCGCGATGCGCTGGCGGCGATGAAGGAAACCGGGATGTACCGGATCATCTGCCCGCTGGAATCCGGCAGCAATCGGGTGCTGAAGGAAGTGGTGGGTAAGGTCTACTCGAGAGCGGAGCACCACCATAACGTGGTGCGATGGGCCCACGAGCTGGGCCTCGAGATCATCGGGATGTTCGTCGTCGGGATGCCGGGGGAGAAGCGACACGAGATCTTGGAGACCGTGCGCTTCGCCGAGGCGCACCCGGAGATCGACTACTCCGTGTTTTCGATCGCCACCCCCATGGTCGGGACGCGCCTCATGCGGCAGGTGATGCGGGAGGGCCGGCTCGATGATCAAGACAAGATCAACCGGGTCATCAAACGCACGGTGGCGTTGTATGAGACGGAGGAGTTTAAGGCGTATGAGATGGGCGTCATCCGGGCGTTCGACTGGGACCGGATCAACTTCCCCACCCTGGAGCGCCAGATGAAGTACACCCGCATGGTGGGGATCACGCTCGAGCAACTGGACATCGTGCGGGAATACTCCAAGAAGACGTTCTACCGCTTCTTCCCGGATTACGACGGGCCGCTCTCCTTTAAGGAGCTGTACGAGCAGCCAGACCTGTTTAAGGAACTGGAGCCGCTCATCCCATCAACCTTGTACTGAATGCTGCTCATCGTGGGCTCTGGGGGGTTGTTGGGATCGCATGTGGCGGCCTATTTCCTGCAGGCAGGGATGCCGGTGGTCTGCGCCTCGCACAAGCCTGGCGCGGACCTCAAACTGGATCTTGCGCAGCCGCTCGGCGACTTCGCCAAGCAGCTGCCGAAGGGGATTACGCACGTGTTTGTATGCAGCAGTATCACAAGCCTCGATGCCTGTGCGCGCGACCCGGAGACGACCAGGCGATTCAACGTGACGCACACCATCGCGTTGCTGGAGCAGCTGCTGGCGAAGGGCATCCGGCCGATCTTCTGCTCGTCTGACCTCGTCTTCAAGGGGGACCGCGGGAACTATCGCGAAGATGATCCCCGGGAGCCGACAACCGAGTACGGCCGCCAGAAGCATACGGTGGAGGAATTCCTCCTCGGCCAAGCCCAGAGGTCTCTCATCATCCGGATGAGCAAGCTCTACAGCCTGGCTCCCGACGATCCCTCGCCGATCGGGCAGATGCTCACCGCCCTGAAGCGTGGGCAGTGCGTGCGCGGTGCAGACGATCAGACAATCTGTCCCACGTGCGTGGAGGATATCCCGAAGGCGCTGCATGCCTTGCTGAACCTCCGTGCCACCGGGGTCTACCATGTCGCTTCGTCGCAGCGGGACACGCGCTACACCCTGGCACGGCGCCTGGCGGCTGCCATTGGACGGGAGAGACTCGTGCAGCGGTGCTCCATCCGAGACTTCACCTTCGTGGAGCCACGGCCAACCGACAATTCGTTGGACGTCAGCAGGTTCCTGTCCGCGACACCATGTCGATTCACCACGCTCGATGAGCGTCTCCCTGAGATCTTGCGCAGGCGGGGTACCATTGACACGTCAGGAGGACTCGATGGGCAAGGAAATCAATCTGCTCGACCGGTACCCGCGCTTCAAACGGCCCCTTGAAGCGCGCGCCAGACTGGTGACCGCGGAGCATCGCGCCATTGCGGGGCGGTTTGGAAAGGAGTATTTCGACGGCGATCGCCTGAACGGCTATGGAGGGTATACGTATCATCCGCGCTTCTGGACGGAGACCGTGAAGCGCTTCCGCGACTACTACAACCTCGCAGAGGACGCGGCGGTACTCGATGTCGGGTGCGCCAAGGGGTTTATGATGTACGACTTCAAACAGCTCATGCCGAAGATGGTGATTGCGGGGATTGATATTTCGCAGTACGCCTACGATCACGCTATCGAGGATATGAAACCCTATATCCGTGTGGGGGATGCGACGAAGCTACCCTATCCAGATCGCTCATTTGACCTCGTGATTTCGATTAATACCATCCATAATCTTCCACTTGAGGAATGCCGACAGGCCCTGCGAGAGATTCAACGGGTCTCCAGAGCCCATGCCTTCATTACCGTGGACGCCTGGAGAACGACAGAGGAACGAGAGCGCCTCACCCAGTGGATCTTGACGGCGAAGACCTATATGGCGGTCGAGGATTGGCAACGGCTCTTTGCTGGAGTCGGCTATACCGGTGATTACTACTGGTTTATCGCCGAGTGACGCGATGACCGTGCGTCCTGAAGAACGGGGTTATCAGAGGAAGATCAAGAGCCGGGAGGAGCTTCGCCAGATTATTGGTCCACGTCCACGTCCACGGAAGGTGATCATGTGTCATGGGACGTTTGATCTGGTCCATCCAGGCCACATCCGCCATCTCATGTACGCCAAAAGCAAGGCAGACATCTTGATCACCAGCTTGACCTGTGATGCCCATATCGCGAAGGCCAATTTTCGCCCCTTTGTCCCACAAGATTTACGGGCGATGAACCTCGCCGCGCTTGAAGTCGTCGATTACGTCATGGTGGATGAGAACCCCACCCCGATTGACACTATCGCCTTCTTGCAACCCGATTTCTTCGCGAAAGGGTACGAGTACTCGAAAGATGGTCTCCATCCCAAGACTCGCGAAGAGCTCAAAGTGTTAGAGTCATACGGTGGAGAGCTCATTTTTACGCCCGGTGACATCGTCTATTCTTCCTCACTCCTTCTTGAGTCCGGACCACCGAAACTCTCTGCAGAAAAACTGGTGACCCTGATGGAGTCAGAGGGGATTACGTTCGACGGTCTCCGTAAGGCGCTGGACGACTTTGACAGAATTCGAGTCCACGTGCTCGGCGACACCATTGTCGACTCGCATACGTACTGCAGTCTGATTGGCGCGACGGCAAAGACCCCGACCTTCAGTGTGAAATATGAACGAAAGGTTGATTTTGTCGGCGGAGCGGGTGTCGTCGCCAAGCATCTTCGGAAAACGGGGGCTGCGGTCACGCTGTCCACCGTGTTGGGCGAAGATCCCCTCAAAGATTTTGTCCTGAACGATCTCGCGACCAGCGGGGTCGAGTGTGGACCATGTGTTGATCACACCAGACCGACCACACAAAAGAACGTATTTATCGCGGATGGGTACCGGATGCTAAAGGTGGATCGACTCGACAACCGTCCAATTTCTGACAAGACACTTGAACAGCTCTGCGATTCGCTGACGTCCTCACACGTCGATGCGGTGCTCTTCAGTGATTTTCGCCACGGGATCTTTAGCTCTCAAACGATTCCTCATCTAACCTCGGCGATCCCAGGAGGCATATTCCGAGCAGCGGATAGTCAAGTCGCGAGTCGCTGGGGCAATATCCTGGAGTTTCAAGGATTCGATCTCATCACCCCCAATGAGCGGGAAGCGCGATTCGCCTTAGGAGATCAGGATTCTGTCATTCGCCCACTGGCCTACACCCTCTACATGAAAGCGAAGTGCAAGGTCCTCATGCTCAAACTGGGGGATCGGGGATTGGTGACGTACAGGGCGCCCAGCGAGGATGTTCGTTCCTTCTTCACGATTGATAGTTTTGCAGAGCGGGTGGTTGATCCAGTGGGAGCTGGCGATGCCCTCCTGGCGTATGCCACCCTGGCGCTGGTCGCCACGCAGTCCCCCGTGATTGCCTCAATCCTTGGGGCCATGGCTGCCGCGGTGGCTTGTGAGCACGAAGGGAATCTTCCCGTTTCCCTTGAGCAGATTCTTGAGAAACTCCAAGCCGTCGAACGCCAGGTTCGCTACGAGTACGTCTAGCATGGCGATGAGAATCGTGGTTATCGGACTTGGCGTCCAAGGGCGCAAGCGCATGGCCGTCGCGAAGGATGAGGTCGTGGCGACCGTTGACCCTGTGGTTGAGGAGGCGACCTTCCACGCGATTGAAGAGGTGCCGCTGGACTCATTCGATGCGGCGCTGGTTTGCACACCTGATCACACCAAGGCGGGCCTCTTGCGGTATCTCCTGTCCCATCGCAAGCATGTCCTGGTCGAGAAGCCGTTGGTGTCCGCTGACGTCGAGACGTTGCGGGAGTTCGAGACACTGGCACGCGAGAGCTACGTGGCCTGCTACACGGCCTACAACCATCGGTTTGAGCCGCATATCGTGCGGATGAAGGCGCTTCTCGATGCCGGGACGCTTGGGCCGCTCTATCTCGTGCGAGGCTTCTACGGCAACGGGACGGCGCGCGATGTCCGGAGCTCCCTCTGGCGAGACCAAGGGCGCGGGGTGTTGTCGGATCTCGGCTCGCATCTGTTGGACATTGGCTTGTTTCTGTTCGGTGAGATCGATGGCAAGTTTGAGTTATGGAGCGCGAATCGGTTTGAGAATGAGGCCTTTGATCACGTGCTGTTTGGGGTGACCGGCAGGCCGGTGATGGAGTGGGAGGGAACATTCGTTGCCTGGCGCAATACGTTTACGCTCGATGTGTTCGGCGAACGGGGCAGTGCGCATATCCATGGGCTCTGCAAGTGGGGCCCAAGCCGCTTCATCCTTCGGCATCGAGTCTTGCCCAGCGGGCGACCCTCAGAACACGTGGACACGTTGGAGCAAGCCGATCCCACCTGGGCCTTGGAATATGCCTATTTCAAGCAATTGTGCCGAAGCGGAGGGACCAACCTGGAGAACGATATCTGGATTGCGGCGGTGTTGCACGGACTGGATCGTGCGATCGGACACGAGGTGCCGGCATGATCGGATTTGCCGGGCTCTCGCACCTGGGGATTGTTTCCAGCATCGTCGCCGCCTCAAAAGGCCATGACGTCGTCGCCTTTGATCCTGACGTCACGCGATGTGAAGCGCTTCGGCGAGGGCAGTTGCCGGTGGTGGAGCCTGGTCTCCAGGAGTTGCTGGCATCCGCCCGACCACGGATTCGGTTTACCAGCGATCCTCAAGCCCTTGCCGCATGCGCCGTGGTGATCTGTGCGGAGGATGTGCCCACGAGCGTGGACAACACAAGCGAGTTTGGGCCCATCAACCGGCTGTTAGATACCGTCGAACAACAAGCCGCTCCAGGAATGAGCGTGGTCGTGCTGAGCCAGGTGCCGCCTGGATTCACCAGACAGTTGGCACGGAGATGGGCTGATCGGCGTCTGGAGGTGTTCTATCAGGCCGAGACCTTGATTTTCGGTCAGGCTGTGGAGCGGGCGCTCTCTCCGGAGCGGATGATTGTCGGCTGCGCAAGACCGCAACAGGCGCTTCCGGAGGCGTATGCGAACCTGCTGGCCAGTTTCAGCTGCCCGATTCTGCCGATGCGCTATGAAAGCGCTGAACTGGCCAAGATTGCCATCAACATGTTTCTCGTCTCGTCGGTCTCGACTACGAACATACTGGCGGAGTTGTGCGAGGCGATTGGGGCGGATTGGTCGGAGATCATCCCCGCGCTGCGATTGGATGCGCGCATCGGGCCGCGGGCCTATGTCACTCCGGGGCTTGGTCTGTCGGGAGGCAATCTCGAACGGGACCTCTCGACTTTCAGTCGCTTGGCTCAGGCGGCCGGAACAGATGCCCGGATGGTCGAGGCCTGGTTGGTCAATAGCGCGCACCGACAGGGCTGGGTGTTGACGACGCTCGCCCGCGAGGTCTTGTCCTGTCAGACGGATCCCATGATTGCGGTCTGGGGCCTGGCCTATAAACCGCATACCCACTCCACGAAAAACTCCCCGGCACTGGCGTTGTTGGAAACCTTATCCGGCTCCGGCATCCGGGTGCAGGCCTACGATCCGGCCATCCGGCTCACGCGTCCAGACTGGCCTCGGTTCACCCAGGTGTCCACGCCGCTGGAGGCATGTGGGGAAGCGGACGCCTTGGCGATTCTGACGTCTTGGCCGGAGTTTGCATCGGTGGATCTGACACGCGTCGCTCGGATCATGAGAGGCCGTCTGGTCATTGATCCATTGGGGATGCTGGACCCGGCAGGCTGTCAGGAGACCGGCCTGCGGCAGCGGCGCCTGGGAGTGCCGACATTGACGGAGGACCCCGTCCTATGCTGACCCACGCGTCGGAGGCGCCAAGCAGGCCGCGTCGAGTCGTGGTGCTTGGGGCGTCAGGGTTCGTCGGGGCGGACCTGATCGAGCATTTGCGAGGGCATGAGGTGCCGACACTGCCGCTGTCTTCCGCTGACGTGGATCTTCGCCAGGCTGAATCGGTGGAGCGGTTGGTACAGCTCGTCGACGAGGGGGACAGCCTCGTCATCGTGTCAGCCCTGACGCCTGACAAAGGCAAGGATGTCAAGACCTTCATGGCCAATCTGACCATGGGAGCCCATGTGAGCGCGTTCCTCAGTCGCGTCCGGCTGGCCCAGGTGGTCTATGTCAGCTCCGACAGCGTGTATGATGATCAGGCCTCGCTCATCGACGAGACCACGCGGTGTGCTCCACAGACCTTCCACGGCCTCATGCATCTGGCTCGAGAGCGCATGGTGACTTCGGCCCTCCAGCCGTTGAAGACGCCGTTGCTGATTATCCGCCCATCCCTGTTGTATGGGGCCCGTGATTCCCACAACGGCTACGGGCCGAATCGATTTCTGCGCTCAGCCAGGGAAGAGGCGCGCATTGAGCTGTTTGGCCAGGGTGAGGAAACGCGCGACCACGTCTATATCAAGGACTTGAGCCGATTGATCGGCCTCGGGTTGCTGCATGGGAGCCAGGGCGTGCTCAATGTCGCGACTGGACAGTCTGTGTCCTTCCGGAAAGTGGCTGAGCTGGTGGCCTCCATGGCTGACCACCCGGTTTGGATCGAGTGCCGACCACGGACAGGCCCGATCAGCCATCGGCATTTTGATATCAAGACCCTCCTCAGCCGATTTCCGACGTTCCGCCTGACCCCGTTGCAGGAAGGCCTGGCCGACACGCTGCGGCAGATGAAGGCTTCTGCTGAAAAAACCATGCCGATCGCGGTCTGAACGATGAGCACGACGCCACCAGAAGTTATGGCCGTTCCCCAGGCCGCCAGACGATTCGATGTGGAGGACTCGAAGCACCGGTGTGTTCGGTTCCGGAAACGCATCCTTGAAATCTCCCAGACCGTGACGGCATTGCACATCGGCGGGTCGTTTTCCTGCTTGGAGATGCTCGACACGATCTATTTCGGCCTGATGCGTCGAGACGGCCCCTCGCCTGATACGTTCATCCTGTCCAAGGGGCATGGATCGATGGCGCAGTATGTGGTGTTGGAAGAGCTCGGGATCCTCTCGCGAGCAGACCTGGCGTTGTACTCTAAACCCGGCGGACGGATCGCCACCCATCCTGACTATGGGACCCCGGGGATCGAAGCCTCGACCGGCTCACTTGGCCATGGCCTCGGGATGGCGCTCGGGATGGCCTTGGCGGATAAGGTCGCCGGCATCGACCGTCATGTGTACGTGGTGATGAGCGATGGGGAAATGCAAGAAGGGTCAGTCTGGGAAGCCATGATGCTGGCGCCATCGCTGAAGCTCACCAACCTCATCGCCTTTCTCGATCTCAATGATTTTCAGTCTCTCGGCCAGACGAGCAAGATCCTTCCCAACTTTTATCCCGTGCGCGACAAGGTGACCGCCTTTGGGTGGGAGGCGGCTGAGGTGAATGGGCATGATGCCCAGGCGGTCTATCAGGCTGTCCAAGCTCGGAAAGGGTCGGTGCCCTTTCTGCTGATTGGACGAACCGTCAAGGGCAAGGGCGTCAGTTACATGGAACACGTTCCCATGTGGCACTACCGCTCTCCCTCGCCTGAGGAATATCAGCGGGCCCTGCAGGAATTGGATGGTGGTGAACTACGATGAGGGACGCGTTTGCGCGGGCGCTCTATCAGTTCGCCAAGCAGGATCCGAGGATCTTCATCATCGTCGCGGACATCTCTCCGGCCGGGAGCATGGCCCAGTTTCGGACGGAATTTCCAGAGCGCTTCGTCAACGTGGGCGTGGCGGAACAAAGCATGATCGGGATGTGCGCCGGACTGGCCATGCGGGGATGCCGCCCGTTTGCCTACACGATCGCGACGTTTTCCATCTATCGGCCGTTCGAGTATGTGAGGGATGACCTCTGCTACCAGAACCTTCCGGTGACGGTGGTGGGCATCGGCGGCGGGGTGGCCTATTCGACGCTTGGGGGGACTCACCATGCGCAGGAAGACATTGCCATGATGTCGGCGTTGCCCAATATGTCGATCGTGGCCCCGTGCGATCCTCGAGAGACCGAAGCCGCTGTCGGGGCATGTGTTCGCCACGGTGGGCCGGTCTACCTGCGGTTGGGCAAGGCCGGTGAGCCCGACCTGACGGCCAACGCCCTGGAGCCATTTCAATTCGGGAAACTTCGTCTCCTGAAGGAAGGGTCGGACGTCTGCCTCCTATCCTATGGGCCCATGACGGCTCTGGCGTTTGAGGTGGCTGCTCGCCTTGAAGCTGAGGGGTGTTCGGTTGCGGTGATGACCTGCCCCACACTCAAGCCGTTAGATACGGAGGGCCTCGTGCGGGTGCTGCGCCGATTCCACACTGTCGTCGTGGTCGAAGAGCATTCTGAACGCGGCGGCCTGGCTGTCCAAGTGAAGGCGCTGGCATGGGAGTCTGGGGCGAGCTGTCGCCTGGAGACCTTCAGCTTGAAGGATGCCTTCATCCATTTCTTCGGGACTCAACGCCAGATGTGGGGGGAGCATGGCCTCACCGCGGATGCCATTTACACAAGGATTCGGGCATGAGGATGCCAGCGGAGCCAGTCATGCTGACACCTGAGCGCACTGGTCACGTCAACCGTCAGTTGCCGCAGGTCGCGGGTAACACCGCGGACTCGTCGATGGCGGCTCAGAACCTGATCCTCGTGGGCAAGCGCAGCTATATTGGGGGATATTTGGCGCGGTTCGCTGAAGCGAGGGGGGCGCGAGTGACCGCCCTGTCGTCTGACGATTGCAACTTTCTGCAGTGGCACGAGGTCGAACGGTTCTTCCGTTCCTTGGCAGAGGACCCCTACACGATCGTCTTTTTAGCGGTGGTGAACAAGCCCATCGCGACATCATACCAGTCCTTTCTCGAGAACACGCGGATCGTCAAACATCTCATCGATGGCCACACGCTCGCGCCTGTGAACGCCATCGTGTATTTCAGCTCCATGGACGTGTATGGGAGGCATCCTCGGCTTCCGATCACCGAGGAATCGCCTCTGGAGCCTGATACATGGTATGCGCTGGCGAGACAGGTCTCGGAGTGGATGCTGCACTCTTCTGGGGAAGTCCGCTGCCCGGTCACGATCATCCGTGTCACCGCCGCCTATGGTCCTGCCCCCAATGACCCCAGCGTCATTGGCCGGATGGTGAGAGGCATCCAGGAGCAGGGGCAGGTGGTCATTCACGGATCCGGGACAACACGACGGGATTACGTCTATGTTGGGGATCTCTGTCGGCTGGTCGAGGCGGCCATCCCGTTGCGGTACAACGGCGTCTTGAATACCGCCACAGGCACATGTCGGAGCATCAACGAAATTGCCCAGATGGTCGGACGGGTCTTGGAACGGCCGTTTGAGATCGTGCATGAGGCGGTCAATCCGGCCCGGGAATTTGACGCGGTCTTTGATATCACGAAATTGCGAACGCTCTTACCGTCGTTCCAATTCAGCGAGATGGAGGTCGGAGTGCGCAGTTATCTCACAGAAGGTGGACGTATACGATGACGACCGTTCTCGTCATCGGCGGGGGATTCGCCGGCTGCTGCGCGGCACACCTGTTGTCGAAGAAGGGATGGAAGGTCACGTTGGCCGAGACGGCTCCGTTTCTTGGCGGCGGCTGCAAGACCTTTTTCTACGGCGGCCACCCCTACACCTATGGCCCGCGTCACTTCTTGACACAGGATGAGCGGCTCTTCGATTTCCTCAACCAGTACGTGCCGATGCGCCGCATTCCGGGTCATGAGTTTTTGACCTACGTCGAGCGGGACCCTGGATTTTATCACTTCCCGATTCATCGAGATGACGTCGCGCTCATGCCGGACGCTCAACAGGTCGAGCAAGAGCTGGGCCAGCTCAACGGGGTAGAGGGCGCCCACAACCTGGAGGAATACTGGATTCGCTCGGTCGGCCCCACCCTCTACAGCAAGTTTATCGACGGCTATTCCCGCAAGATGTGGCAGATCTCGTCGAACACCGAGATCGACGACTTTGCCTTTTCGCCCAAGGGGGTGGCGTTGAAGACCGGGCCGACCAAGGCAGCCTGGACCGAAGCCGTCTCCGCCTATCCGCTGAAGATCAACGGCTATGACGACTATTTCGACATCGCCACCCGCGATACCACGGTGTACTTGCGCACCAAAATCGAGGCCTACGACATTGCGCATTCGCGCGTGAAGATCAACGGGGAATGGCACACCTACGATGTCATTGTGAGCACGACATCGCCTGAAGTCCTCTTGAACGGCGTCTTCGGGCCGTTGCGCTGGATCGGCCGCGACTTTTTGAAGATCGTGCTGCCGATCGAGCATGCCTTTCCGGAGCACGTGTACTTTCTGTACTACGCGAATCAGGAGCCGTTTACGAGAATCGTCGAATACAAAAAATTCTACCAGTACCAGGCGCCGACCACGTTGTTGGGGCTTGAAATCCCGTCCTTCAGCAATAAGCTCTATCCCTACCCAGTCAAGAAAGACCAAGCGATCGCGCAGCGATACTTGGACGCGTTGCCGGAGAACGTCTTCTCGATTGGACGGGCCGGATCGTACCGCTACATCGATGTCGATGACATCATCGCCCAATGCTTCGAGATGGCAGCCAAGCTGGATATCCCCGTTCCGCAGGTGTGAAAGGAGACCCATGAAGTCGAGTGCGACAGAACCTCTCGTCATTGAGACATTCCTGACGCCTGAGGATCAGGCGTTGGACGAAGAGTTCCTACGGCAAGGGTATGTGGTGCGAGACGTCGATCAACCGGACGTCCTCGATGGCATCCGCCACGGCGTCGTGGAGATCGCGTGCGAGCTGCTCGGCATCGACCTGCCCAAGGATGACGGCGAATTCCTTAACTCCATCCACACCCGCGTCACGGTTCAAAAGCTGAATGAATTCCGGGTGGCCATCTACAACGAGCTCAACAGCCGCTCCTGGTTCCGGCCAAGCTATTTCGCGCTCGGCAAAAGCACGCTCGAAAGCCTGGTGGGCAACGAGCTGGCGATGCAGAACCGCATTAATCTCTCCATCCAGACGCCTCATGACGAAAGCTCGGTGCTTGAAATCCACAGCGATACGTTTGATTCGGAGACGCCGTTCCAGGTCGTCCAGTGGCTGCCGCTGGTGGACGTCTATGAGACCAAATCGATGTTTCTCCTCCCACCTGAAGACAACCAGAAGGCGTTTCGGACGCTGAGGCGGCGGTTGGAAGAAGGGGGACCGGTACGGTTGTTCCAGGAGGTTCAGGATCGACTGGTCTGGCTCCGCGTGCCCTATGGCAAGGTTCTCGTCTTCACTCCCAATCTACTCCACGGCAATACCGTCAACCGCGTGCCGGAGACCCGGTGGTCCTTCAATGGGCGGTTCAAAGGATTGTTCACACCGTACGGCGGCCCTGCGAAACACCTGGGCAGCTACTATCTGCCGATCACGACGCGCACGGTCAGCCGCGTCGGCATGGCCTACCGGCCGCCGGAGGGCTTCAATGGATGAGGTCGCGGACGTCTCCCCACGGCGTGGCTATCGCGGCTACTGCACCAACGCGGAGTTTGGTGGCCACCGGATCCCGGTGCCGGTTCAGAATCTCATGCTTCGGGACTATGCACGGCGCAGGAATCTGTTCTTCAAACTTTCCATCAACGAGCTACAGTTTCCCAACTGCTATCTGCAGTTAATGGGTTTGCTGACCCAGCTGCCGACATTGGAAGGTGTCATGATGTGCAGCCTATTGATGCTCCCCAAGGATCCTGCCATGCGGCAGACCATTTACCGGGACTTTCTCGCGCACGGCGCCTCGCTGCATTTCGTGATGGAGAACCTGGTGATTCGCGCCGCCGAAGATATCGAGCAAGTGGAAGAAATCCTGGCGATCCGGAACGCGCTGCCGGCGTGCCCGAGTGCTATTCCGGAGGCCGTGGTGCGCGCATGACGTGGTTCGGACTGCATCTGCTGTACGAGAATATTTTTCTCAATGGGAGGAGGGCTTTCTCACTTGCCGTGAGGAGTGACGATTCATGCAGCGGACAATGAATCGAAGGGCCAAGAGCATGAAGAGTGTTGCTTCGGAGAGGATCAAGACCGTGTCGTCCCGGAGCCCCGCAACGACCATCGTATTCGACGCGGGAGTCCGTTATGGCATGCATCCGCGCTGGCGAGAGTTTCGTGGGGAAATGATGTACTACGGCTTCGACCCGGACGTCAATGAAGTCACTCGCTTGAAGCGAGTCAATGCCTTGCCCAACATCAGCTTTATCCCGATGGCGTTAGCGGCTCAGTCGGGCGCCAAAACGCTGCGTCTGTACAAGCACAGAGGCTACTCGTCATTCTTTGAGTTGGATCCTCAGTACGGGAGGGTGGCGCATTACCGCCCTGGCGAGGGCGCGTTGGAGCAGACCGTCGAGGTTGAAGCGACCACCGTGGACGAGTTTGCAAAGCGGGAACGCGTTGAGGTTGACTTCATGAAAGTCGACGTGGAGGGTGCTGAATTGGACGTGCTGCGCGGCGCCATTGAGCAATTAGGCCGCTCAGTCAAGGGCGTGCGCATTTCGGTCTGGTTTACTGAAGGGTTCAAAGGTGGAGCCTTGTTTCCCGACGTGCACCGCTTCCTTCTGGAGCACGGATTTTTTCTGGTCAACCTTGACTATGCAGGACGGGGATATCCGGTTCATCCATGCGTGGGCAACCCGGATCGTCTACAACCGGACCACGACCGATATGGAGTCCTCTCAGCCTGTGAAGCCGTGTACCTCAAGCAGGGGAACATGTTGGACCAGACATGTCGTACATCGACGGACGCCCGCGGGCTGGCTCATTTGAAGTACGCGTATTTTTGCTTCCTCAACGATGCGCCGGATGTCGCGTTAAATAGTCTGTTGGATTTCGCTCGTCGGCCGAGCGAGTACTCAGACTCGGTGAAAGCGACGAAGCTCTATCAGCAGGTGCGGCTGACGACCCTGCGGTATCTCGGTCGATGGCGCACGAATCCGACGGATCATAACTGGAAGCTTGCACAGGATACCGCGCAAGAGTTGTTCGGGCTCCAGCTTGAGGCGGGACATAAATATTGGGAGTTGGCGCAGGAGCTGGAATGCGCAACGCGGGATGGGTCACCATGCTCTTAAGTGAAGAAGAGGGGTTCGAGCGGTTGTATGGGTCGCTCTATCGCCAGGCGTTGCAGGAGGCGCAGCAGTATGTGGCGCATCCTGATCGACTGAGAGCCGACATCGAGCGCGACCGCCAGCAGCGCGGTCCCGTCCGGACGTTGTCGACGCCGGCCGCGGACCCCTACGCCTATCGCCTGACCCTGTACCGCGGATTTGTCCGGTTCCCTGAACGGTTGTGGAACTATTGCATTGCGCAGCATGAGCCAAAGGCGGTGACCCGATCCTTTCTTCCCACCCTCATGGACATCGAGCCCAACAGCCGATGCAATTTCCGATGCGTGATGTGCCAGGTGTCCGAGTGGCCCAACGGCACACGGACTGACGACATGACCGTTGAAGAGTTGAAGGCATTCATTGAAACCCAGCCTGGGCTGACGGAGGTCAAGCTCCACGGCATGGGGGAGCCGTTGTTGCACCCCCACTACATTGAGATGGTCAGATACTTGGTTGAGCGGGATCTGTGGGTGCGGACGAATACGAACGGATCCGTGTTGCATGCCCGGGACAACTACCGGAGGCTCATTGAGGCGGGGATCGGCGAAATCCAGACGTCGGTTGATGGGGCGACCAAGGAGGTCTTTGAGGCGATCCGTCGGCAGTCCAATTTCGAGCAAGTGGTGCACAACTTGACGTTGCTCAACGAGTACGCGAACCGCCAGGATCGACCCTACACGCGCATGTGGGTCGTCGTACAGGAGTACAACCGCCATCAGATCTTCGAGTTCGTGGAGCTGGCGAAACGCATCGGATGTCGGCGGCTGACGTTTTCCTTGACGCTGAACGATTGGGGGCAGGAGGTATGGCACGACAAGAATGCCAAGATCCAGTCGCTGGACTTCTCCGAAGAGGAACAAGGCCGGCTCCTTGACATCGTTGCCAGGGATGGCATCGAGATTACCGTCTGGCGGCAGGCCACGAAATACTCCACCGCCAGCCCAGAGACCTTATGCCCGTGGGTGTTCAGCCGGCCGTACATCAGCTGCGATGAGCGGGTGGTGCCGTGCTCCATGATCGCCAATCCAGACGTCTTTGAGCTGGGGGACGCGAGGGACTTTGTCAACGTGTGGAACGGCCCGGCCTACCAAGCGTTCCGTCGGCTGCATCTGGAAGGCCGCATTCCTCGGCATTGCCGGCTCTGTTACAAAGAGTCATTGGTGTCAACAGACGCACGTGTGGCTGCTTAGACCATGGAAATGCGGGTGAGTGTCCGGGAAATAGGACGAGAGGACCGTGTCGCTCTCTGGGAATGGCGGCAGGATCCTATTACTCGCGCACTGTTTCCATGCGACCCGGCGATCACGTACGAACGCCATCGGCGCTGGTTTGATTGCGCCATGACTGCGGGGGATGTGGTGTGGTGCGTAGGGCTTGTGGAGACACTGCGCATTGGCTGCGTGCGGTTTGATCAGATGAACCCAACCGAGTACCACGTCAGCCTGTTTCTGAAACCGCCGTATTGCGGCAAAGGGTATGGACGAGTCTTCCTGCAAGCAGCCATCGAATTCTTGAAGGCGCGACGTCCGATCCGGAAGCTCGTGGCGCAGGTGAAGAACGCGAATCCGGCATCGGGAACGCTCTTTCAGGAAGCGGGTTTTTCTATCGCGAACGAAGGGCACCATCTCCGTTGTGAGTTGATGTGCGACGTGCCATCGTCGGCCATGCACGGAGTGACAGTGGCATCAGGAGAGGCGTGACACCTCATGACGATTCTCATCCTCGGTCCTCGCCAGCGCAACCAACCCCTGATCGAGTTTCTCACGCAGCGGCGGCATCAGGTCCAGGTCACCACCGAACCCGTGACGTTGGAATGGTTGAGAGAGCAACGGATCGACTTTATGATCAGCTTCGGATACGCCCCGATCCTCAAGCCCCCGATTACCACGGCATACCGACGGCGGATCATCAACGTCCATCCAGCGTATCTGCCGGAGGGGAGGGGCATCTACACGAATTTCTGGAGTTTTCTAGAAGGCCGGCCGAAAGGCGTCTCTCTTCATTTCATTGACGATGAGGGGATTGACAGTGGCGACATCATTGTCCGACGACTCCTTCCGCTGGGGAAGGACGAGACCGTGAGGACGAGCCATGCGCTATTGGATCGTGCCGTCATCGAGCTCTTCTGTGAGGTGTGGGAGCAGATCGAACGGGGAACCTGCCAGGCGGTCAGCCAAGAGGAGTGCGACGGCATTCCTCGATACCGTAACCGCTGTCAGTCTGAACGGTTGATGGAGCTATTCCCGCAACGATGGGACACGCCGGTTTCAACCGTGGAAGCGGTTGGCGCAGAGTTGTTTCTTGCCGACGCCTTTTGGCAGCGATACGACCGTGAACTCCAGACCGTCACGAGCAAGGCCGCGAGTTCAGTGTAGGGGGGTGGACGTCATGGCAACGCTCACGACCACGTCTCAGTTAGCCATTCATGGCGGGAAGCCGGTCCGTAAGAAGCCGATGCCGTGGCGCCAGGCGTTCGGTCCTGACGAGATCGCCTCGGTCATGTCAGCGATCGACTACTACCAGGCGAGGCGGGAAGACCCCCTCCATCAAGGGCATTTTGAACAGATGTTTTGTCAGGCCTTTGCCGAGTTCATGGGAGGCGGCTATACCGACGCTGTGGCAACGGGGACCGGCGCGATCTACGTCGCGTTGGCGGCGCTGGATCTGCCCAAAGGCAGCGAAGTCATCATTTCGCCGGTCACGGCGAGTAGCCCGTTGAGCTGTCTCATCCTGCAAGGATTCATCCCGGTTGTCGCCGACAGCCGGCCGGACAGTTTCAATATGGGCGTCGAGCAATTCCTCGATCGGGTGACCACAAGGACGTCGGCGGTGCTGGCCGTCCACTTGGGGGGCGAGCCGCTCGAGATCGACCGCCTGGCGGCTGAGGCATTCCGCCGCGGCATCAAAGTCCTGGAAGACTGCAGCCAAGCCCCCGGGGCGGTCTGGAAGGGCCGACGGGTCGGATCGTTTGGCGAGATTGCGGCCCTGTCAACGATGTATCGGAAGAACCTGATCTCGGGCAGCAGCGGCGGGCTTGTCTTCACGCGGGATCGCGAGCGCTACCAGCGGGCCCTGGCGCACGCGGATCACGGCAAGCCCGCCTGGCGCGAGGATCTCAACCTGAAGGATCCCAGGCATGCGCTCTTTCCCGCGCTGAATTTCAACACCGATGAGCTCTCTTGCGCGATCGCCCTAGCGTCGCTTCGGCGCCTCCAGGAGACGATTGACAAGCGGCTGGCGTTTCTCGAGCGTTTCATCAGCGAGCTGCAGGCGATGTCGCGCGCCTGCCGGCCCTCTGTTTTTCACCGCGGGTTCTCTCCGTTTTTCTTTCCTGTCTTCGTTGAGGCGGACAAGCTCACCTGTTCCAAAGTCGAGTTCGCGCAAGCCGTTCAAGCGGAAGGCATCGGTCTCGATCCTGAGTATGGCTGCGTGGTCCGGTCTTGGACGTGGGCCCTGCCGTATCTCTCGGACAACTTTGAAACCGTCAACGCCCTGTCCATGCGTGATCGGTCGTTCAATGTGTTTTTGAACGAGCAGTATGGGGACGAGGAGGTTCGAGATATCGTTGCTGCCATTGTGAAGGTGGAACGGCACTACGCCAAGGACTGAGACGCAACCACCGGACATGATGATGAGAGCGAGGAGACGGTCGATCTATCGTGACGTGACGGTGAAAGTGCCATCGGATCCCACGGCCGCACGGCTCCCCCGCTGGCGGCGGGGTCTTCTGGCCCTCCGGGACGGCAGGCCGCGTGATCGGATGGTGCTGTTGATTGTGTATGTCATGAGACTCCTCACAGACGCGATCGTGAGTCTCGTGAAAACGCTCGTCTTCAACAAGGCGTTTCTGCGGGGCTGGATCTGGGTGTTGAAGGGGCGGGTGGAATTCTTCGGGTACAGCAGCTCGATCGGCGACATGGCGCTGTCGGTAGAGTACTATCTCCTCCGCAAGCGCGAGCTGAAGAGCCGCCTCATCAGCGTGTATTTAGTCAACAAACCATCCCTCGCCAATTACTACTTCGCGACATTGCAAGCCGACGCGTTTGGGTCGCGCCGCGTCCTCTTTGTCCTCAACCGATTCCTCTGCCGGGTGCTCGAGCCGCTCGAACACCCGTTGTTCTTTGCGCCGCAAACCCACATCGACTCCCGCTATCCGTCCGGGTACAGCGCGCTCATCTCCCGGTACAATGTTCATCTCGAGCGGCGGGTGCCGGCGTCAGACCGGTGCTTGGCGCGCGAATGGATGGAGACGCTAGGCCTCCCGCGAGACGCCAACTTTGTGACGGTCCATGTGCGGGAGGCAGGGTTTAAGGCGCACTTCCACACCGATGGGCACAACACGTTTCGAGACGCAGACATCGCCACGTACCTCCCCGCCATCCGGTACTTGATTCAGCAGGGGTTCTGGGTGATCCGGATGGGAGAATCAACCGTCAAACCGCTTCCCGCAATGGATCGCGCGATCGATTATGCGAGGTCCCCCTTGAAGTCTGATTTCTTAGATGTCGTCTTGCTGGCAGAGTGTGAGTTGCTCATTGGGTCTGCCTCCGGGCTCGCCATGGTGGCGGATGTGTTCAATAAGCCGCAGCTCTTTGCCAACGGCATTGTGATCTATGGCTTGCCCTATCGGCCGTCGGCGTTGTGGATCCCCAAGCTCATCTGGAGCCATCCCGAACACCGATATCTCACGTTGGCTGAAATCATTGAACGGGGGATCGGAGAGTTTCACCGTACCCAGGATTATACGGCCGCAGGTCTTGAGGTCCACGATAACTCGGCTGAGGAGATTCTTGAAGCCACGCAGGAACTGGACCAGCGCACTCGCGGTCAGTTCTCCTCTTCACCGGAGATTCGAGCGATCCAGCAAGCGGCGCAGCGGCTGCTTCCTCTGCATTATTTGTCTCACGGCACACAGGCTGTCCTGTGCGCAAGTTTCATCAGGCGGCATCCGGAGCTCTGCCCAGCTCCGCAGTCCTCCGCACCGCTGGCGATGCCGCTTGCGGTGGATTCCCGATGAAGATCTTCCGTGTACTCGTTGAAGTACTCTTTGACATGCTGGATGGAAGGCTGCGCTGGCTATTGGTTCGCGATACGCTGCTCGTGATCGTCGAGGGTGTCCTCGTCGCCGTCGCCCTGATGACGGTGGCCCCCGTCATCGATATGTTCGTGTCGGCGTCCCAGCAGAGTAGCCCACTCAGCACCCGCCTGACCGCATTCATGCAGATGCTGAGGTTGCCCGTGTCTCTGGAAGGGCTGCTGGTGGTGTTCCTCGCGATGCAAATCATCAAGAGCGGCTTCTCGGTCATGACACGGTATTGCATGCTGCAGACGCGCTATGCGACCCAAGAGTCTCTCATGATGGGGACCTTCAAGGATTTCGTCAGAGCGCAGTGGGCCTTCTTCAGCGAGCAACAGCAGGGCGTGCTCCGGAATACGCTGTCTCATGAAGTGCAGGCCGTGGCGACGGCTGTCTGGGTCACGATGCTCATGTGCGCGAACTTCACGCAGATCGTGTTGTATGTCTTGCTATCGATGTATGTCTCGTGGCAGGTGACGCTCATCAGCGTGGTGGCAGCCGCGGCATGCGCCGTGCCCTTTCTCTTATTCGGCAAACTCAGCTATCGTCTTGGACACATCAGCCTTGACGCACTCAATCGGGTGAGCTCCGTGATCCATGAGAGTTTCGGAATGGCGAAACTCATTTTAGGGTTTTCGAGTCAGCGAAAGAGTGTTGAGAGGCTCGGGCGGTCGGTAGAAACTTACTGTCGATCGGCTCATCGCTCTCAAGCCCTTCAGTCGGCCACGCCGTATGTGTATGAGCCGTTGGGGGTCGTGGTGTTGGTGATTACAGCGCTTGTCGGTCGATCCTTCGAGGTTCCTCTTGCAGAGCTGGCGATTGTCTTCTGGGCACTGCGCAATTGCCTTCCACTGCTGAGTGGGACGATCGTCTTACGAAACGCGTTGCTCAACGCGATTCCCAGTTACGAGCAGGTCCGGCAGCTTCGACAACGGGCACAGGTGCTCCGCCAGCCTTCGGGGGCCCTTCCGTTCAAGGGCTTGGTGCGCGGCATAACCTTTGAGCGAGTCTCCTTTGCCTACCCGGGGCATCCTCCAGTATTGAAGGAGATCACGATCACCATTCCGAAAGGCGGCATGGTGGCGTTGGCGGGGGAGTCCGGCGTCGGCAAGTCGACCCTGATTGATCTGTTGATGGGGTTCTATCGCCCGACAGCCGGCCAGATCACCATCGATGGCATCCCGCTCGAACAGCTGGATATTGCCTCGTATCGGGGACGAATCGGGTATGTCCCACAGGACAGCGCGTTGTTCAACGCCACCATCCTGGAGAACCTGCGCTGGGCCAAGGAGGATGCGACGGACGAGGAGATTCGAGAAGCCTGTCGACAGGCCAACGCGGACGAGTTTATTGAGCGCTTCCCCAATGGCTACCACACCGAGGTGGGAGAGCGCGGCGTACGCCTCTCCGGAGGCCAGTGTCAACGCGTAGCCCTGGCCAGGGCGATCCTGCGCAAGCCGGAGCTCCTGATTTTGGACGAAGCGACCAGCTCACTGGACACGCAGTCGGAGCGTCTGATTCAGCAGGCCATTGAGGCTGTGGCCAAGGAGACCACGGTGGTCGTGATCGCCCACCGGCTCTCCACCATCGTGAACGCCGATATGATTTACGTCTTGCAGGACGGGTGGATCGTCGAGGAAGGGACCTATCAAACGTTGATGCAGCGGCACGGGCCTTTCAGCCGGATGACGCAATTGCAGGTGCTCGAACCGGTGGCGTAAATGGACGAGCAGCGGTGGCTGGCG
The DNA here is from genome assembly GCA_016193195.1 of Candidatus Omnitrophota bacterium. Taxonomy (GTDB): domain Bacteria; phylum Omnitrophota; class Gorgyraeia; order Aquiviventales; family Aquiviventaceae; genus JACPSQ01. Next base: position 63,950 of record JACPSQ010000086.1, read on the forward strand.
AGCTATTTCGAGCAGTACCGTCCCATGCTCTTTCAGGAGGCGATCCTTGAGCAGCTTGTGGAACTCAAGAGGCTCTTGATCGCCGCCCGGGAGGCGGGCAAGAAGGCGGTCTTCGCCGGCAACGGCGGCAGCGCCGCGATCGCCAGCCACTGCGCGGTGGATTTCACGAAGAATGCCGGGATCCGTTGCGTCAATTTCAACGAGGCGGACCTGATCACCTGTTTCGCGAACGACTACGGCTACGAGCGCTGGTTGGAGAAAGCGCTGGGGTTCTATGCCGATCCCGGCGATGTCGTCATCCTCATCAGCTCAAGCGGGCAATCCAAGAACATGGTCAATGCCGCCCTCTACGCGGCGGCGAGAAGACTTGCCGTCGTGACCTTCACTGGGTTTTCCTCGGATAACCCGCTGCGTGCATTGGGACGACTGAACTACTGGGTGGACAGCCGCGCCTACAACGTGGTTGAGATGACGCATCAGATTTGGTTGTTGGCGGTGTGCGATCTCATCATCGGGGCGGCGGAATATCCGGCCTCACGCGCCGAGTCCGGCGCGGTGGCGGTGTGAGCGGCGGACGATGCTGAAGCTGGCGGTGGCGAAGGACGAGCTGGTGAGCTACGTGAGCCGGCAGCTCAATCACCTCTTCCCGGACGGCCGCGCGGCGCGCCGGGCGGCGCTGGCGCCGTCCGTCGAGGAAGCGCTGGCGCGCGTGGAGCGCGGGTTTTCCTCGATCCGGATGAAGTACTACAGCGATGGCGCGGGGGGAGCCCTGTTCGATCCTCTGCACACGGATCAGTACGCGGCGTTCTTGTATCTCCTGAGCCATGCGATCTACCGGGCGGGGGGTGACCTGAGGGTGGCCGCCAAGGTGTACGCGCTCAACAAAGCGCTCCACGCGCTGGACGTCTACTACGAGGTCGAGCTGCCGGAGATTTTCGTCTTTCATCATCCGGTGGGAACCGTCCTGGGCCGCGGGCGGTACGCCAACTACCTCTTCGTCCATCAGGGGTGCACGGTGGGCTCGGATATCAACGACCGCTACCCGGCCCTCGGGGAAGGGATCATCATGTATACGGGCAGCGCGGTCTTCGGGAACTGTGCCGTGGGGAGCAACTGCTGGCTCTCCGCCGGGACGCAGGTGCTGGAGACCGATGTGCCCTCCGGCACGGTGGTCTTCGGACGATCGCCGGATCTGGTCATCAAGCCGACCCGGCGCGACGTGATCAAGGACGTGTTCGGCGCGCTTCCCGCAAGGCCGGACCGGCTGGAGAGCCGCGCGCGGCGCGGATCGGACGCCGGCGCACAACGGCGGGGCCTTCTCCTTCAAAGGACCCGGGCATGACGTCCACGGTGAGCCGGGCCGCGAAGCGACCCGAGCGGGTGACGGAGGGGATTGAGGCGTCGCGGAACGAGACCGCGCTCGTGGCGGTCATCGGAACCGGCAGCGCTGGCATGCATCATGTGGAGGCCCTGAGGGCGCTGGGGACGGTGACGCCTGTGGCGGTTCCGATACGTCCCGAGCGGGTTGAGGCGTTGGGGCGCGCCGGGTACTCGACGGCGGCTCACGTCGCAGAGGCTTATCGAATGGGCGCGCGCCGGTGCGTCATCGCCACGGACTCCGGCCGGCATGCGGACGATGCGATGGCGGCCATGGACCACGGCTTGGACGTGCTGATCGAGAAGCCGTTGGCCCTCGACGCGCGTCAGGCGCGCGGTGTGCTTGAACGAGCGGCCGGCACGGACCGCCGGGCTTTCGTCGGGTGCGTCCTGCGCTTCTCGGAATCGTTGCAGCGCTTTCGCCAGTGGCTCCCGGACATCGGCGGCGTGCATGCGGTCCGGGTCGCCTGCCAGTCGTATCTGCCGGAGTGGCGGCCGGCCCGGCCGTACCGCGAATCCTACTCCGCCAGAGCCGACGAAGGCGGCGTCCTGCGGGACCTGATCCATGAGATCGACCTCGCCGGGTGGATGTTCGGGTGGCCTCGGAGGGTGTCGGCGACCGTCCGCAACCTGGGGCGGTTGGGGATCGCGAGCGAGGAGCTCGCGCAGCTCACGTGGGAGGCTCCCGGCGGGGCGCTGGTGTCGGTGACGCTGGATTACCTAAGCCGGCCATCTTCTCGAAGCATCACGGCGTACGGCCAGCAGGGCACCCTCGAATGGGACGGTCTGGCGCAGCGGGTGACCCTCATGCGGGGTGGGGCGCCGGCGCGCCAATCCACCTCTTCCCAGGCGCGCGAGGAGCTGTTCCTCTCGCAGGCCCAGGCGTTCATGGACGCGTGTGATGGGCGGACGGATGCCCGGCTGGCCACCGGCGAGGAGGGCCTGAACGCGCTGGCGGTTTGTGACGCGGCCCGACGGGCCGAGCACTCCCGGCGGGAAGAGCCCGTGGAGGCCTGATGGGCGGCGCGGAACGCGTCCTTGCGGTGATCCCGGCGCGCGGCGGCTCCAAGGGGCTGCCGGGAAAAAACGTGCGGCTGTTTGCGGGGCTGCCGCTGATCGCCCATTCGATCCGGTGCGCCAAGATGTGCTCCCAGATCGACCGGTGCGTCGTCTCGACTGACTCGGCTGACATCGCCGCCGTGGCGCGCCAGCATGGCGGCGAGGCGCCGTTCCTGCGTCCGCCGGAGCTTGCGCGCGATGAGAGCCCGATCTGGCCGGTGCTCCAGCACGCCCTGGGAGCGGTTGAGGAGTCCGAGCGAGCAGCCTACGCGTTCGTCGTGCTGCTCGATCCGACGTCGCCGTCGCGGGAGCCCTCAGATGTGGCGGAGGCCCTGCGCCGCCTGCGCGCGACCCCAGCAGCCGACGGCATCATCGGCGTCTCGCGACCCGAGTTCAATCCGATCTGGCACTGCGTGGTCGAGCGCACGGGGTGGATGGCGGACCTGATCGAGGCCGGCGCCCGCTATGAGCGCCGGCAAGACGTCCCGACGGTCTATCGCATCAACGGCTCGCTCTATCTGTGGCGGGCGGAGTTTGTGCGCCGATGCGAGCAGCCTTGGCGCCGCAGCGGCCGGCATCTCCTGTACGAAATCCCCGAGGCCCGCGCCATGTCCATCGATACCGTTGAGGAATTTGGGCGCGCGGAGACCCTGGTGAACGCCGGGCTGATCCGGCTGCCGTGGCTCGATGGGAGTTTGGTCAGGCCGGCGGGGGTGGCATGACCCGGCTCCGGGAGCGCGCCACGAGGGCCCCGGCGGCCAAGGGATCGCTCGGCCGGCTCATGGATCTCTCCAGCCGGCGGGCGCTGGTCACCGGCGGGGCGGGGCATATCGGCTTCGTCGTGGCCGAGTCGCTGGTCGAGCTGGGCGCCAAGGTGGCCCTGTTGGATGTCGAGGCCGACGCCTGCCGGCAGCGCCTCGCGCAGCTCTCGCGGCGGCGGGCGGACAGCGCCGTGGCGGTGCCGTGCGATCTCCTTGATGAGGCCTCCACGCGCCGCGCGGTCCAGGCCGCCGCGGCCCAGTGGGGAGGCTTGGAGATCCTGGTCCACTGCGCCGGGTATGTCGGCACGACGAAGGTGGACGGCTGGGCGGTCCCGTTCGGCGCGCAGACCGTCAAGGCGTGGGACGCGGCCATGCGGGTGAATGTCACCTCGGCGTTCGTCATGGTCCAGGAGGCCAAGGAGGCCCTTGCACAATCCGGGCATGGCTCGGTGATCTTCCTCTCCTCGATCTACGGGGTGGTGGGCCCTGACCCGCGCCTCTATGCGGAATCCGAATTGGCCAACCCTGCAGGTTATGGGACCTCCAAAGGCGGGCTGTTGCAGCTCATGCGGTATCTGGCGACGACGCTGGCCCCGCGGGTTCGCGTGAACGCGGTCTCGCCTGGCGGCGTCTGGCGCCACCAGCCGGAGGCGTTCGTCCAGCGGTATCTGGCGCGCACCCCGTTGGGCCGGATGGCCACTGAGGAAGATGTGAAGGGCGCGGTGGCCTATCTGGCCAGCGACCTCTCTGCGTACGTGACAGGGCACAACCTGGTCGTCGACGGGGGGTGGACGGCATGGTGAGGGCCGTGATGATCGCCGGTCACCGGCTGGGAGCCGAATCCCCCTGCTTCATCGTGGCGGAGGCCGGCGTCAACCACAACGGCGATCTTAGGACGGCCCGGCGACTGGTGGACGTCGCGGTTGAGGCGCGGGCCGATGCCGTGAAGTTTCAGACGTTCAAGGCTGAGCGGCTCGCGACGGCGGCGGCGCCGAAGGCCCGCTACCAGCGCCGGACGCCGAAGGATGCCGAATCTCAGCTTGAGATGCTCAGGCGGCTTGAGCTCTCGCCCCAGGCGCACCGGGCGCTGGCGGACTACTGCCGCAGGCGCACGATCCTGTTTCTCTCGAGCCCGTTCGATGAGGAGAGCGTGGAGGCGCTTGCCCGTCTCGAGGTACCCGCCTTCAAGATCGCCTCAGGGGAGCTGACGAATCTCCCCCTGCTCGAGCGGATCGCGCGCACCGGCCGGCCAGTCATCCTGTCGACGGGGATGTCGACGCTGGAGGAGGTCCACGCGGCCGTGCGGGCCTTGCGCGGCGCCGGCACCACGCAGGTGGTGCTGCTGCACTGCGTCAGCAGCTACCCTGCCAGGGCCGCGGATGCGAATCTGCGGGCCATGGCCACGCTGGCGAGGGCCTTCCGGGTGCCGGTGGGCTACTCGGACCATACGCCGGGCGTGGAAGTGGCGCTCGCAGCGGTGGCGCTGGGGGCGTGCCTCATCGAGAAGCACGTTACGCTTGATCGCGCCCTCCCCGGACCAGATCACCGGGCGTCGCTTGAGCCGCAGGAATTCGCGGCGCTGGTTCGCGGCATCCGGACGGTCGAGCTGGCGATGGGCGACGGGCGCAAGCACCCCGCCCCCGGCGAGATCCAGATGGCGGCTGTGGCGCGCAGGAGCTTGGTGGCGGCTCAGGATGTCCGGGCCGGCACGCGGTTCACCGAGGCGCTCATCGCGATCAAGCGTCCGGGGACGGGACTCACGCCCGCCCTGAGGCCGCGCCTGGTCGGGCGCGTCGCCAAGGCGGATATTGCGGTAGGGACACCCCTGACGTGGGAGATGGTCGCATGAAAGGAGGCAGGCGCGGATGCCCAAGTTTCTGAAAGGGAACTACCGGTTGCCGAAAGGCAAGGCCACACTAGCAAGGAAACAGGCGCGCAAGGATCTGACCCAGCAATTCGAGGAACGCGCGCTGGCGAAGCTGGGAGGAAGCCTCTGCTTCGTCATGAAGAAAGGGACGTTCGTCTGGACCGACGAGGCTGATGAAGGCGCTCGCCAAGCATCTGGTTGACCGCATGGACCGGCTGACCGCCGCACGGTCAGTCGAGGCGGCGGTCAAGAACGTCCAGGCCAATCAGCCCTACATCCGTCTGACGATTGCGGATCTGGCCGCGCAGGCGCGCCGGTCTCCTCCGGACTCGGCGGTCGTCATCGGGGCCGGCCCGAGCCTGCACCGCCGCAACCCCGTCGCCCAGCTCCTCGAGAGCGGCTATGAGGGCGCGGTGGTCGCCGCCGACGGCGCGCTGGGCTATTGCTTGCGCAACGGCTTGGTGCCGGAGTACGTCGTCACCTTGGACCCGCACCCGGCGCGGGTCTGCCGGTGGTTCGGAGATCCGGAGCTCGAGTCCCGGCGGGACGGGGACGACTACTTCCGGCGGCAGGACTTGGATCCCTATTTGGGAGTGGAGGAGTTCAAGCGGAATCGAGCGTTGATCGAGCTGGTCAACCGTCACGGTCCCTCCATCAAGGCGATCATCTGCACCAGCGTGGCCTCCAACGTGACCAAGCGGTGCGTGGAGTCGGGGATGGAGCTCTACTGGTGGAACCCGCTGGTGGATGACGTCGAGCAGCCCAAGAGCCTGACCCGCCGGCTCCACCGCCTGAACGGCGCCCCGTGCATGGTCAGCGGCGGGAATGTGGGGGCCTCGGCGTGGGTGGCCGCCAGCCAGGTGCTGGGCGCTCGGGAGATCGCCGTCACGGGGATGGACTTCAGCTACCCGCCGGGGACGCCGATGGAGAAGACGCAGTACTTTAAAGAGCTGGTGGAGCTCTTTGGCAAGCGCGCCCACGACGCCTTGATTGTGGTTAGGAATCCGCATCTCAACGAAACGTGGTTGACGGATCCGGCGTACTACTGGTACCGCGAGACGTTCCTCCGGCTGGCCGCCCAGGCCGAGGCGGTCACGTACAACTGCACCGAAGGCGGGATCCTGTTCGGCAAGGCGGTCCGGTGGACGTCCTTGCGGGCCTTCCTGGCGGCCCGGCGCGCGGCCGAAGCGGTCCATTGAGCCATGGCGAAAATCCTCTTCATCAATCCGGTGATTCGCGAAGAAGACGATCCCAAGCACGTGCCCTACGGGATCGCGCTCTTGGCGGCCCTTGCCATCCAGAAGGGCCACAAAGTTCAGGTCTACGACGCCAATGGCTGGCGGCTGGGCGATGAAGCCTTGCGCGAGGCGATCGAGGCGGATGAGTGGGACGTGATCGCCTCCGGGTGCATCACCACCGGCTACGGGTCGCTGAAAAAGATCGTCCAGTGTGCCAAGCAGTATGCGCCGCGCGCGGTGGTGGTGGTCGGCGGCGGGGTGCTGACCAGCATGCCCTTTGAGATCATGACGTTCCTTCCCCAGGTCGACGTCGGGATCGTGGGCGAGGCCTTCGTGACGTTGCTCGAGCTGCTGGAGCGGATCGATCGCCGCGAGCGGGATTGGTCGGCGGTCAAGGGCGTGATCTATCGGGCGGCATCCGGCGAGCTGCAGCTGACGGAGATCCGTCCCCTCATCGGCCGCGAGGCGCTCGATCAGCTGCCGTATCCCGCCTGGGAGCTGTTCCCGCTGGAGCTCTACTGGAAACACAGCCAGCTGCTCTACAGCGAGGAAGCATTCACGTCGAAGCGCCGCCTGGACATCAACGCCAGCTACGGGTGCTCTTTGATCTGCCGGTTCTGTTTTCATCTGGGGATCACGGGGGACCTGAACTATACCAACGCCCCCGGCGGCAAGCGGGATGTGGAATTCACCTACAAGCGGGAGATTCGATGGCACAGCGCCGAGTATGTGGTGCGCATGGTCCGATACATGCGGGATCGATTCGGCGTGGACTTCGTGCTCTTCCTCGATGAGAACCTCATGACGATGAACTCCTACAGCCACTGGACGTGGCTGCCTGAAGTGGCCAAGGCCTGGATCGACGCGGGCTTGCAGCCAAGCTGCCGGCGGGAGAAGAGACCCCATGATACGAAGTGTCGTGGAGTACACTGGGGCGGGACAAGCCACGCGACCCTCGTGCGCAAGGATTTGTTGAAGATCCTCTTCGACTCCGGGTGCAGCCAGCTCCTGTATGGGTATGAGTCATTTTCCGACCGCATCCTCCGAAACGTCGGCAAGGGCACCACCGCAGCGCTCAATGAGCGCTCGCTCAAGTGGACGATCGAGGCCGGCATCCGGCCGATCCCCAATCAGATCATCGGCTTTCCCGATGAGTTTTTCGACAGCATCCGGGACAGCGTCCGCGCCTGGGAGCGCATGGGGATTGTGGTGAAGCCGTTCTTCGCCACTCCCTACCCGGGCTCCGAGTGGTATTACACCTACAAGGATCGGATCTTGGAGCAATACAACGGAGACCTGGAAGCGTTCCTGCTGGATCTAGGCGATGCCACGAAGATTACCGCGGTCATCAGCGAAAATTTCAACGCCGTGGAGCTGCTCGGCCTGCGCGAGCTCATGGTCAACCGTGACCTCAAGCACATCGATGAGTACGAGCGTCTGTGGCGAAGCCGGCACGGCGAGCCGTTCATTCCCGATTTTCGACGGTTTCCACGCGTCCAAGCCAAAGACCTCAGGGTCTTACAAACGCAGACGCCATCGCAACCGGTGGTCGAGGAAGTCACAGCATGAGAACGATTGGTGTCGTGACGGTCAACCGGTCGGATTACGGCATCTCCCTGCCGATCCTCCGGCGAATCCAGCAAGAACCTGAACTGGCCCTCCACCTGATTGTCGCTGGGGCGCATCTGTCACCGGAGTTCGGGCTGACCGTCACGGCCATCGAGGCCGACGGGTTTCACATAGGCGACCGGGTGGAGATGTTGGTGTCGTCAGACACGCCGGAGGGGATTGTGAAATCGATGGGCCTGGGCCTGATCGGGTTTGCGCAGAGCTTCACTCGCCGGCGGCCCGATATGGTGGTCGTCGTGGCGGATCGCTTTGAGATGCATGCCGCAGCCTTGGCCGCGCTGCCGCTGAAGATCCCCCTCGCGCATGTCCACGGGGGAGAGCTGAGCCAAGGCGCCATGGATGATGCGCTGCGGCATTCGATCACGAAACTCAGTCACCTCCATTTTGTCTCGACGAAAGAAGCGGCTCATCGCGTCCGGCAGATGGGGGAGGAGGCCTGGCGTGTGGTTGTGTCTGGCGCGCCCAGCCTTGATCATGTGCGCACGATCCCTCGCCTGTCAATCCAGGAATTGGAAGCCCGCGTTGGGATGCGTTTGGGGCAGGCGCCGCTGCTGGTGACCTATCATCCCGTGACGCTGGAGTATGAGCAAACCGAATGGCAGATCGGCGAACTGCTGGCGGCGCTGCAGGCGATCACGCGCCCCATGGTGTTCACGCTTCCCAACCCCGATACCAGCAGCCGAGTGATCCGTCGTATGATCGAGGCCTTTCTCGAGCGACAGCCACACGCCAGGCTCGTGGAGAATTTTGGCACTCAGGGCTACTTGAGCATCATGGGCTATGCGGCCGCGATGGTCGGCAACTCCTCCAGCGGAATCATCGAGGCACCATCCTTTGAGCTGCCGGTGGTCAACATCGGCACGAGGCAGGAGGGGCGGGTCAGGGCCGACAACGTGATTGATGTGAACTGCGCTCGGGCCGACATCGCTCAGGGCATCGTTCGAGCGCTTGCTCCGACATTCCGTGCGCGTCTGCGAGGGCTCCACAATCCTTACGGGCAGGGCGATGCGGCTGAGATCATCGTTGGGCGGCTCAAGGACATTCCGTTGGATGCGCGGCTTATCCGAAAACGATTCATCGATCAGCCAGGCCAGGCGGATGCGGCCGACCCACAGGCAAGCCTCTATGCCCGTTGACGTGCCGACGTGCGTGATCCTTGGCGGGGGCGGCCATGCGCGCGTGCTCATCGATTGCTTGCGCGCGAGCGAGGTCGCGCTTCCTTATGCGGTGCTGGATGCGGATCGATCGTTGTGGGGACGTGAGGTGCTCGGCGTGCCGGTTCGGGGTGGAGATGGCTTGCTTCCCGACTTGCTGCGAGAGGGCATTCGGCATTTTGTCGTTGGGGTGGGCGGGATCGGCGACAACGAACCACGCCGCCGGTTATTTGAGCGGGCCCGGCGACAAGGGCTGACGCCGCTGCGCGTGTGCCATCCGTCAGCGATGTGTTCGCCGTCGGCGGTCATTGGGCAGGGCACCGTCGTCTTCCCGCACGCGGTGGTCAATACCGGCGCGCGCCTCGGAGTCAATGTCATCGTGAACACCTCGGCGGTCATCGAGCACGACTGCGTCGTCGGCGACCATGTTCATGTGGCGACCGGAGCTGTGCTCTGCAGCACGGTGCATGTGGGCGTGCTGGCTCACATCGGTGCAGGGGCTGTCGTGCGGCAATGTCTGACGATTGGTGAAGGAGCCGTGGTAGGCGCTGGCGCTGCGGTTGTCAGGGACGTTCCTGCTGGCGTCACGGTGTTTGGAGTTCCGGCTGAGCCCGCCGATTCGATCCTCGGTGGAGTGGAAGACCTGCGGCGGGAGAATCTGGGATGAGCATTCGCATCATTCCGCGGCTGGATATCAAGGGTCCAAACCTGGTCAAGGGCATCCACTTGGAGGGGCTGCGCGTCCTGGGAAAACCCGAGCGGTTCGCCAGGTCCTACTACGAGCAGGGGGCTGATGAGCTCCTCTACATGGATGTGGTGGCGAGTCTCTATGGGCGCAACAGCCTGCTGGAGATCGTGCGGCGAACGGCGCAGGAGATCTTTATCCCGCTGACCGTGGGAGGCGGCTTGAGGAGCCTTGAGGACATCATGGCCGTCTTGCGGGCCGGCGCTGACAAGGTCTCGCTCAACACCGCCGCGGTTGGCAACCCTGAGTTCATCCGGACGGCCTCGCGGCGGTTCGGGTCTTCCACCATCGTGGTCTCGATCGAGGCGATCCGGCAACCCGACGGGCGCTACCAGGCCTACACGGACAACGGGCGCCAGACGACCGGGCTGGATGCGGTGCAGTGGGCCATCCAAGCCGCCGAGCTGGGGGCCGGAGAGCTCCTGGTGACGTCGATTGACCGCGAAGGCACCGGCAAGGGGTTCGATCTTGAGCTGACGCGGCGAATCGCCGAGTCGGTGCCGATTCCTGTCATCGCCTGCGGAGGGGCGGGAACCGTGGAACACGTGGTGGAGGTCATCCGCGAGGGCCGGGCGGATGCCGTGTGCCTGGCTTCGATGTTGCACTACGCCTTCATCCGTGACGACCCCGGCACGGACGATTTTTCTACGGAGGGCAACACGGAATACCTGAAGACGCGCGGCAAGCTCTCGAGGATCCACGAGGCGAAGTTGCCCCAGATCAAGGCGGCGCTGCCGGCGCGGGGCGTCCCGTGCCGCCCGGCCGCGGAAGCCGCTGTCCATGTCTGAGACCAAGCCGACGCGTGTGGCGATCGTGGACTACGGAATGGGGAATCTATTCAGCGTCCAGCAGGCGTGCGCGCAGGCGGGGCTGGCCGCCGCGGTCACGGCGGAGCCGCAGACGGTGCTGGAGACGGATGCCGTGATCCTGCCCGGCGTGGGTGCATTCGGCGACGCCATGGCCGAGCTGACCCGTCGGGATCTCGTCGTCCCGCTGCGGGACGCCGTCGCCTCCGGCAAGCCGCTCCTAGGTATCTGCCTCGGGATGCAACTGCTGATGAGCGAGAGTCACGAGTTCGGACGACACCGAGGCCTGAACATCATCGAAGGTGAGGTGGTGCGCCTCCCGGTCAGCGCGGAGGAGCCGCCGCGGAGGGTCAAGGTACCTGAAGTGGGCTGGAATCCGGTGTGGCCTGTTCGGGAGGACGCGTGGGTGGGGAGCTTGCTGGAGGGTATCCCGGCGGGTGCGTGCATGTATTTTGTCCACTCCTACTACGTTCGTCCTGTGGATGCTACGCTAATCCTCTCCACGACGACCTATGGACCGATCACCTATTGCTCGAGTCTGCAGTTTGGAAACGTCTTCGGCTGTCAGTTTCACCCTGAGCGGAGCGGCCCGGCGGGGTTGAAGATCTACCGGAATCTGGCCACCAGGCTGGGACGGCTGTATGCGGAGGTTGAGCGGTCATGAGCCTTGCGACGGCAGCGGGGAGGGAGGAGGCGCTCGAGTCGAAGTACGGGCTGCCACGCCAGGTCGTGTTCTGCAGGCGATGTGTCATGTCGAATCAGCGTCCCTGTTCTTCAATCGAATTCCTCCACACGAACACCCACAAGCATCGGCACCTCCACATTGATGAAGCAGGCGTCTGCGATGCCTGCCGGATGGCTGGGCAAAAAGAGCAGATTGACTGGAACCAGCGCGAGCAGGAGCTGCGGCAACTCCTCGACCAGCACCGCCGGAGCGATGGAGAGTACGACTGCCTCGTGCCGGGCAGCGGTGGGAAGGACAGCTGCTATGCGGCGCACATCTTGAAGTACCGCTACGGCATGCACCCACTGACCGTGACGTGGCCCCCAGGCCTCTACACCGACATCGGCTTGAAGAACTTCCATAGCTGGATCACCGTGGGGGCGTTCGACAACGTGACCTTCAGGCCCAATGGCCGCGTTCATGCGCTGTTAACCCGCCTCTCGATTGAGAACCTTCTCAACCCGTTCCAGACGTTCGTCCTCGGCCAGAAGAACCTTGCGCCGAAGGTGACGATGCGCTACGGGATCAAGCTGATCTTCTACGGCGAGAACGAGGCGGAGTACGGCAACCCGATCGCAGACAACACCAGCTCCCTGCGTGATCGGGCCTACTACGCGTTCAACGATCTCTCGCGGGTCCACCTCGGGGGCGTGTCGGTGCCGGAGTTGCGGGAGCGCTACGGCCTGACGCTCAACGATCTGCTGCCCTATCTGCCGGCGGACCCTCTCGAGCTTGAGCGCTCAGGGATTGAGGTGCGGTACCTCGGCTACTACCTGAAGTGGACGCCGCAGGAAGCCTACTACTACGCCGTCGAGCACTGTGGCTTTGAGGCGAATCCCTTTCGGACGGAAGGCACGTACAGCAAGTACAACAGCCTTGACGACAAGGCGGACGGGCTCCACTACTACACGGCCTACATCAAGTTCGGGCTTGGACGGGCCAGCTCCGACGCCTCGCAGGAGATCCGCAACAAGCACCTCACGCGCGAGGAGGGGGTCGCCCTTGTGCGCCGGTTCGACGGGGAATTTCCGGAGCGCTATTTCCGCGAAGTAATGGAGTCTATTGGGATGGCGCCGGAGCAGTTCCTCGAGTTGTGCGACGAATTTCGCTCACCCCATCTGTGGCGGAAGGAGGGTAACACATGGCAGCTTCGCCACCAGGTCTCCTAGCAGGCTGCGGAAATACTCGGCTCACACCACAGATGACACAGAATGTCCACAGAAGCACAGAGCATTGCTCGTCGAGAACCCCTCTGTGGCTCTGTGGCGTTTCTGTGGTTTTGTGGTGTCATCTGGGGTTTTTCAGCACCCTGCTAGACTAACACCGTGCGATGCACACGGACCTGACGACGTTCTGCGTCAAGGCCACGGACCCGCTCCGGGCGGTCGTGGCCCAGATGGATCGCAATCGCCTGGGCATCGCCCTGGTCATCGATGAAGCGCGGCGGCTGGTTGGCGCGGTCACCGATGGGGACGTCCGCCGTGCGATCCTGAGCCGGTTGGAGTTCGAGCGGCCTGTTGAAACCCTGCTGGCCCGGAAGGCGGGAACCGCCCATGCGAAGCCGATCACAGCGCGCCAAGGTGCCGATCGGCAGACGCTGCTCAACGTGCTGCAACAGCATCGGATTCTGCACCTGCCCCTCGTGGATGAACAGCAGCACGTCGTAGGACTGGTGACGCTGGATGAGTTTGTGCCGGAGAAGGCGTTGCCGATTCAAGCGGTGGTGATGGCGGGGGGGAAGGGGAGCCGCCTGCATCCCCTGACCAACGAGTTGCCCAAGCCGATGTTGCGGGTGGGCGACCGGCCGGTGTTGGAGATCATCATCGGGCAGTTGCGCGAAGCCGGCATCCGCCAGGTCAAGGTGACGACGCACCATAAGACGGAGAAAATCGCCGGGCATTTCGGTGACGGGAATCGTTTTGGGGTGGAGCTCTCCTATGTGGAAGAAGATCATCCCCTGGGCACGGTCGGCGGGCTGGGCCTCTTGGAGGTTCCAAAAGAGACGACCCTGGTGATCAACGGCGACATCCTGACACGAGTGGATTTCCGGGCGATGCTCCTCTACCACCGAGAGCACCAGGCCGATCTGACCGTCGCCGTCCGTCAATACGATGTGAGGGTCCCCTACGGGGTCGTCGAATGTGAGGGGCCAAACGTGCGCAAGATCAGCGAGAAACCCGCCCTCATCTTGTTTATCAACGCGGGGGTCTATCTGCTTGAACCGGCTGTCTACCAGTATATCCCGAACGGCCAGCGCCTTGACATGACTGACCTGATCCAGCGGCTCCTCAGCGAGGGGCGAAGCGTCGTGAGCTTTCCGATCCGGGAGTATTGGCTTGATATCGGGCAACGTGAAGACTACGAGCAGGCGCAGGCCGACGTCAAGGAGTGGGCCGTGGCCAAGCAGGTGACAGGATGAGTCTGTGGACAGGCAAGGCGGTGCTGGTTACGGGAGCGGGTGGATTCATCGGCAGCCACCTGGCCGAGCGGCTGGTCGAGCTAGGCGCCTACGTCAAGGCCCTGGTCCGCTATCGCTCCAACGGTTCATGGGGTTGGCTGGATCAGATACCGGCGAGAGAGGCAGTTGAGGTTATTGCAGGCGACCTCTGCGATCGAGAGAGCGTCAGGCAAGCCCTGAAAGGCGCGCAGGTAGTCTTCCACCTCGCCGCGTTCATCGCCATCCCGTATTCGTACCAGGTCCCCGAGACCTTCGTCCTGGTTAACATCGGGGGGACGCTGAACCTCCTGCAGGCCGCGCGCGACTACGGGGTGGAGCGATTCATCCACACCTCCACCAGCGAGGTGTACGGGACCGCCCGCAACGTGCCGATTGACGAATCCCACCCGCTCCAGGCCCAATCACCCTATGCGGCGTCCAAGATCGCCACGGACAAACTGGTCGAATCCTTCCATCTGTCCTTCGATCTGCCCACCGTGACGGTGCGGCCGTTTAATACGTTTGGCCCCCGACAGTCGGCTCGTGCGATTGTGCCGACGATCATCACGCAGTGCTTGACCGACACGACCGTGCGCGTCGGCAACCTGACGCCGACCCGTGATATGAATTACGTGAGCGACATCGTCCAGGGGTTTGTGCGAGCGGCCGAATGTCCCGAAGCGATTGGCCGGACCTTCAACCTCGGCTCAGGGCGCGAAACCAGCATGGCTGATCTCGTGGGCTTGATCGCCGCCCTGATGGGCAAGTCGCCGGCGATGGCGGTGGAAGACAGCCGGATCCGTCCGGCCCACAGTGAAGTGGAGCGGCTGGTCGCCGACAGCACCGCCGCTCGAGCGGTCCTGGGATGGGAACCGATCGTGTCGCTTGAAGAAGGGATCCGACTCACGTTCGAGTGGATTCAGGAGCATCTGGATGCCTACCGTCCGGGCATGTACGTCCTCTGAGCCTCGGGAGGGTACGAAGGGGCGGTGGATTCCGCTGAGCGAGCCGCATCTCGCCGGCAACGAGTGGAGGTATCTCAAGGAGTGCCTGGACAGCGGCTGGATCTCATCGGCCGGGCCGTTTGTGGAGCGGTTTGAGCAAGCGTTTACCACATACATCAGGGACGGCCGACCGGGAACCCCTGCCGTCGGAGTCGTCAACGGCACCGCAGGTTTGCATGTAGCACTGCGCGCCGCGCTGGTACAGCCTGATGATGAAGTGCTGGTGCCAACGCTGACCTTTATTGCGCCGGTCAACGCGATCCGTTATTGCCAGGCGCATCCGGTCTTCATCGATGCGGATCCGCTGACGTGGCAGATTGACGTGAAGCAGGTGGAAGCATTTCTCGAACGCGAGTGCGAGGTGAGGCCGGATGTTCCGGGCCCGGGCGTATCGACCAAGACATGTTGGAACAAGCGGACAAAGCGGTGCGTGCGGGCGATCATCCCGGTACACCTGCTGGGTTTGGCTTGCGATATGGAGCCGCTGATGGCGCTGGCCAGGCGATACCATTTGCGCGTTGTTGAGGACGCCTGCGAAGCGATCGGAGTGCGTTATGGTCCTTTTCATGTTGGCACACGGGGCCACCTGGGGGTCTTTAGCTTTAACGGGAATAAGACGCTGACGTGCGGCGGCGGGGGGATGGTGGTGGCGCGCAAGCCATACGCCGACTATGTGCGATACCTGACGACCCAGGCGCGGGATGGTTCGCGGGAATATTATCATCAGGAAATTGGCTACAACTATCGGCTGACGAACCTGCACGCGGCGATTGGCTTGGCGCAACTGGAGCAGGCGGAGCGGTTGCTGGCGCGCAAACGAGCCATCGCCGCGGCGTACGAACAGGCCCTGCGCGACGTCGACGGGATCACGCTGATGCCGGCGCCTCCGCACACCGAGCCTGGCTATTGGCTGTACACCATCCTCCTGAGGGAAGGCACGACGGTGGCTCAGCGCAACGCCGTGCTGGATCGGTTGGCCGCGGAAGATATCGAGGCGCGGCCGTTGTGGCAACCAATCCACACGCAGCCGCCCTACCAGGGCTGCCAACGCGCCGGCTCGATGACGGTGGCCAACGACGTGTACGAGCGGGCCGTGAGCCTCCCAAGCAGCGTCGGATTGAACATGGTGGAGCTTGAGCGGTGCGTTGAGGTCGTTCGCCGGCTTCTTGCAGGAGCATGACAGCCTTCATTGAGCGTTTGACCCTGCTTTTTCTCTGGTGAGGCAACGCAACGCCGCGAATTTTTGATCAGCACGCGTGCCATATTCTTGGTGTAACCGCATGAAGGTATTCATCAATCCCGAAAGGTCAAAACGGGTGATTACAACAATAGCGATCGGCGACGATTACTACAACCCATGGAAAAAATACGCATTCCCGACATGGAAGAAATATTGTGAGCGGTACGGTCTGGGGTTGATTGTGTTCGATGCTGACTTGATTCCAAAGGACAGCAAAATATGGAAAAAGCCAACCTGGCAGAAGTTGCTTATTGGCAATGCGTTGAAGCGTACGTTGCCGGCCGTGACCGAGGTTTGCTACCTCGATAGCGACACCTTGATTAACTACACGGCTCCGAATGTGTTTGATGTCTATATCCCTGGAACCATCGGGTTGGTATCTTCACTGAAAAACTTGCCCTATTCCCTGGAAGAGGTATTACGGCGCATCGCATTTTTCAGACACAATTGTTATGATCAACGTTACCCCCTAGATTCCGCGTTATTCATTTCCGTGGAGCGTTATTATCAGTTTCATGGGCTGGCGCCTCAAGCCGACATTGCATGTATGGGGATGTTTCTATTCAATGTGAGCGATCACGCGGAGTTGATGGGAGACTGGTTTTCTAAATACGACCGGCAGGTACAATCAATGTCGGGGGGCGGTGAAGGAGCCCATCTGAACTACGAGATGCAAAGTTGGGGAAACATTTGTTGGCTTGATTACAAATTTCAGGCGATATGGACTTATGAAATGGCTTGGAAGTATCCATTTTTATATGATTTCGGTCGAAGAAAGAAGGCGTTGATCAGAGAATGTATCGAGGCGTCGCTTTTTACAAATTATTTCTTACATTTTGCCGGTTCTTGGTATGAGAACGATATGTGGCAGGTGGGTGGGGTGCTTGTGGATCTACGCCAAAGAAAGAAATTCGAGGATTTCAGTGAATATGTAAGACGTCCTGTATCTGGCGAACCAGTGGGAATAATAAAGCCAAAGAAAACTGACCGTCTCCTGAGGCGGCGCCGGCCCAATTAAGGTAGAAAGTACAATAGGCTTATGCACTTGACGCCGGTACCCCCCACCGGTAGTATCGGCGGGGATGGACGACTACCCGAGGACGTTGATGGAATTCGAGCGGCGCTTCTCCACCGAGGACGCCTGTCGGGCGTACCTGGTCCAGCTGCGCTGGCCTGATGGGATCTAGTGTCCCCGCTGCCATCAGCGGAAGGCATGGGCCATCACGCGTGGCCGGTACGAATGCGCACGGTGTGGCTTCCACATCTTCGTGTTGGCCGGCACGATCTTTCAAGATACGAAGCAGCCGCTGCGGCTGTGGTTCCGGGCCATGTGGTACGTGACGAATCAGAAGTTGGGGATCAGTGCCCTGGGCCTCCAGCGGGCCTTGGGCCTGGGCAGCTACCGGACGGCGTGGACGTGGTTGCACAAGCTCCGCAGGGCCATGGTCCGGCCTGGGCGAACCCAGCTGGCGGGCGCGGTAGAAGTCGATGAGACCTACTGGGGTGGGCCCAAGCCGGGCAAACACGGCCGCGGGGCGGCGGGGAAGGCGCTGATCGTTGTCGCGGCCCAGGCGGACGGACGCCGCATCGGGCGCATCCGCCTGCGGCGAGTCCCCGATACCTCGGCGAAGTCCTTGGAACGTGCCGTCCGTGCGGCGGTGGAGCCCGGCAGCGTGGTGCGCACGGATGGGTTGCACAGCTACAGCCAGCTGTCGACCCACGGCTACGTCCATGAGGTCGTGCGGAAGGAGGCGGCCCTCGGGGATAACCTGTTGCCGCGGGTGAACCGGGTCGTCGCGCTGTTGAAACGTTGGCTGTTGGGTGTCCATCAAGGGGCCATCCGTCCCGCGCACCTGGACGCCTATCTGGATGAGTTCACGTTCCGATTCAACCGCCGGACGTCCCGATGGCGGGGCAAGCTGTTCTACCGCCTCGTGCAGCAAGCCGTTTGTGTAGCGCCGGTGCGCACGCGGGATCTCCTGCGCAACGCGGCTGAGAGGTAGACTACCAGATATTGTATGCACCGGCTTCATGTGAATAGCCCTAAAGTACAATGGACACGGTATACTGCTCCCCTTTAAGACACCGGCCGTGCTAACCGAGTAAAATGATGGCTGAACAACGGAGGTTCAGCCATGCCGCGACGCAAGTGGGACGCACGGACGAAGGCCCTCATCGTGCTCCAGGGCCTCAAGGGCACCCCG
>JACPSQ010000072.1 GCA_016193195.1 Candidatus Omnitrophota bacterium
CACCCAGGAAATCGATGAGCCGGGGTCCTGGGTCTCCTCCCGGGTTCCCAACGACCCCTACTACGCCTCCCGCGGCTCCTGGGGCCAACCGTATGACGATCTCTGGAATCTCAAGAAGATCCAGGCGGAGCGGGCGTGGGACGTGACGCAAGGCGACGGGGTCGTGGTGGCGGTGATCGATACCGGCTTGGACTACGATCACCCCGATATCTCCGCGAACGTCTGGACGAACCCGCACGATCCGCCTGGCGATATCCCAGATGCCTGCAATCGGGTGGCCGATCCTAGCATTACCCTGAGCGATGATGATTGCAATGGCTACCCGGACGATTTCCTGGGTTGGGATTTCACGACCTGTGCGAGGGTGAATCAAGAAACTCGGACTTGCGCCATCCCGAAAGCCCCTGACAACGACCCCGCTGATGGGAACGGCCACGGCACCCACGTAGCTGGGATCATTGCGGCGGTTGGGGATAACGGTATTGGGATCATCGGGGTCGCCCCTCAAGCGAAGGTCATGCCGCTGAAGGTGCTCAACGATGAGGGCGCTGGGTTGATCAGCGACCTCGCGCAAGCCATCGACTACGCCGCACGACACGGCGCGAAGGTCATCAACATGAGTTCGAGCTGCCCCCCCGAGAACCCATGTCCGAGCAACCCTGTCGCAGAAGACGCCGTTCGAGGAGCGTACGGACATGGAGCGGTCGTGGTCGTTTCCGCCGGCAACGATGCCAATGACGTCGCATTCATCAGCAGCCCTCAGAACATGACCCATCCCAAACCCATTGTGGTCGCGTCCACCGACCACCTGGATCAGCGAAGCAGCTTTTCCAATTACGGCGTCCACATTGATGTCTCGGCCCCCGGGGGAGACAACACCGTCCCCATCGAGAATATCCTCTCGCTTAAATCGGCGGTCACGAGGCCGGAGACGGACGGCAATGGACAGTTCGTCGTGGGAGAGCGGTACCTGCGCCTAGCCGGAACGTCAATGGCCGCCCCGCACGCCGCAGGCGTCGCGGCGCTCGTGCTTGCGGCTCACCCCCTGTTCACGCCCGATGAGGTCCGCCAGGCGCTTCGGGCGTCAGCCGATGATGTCAGTCGTCCAGGGTTCGATCTCTCTACAGGCACTGGCCGGATCAACGCTGGCAACGCCATCAAGGTGCAGTCGGCCCTACGCGTGAAGATTAAAAGCCCACCGTTCGGAGCGGCGCTTCATTCACAGGCAGGATCGATCACCATTCACGGCACGGCAGCCGGTCCAACCTTTCAACGATACCAATTGTTCTATGGCAGACAGAACGCTTCAATTGAATGGTTGCCCATCGGCCAACCTGTGTCCACCCAAGTTGAGGACGGGGTCCTGGGGACCTGGGCAATCGGGGAGCTCTCAACAGGAACGTACCTCGTGAAGGTGGTTGCGACGACATTCAGGGATCCCCGGTTCCCAGAGGGTCTCCAGTTCCAAGACCTCACCCGGGTTGCAATCGAACCTCCATCGAGACAGATCACCACTGATTCCCGCAACCAGATAACACCTGCCATCTCTGGCGACCGGATCGTCTGGCAAGATGCGCGGCGGGGGAACAGCCTCATCCCGCGCTTTGAAGGCCGTTGGGACGTCTACCTCTACGACCTCACCACCAACGAGGAACAGCGCATCACCGGTGAAGTCGGCAATCACTATCAACCATCCATCTGGGGCGATCGCATCGTCTGGGAGGATGACCGCAACGGCGACTGCAATCCCTTTATGCCAGGTGCCGACTGTGACATCTTCCTCTATGACCTGGCCACGCATCAAGAACATCAGATTGCTGCGTCCCCCACCTTTCAATCCCACCCGGTCATCGTGAATGACTGGATCGTGTGGGAAGACAACCCCAACAACCGCGCGTCAATCCCTCTACAGAGCGAGCGAATCAACCTGCATCTTTGTGAGTATGATCCCGACGCAGGATGCCGCGGGCCTGCGCAGCAGCTTACCGGAGAGCGTGGCTGGCAGTTTGGGGCCGCCGTTTCGGGTAACCGCGTCGTCTGGCAGGATGACCGCAATACTACGGGTGATGATGCCAACGGGACGCGTTTGGTCTTCAAAAAAGACTGGGATCTCTATCTGTGCGAGTACGACCCGGTTTCAGGCAGGTGTCCTGAACGGCAGATCACGCGCGATCCCAGCCTTCAGATGAACGCGGCCATTGATGGCGACCTCATTGTGTGGAACGACAGTCGCAATGGCCACTGGGACATTTATCTCTATGATGTGGCGATCAATCGGGAACAGCGCATCACGGCCGATCCGCATGACCAGCTTGACCCTGCGATCTCTGGCAACCGGATCGTCTGGATGGATGACCGAAATGGCAACTTCGACATTTATACCTGTCTCTATGATCGGACGACAGGGATTTGTTCCGAGCAGCAGCTCACGAGCCACCTGTCATCTCAGAAATTCCCCGCCATTTCCAGCAATCGAGTGGTCTGGCAAGACGACCGCAACGGCAATTGGGATATCTACATGTCTGAGCTGCCGGACGGGAGGCCAATGACTCCGACCCTTGTCCTCACCGCGCAGCCCGCCCGCGTCAGCGAGGGTCAACAGAGCGTGCTCTCCTGGGCCAGTGCGCACGCGGACCAGTGCCAGGCCTCGGGGGGCTGGAGCGGGGTCAAGGCTGTCCGTGGGACGGAAGCGGTCTCGCCCACGACCACGACTCGCTACAGCCTGACCTGCACCGGATCGGCGGGTAGCGCGAGCCAGGCCGCCACCGTGTCGGTGTTCACGGTCTCGGCGAGCCCCTTGACGGTGCGCCCCGGGGAGACCCTGACGATTGACTGGACAGCGCCGCCCGGCAGGCCGTCGACGGATCTCCTCGGCGTCAACGTGGCCGGCAGCCCGCCCGCAAGCCCGTTGCTCTCGCAGTCCACCGGCGGGGCTCCGACGGGACGCCTCAGCTATACGCTGCCTCCAGGCACCCAA
>JACPSQ010000016.1 GCA_016193195.1 Candidatus Omnitrophota bacterium
ATGAGCGCGAAGCCTCCCCCCGAGGTGCCGGTCATCGCGCGCACGCCGACGTGGCCGGCGCCGATCGCCATGTTGAGCGCCGCAATCTCATCCTCGCACTGCTTGACCAAGAGGCCGGTCTTCGCAGCGTACGTGACCAGCCAGTGGAGGAGTGAAGAGGCCGGCGTCATCGGGTACGCGGAATAGAACCGGCAGCCCGCGGCCAGCGCGCCGAAGCCCACCATCGGGTTGCCGCCGGCGAGCGGCCGGCGCTTGCCGTCGCCCTTGCCGACGCGAAGAGCGCCCGACTGGAACTTCTCCTTCGCGTAAGCCATCCCCTTGTCAAACGCGTCGAGGTTCGCCGCGATGACCGCCTCGCCTTTCTTCGCGAACCGCTCCTTGATGAGCTGGCGGATCGCCGACGGGTCGAGGCCGATCACCTGCATCAAGGCCCCCATCAACGCCGTGTTCTGCATGAGCTGGTTCCCGACTAGCTCCATGACCGGCACCCCGACGAGCTGGACACCCCGGCTGACCTGTTCGGGTTTGGCCTGGAACTTGTCGGTGTTGTAGAAGACGGCGCCATCTGAGACGACGCGCTTGCCGTAGCGCTGGAACGTATCGAGGTTCAGGGCAATCAGGTAGTCGAGCTCGTCCCCCTGGGTGTAGACCTTCTGCGTGCCGACCCGGATGTGCATGCACACGTGGCCGCCGCGGATGACCGACTGGTAGCTGTTGTACGCGAAGACGTGGTAGCCCGAGCGCGAGCAGGCCTTGGCGAACGACTCGCCCGCGGAGGCGATCCCGTCGCCGGCCGCCCCGCCCACCCACACCGTCAGTTCGCTCATCAATCTTCCTCGTTATACCAACGCGGCCTTGCCGGAGGGCACTGGGCGGCTGACGTCCTGAGTCATCTTGGTGATCTTGGCCGCGACCTCGAGCGCTTCGCCGAAGCGCCTCTGCCACATGTTCCGGCCAAAGATGAAGCCCGTCACACCGGCCTCCAGCGCGACTTTGACGTCGTCAAAGAGCTCCTCATCGCTGCGCTTTGAGCCTCCGGACATCAGCGTGAGCGTCCGGCCGGCCGAGGCGACCACTTTCTCGAGCAGCTCCCGCTTTGACAGCTTGAGGTCCCGATACTCCTTGGGATAGAGCGCGCGCTTTTCCTCATCCACCTTGGGGTAGTTGACCTTGACGACGTCGGCGCCGAGCTCCTGGGCCACCCGAGCGGCATAGTCCACCGCGTAGAGGCTGTCCCGACCTCCCTTCTGCTCCATGAATTTCCCTCTGGGGTACGCCCACATGATGAGCGGAAGGCCGGCGCGCTCGGCGTCGCGGCGGACCTGACCGAACTGGATGAAATCGTCGTCTTGGCGGGGGGAGCCGATATAGCACGTGTAGCCGACGGCGTCAGCCCCCAACCGCACCGCATCCGCCACCGATGCGTTGCAGGGAGAAAAGGCCTCGTCATCCGGCGGGATCTCCGTCTTGCCGTTGATCTTCAGGATCAGCGGCACCTTGCCCGCGAAGGCACGCAGGTATTTTTCCGCCAGCCCCACTTGGAAGGCGATGGCTGAAAAGCTGCCTTCGAGCGCGAGGCGCAGCTGGAACTCCGGGTTGAGGCTTTCCGCGTTGACGAAGAAATCGCGCGGCCCATGCTCGAGGCCCTGGTCGATGGGCAGGATCATCAGCCGTCCGTTGCCCGGCCCGTGCTTGTAGAGGAGCCGGTACAACCTGGCCTTCTTCCCTGTGGGAAGGTCAAGATCCTCGAGGGTCAACGGGCGCTTGGGCATTACAGGCACTCCTTATATTGTATGTACGAGCCACACGAGCGCTGGCGGAGGGGTCATCCCTCGTCGCCATGCTCCTCGGGATGAATGGCTCCCCTGCCGTGGAGCCATTCAAAAGCGGATGCCGGCCTGCTTGAGGAAATGCCGATCGGAGTCAGTCAACTCAAACCTGAGCTCTTCGCCCGCGGGCTTGCCGCCGATCAGCGGCACGACGTAGATGGCGAGCTCAACGCCGTCTTCCCTGAGCATTTTTCGAAGCTCCGAAAATTCGCTTGATCGCGCGACGATCTTTTGAATCGCCCGATTCAGCTTCTTCAGGTGCTTCGCCAGCTGTTTTTCAATCGCCATGGATCGTCAGCCCCCCACCGGCAGCGATGCCCCCGCCTCACGAGGGACCGCGGGTGGCTGCGCCGATGGTCCTTCACCTTCCAGCAACTTCGCGGTCGTCTGCGTAATCCGCATCGAGCAGAACTTCGGTCCGCACATCGAGCAGAACTTCGCCTCCTTGAAGAAGGCGTCCGGCAGCGTCTCATCGTGCATCCGGCGAGACGTCTCAGGATCCAGCGAGAGCGCAAACTGCTGCTCCCAATCAAAGGTGAAGCGCGCGTGCGAGAGCGCGTCGTCCCGATCGCGGGCCCCCCGCCGCCCTCTCGCGACGTCGGCCGCATGCGCGGCGATCTTGTACGCAATGACCCCGTGGCGCACGTCCTCCTCGTTGGGCAGCCCCAGGTGCTCCTTGGGCGTCACGTAACAGAGGAGGCTTGCGCCATACCAGCCCACCATCGCCGCCCCGATCGCGGAGGTGATGTGGTCATACCCGGGAGCGACATCCGTGACGAGGGGGCCGAGGGTGTAGAACGGCGCTTCATGGCAGTAGCGTTGCTGGAGC
>JACPSQ010000095.1 GCA_016193195.1 Candidatus Omnitrophota bacterium
CGAGCGGATCCTCTTCAGCCCCGCCGAGTTCATCCTCGTCGATGATCGGGGCAATCAGTACGGCACGATCAACGAAGACTATGTGACCGCCATCGCCGAATCCCGTGCGCCGGTCTCCACCCTGACGCGGGGGGTCATCGCGGAGGCGCGGCCGGGCTACTTCGGGGTCGGCCTTCCCATCGGAAAGATGTTTGCGGCCAAACCCCAGGGACGGTTTGCCCTCATCAAGCAATCCTCGCTGCAGGGAGGTTTCCTCTATCCAAACGTGGTCCATGACGGCCTGATCGCGTTTTGGAGCCCATCGATCCGGGCCAGGAGCGTTCGGTTGCTGATCACGAATGTCAGGACCGGCTTCGATGCCAACGGATTACCGAAGGTCTCCATGGAGTTTCCGTTCACGTTTCACGTGCCCAATCAGTAGGACCGGCGACGACGACGGCTCACCCATCCGCCCTCAGCCACTCCACCGAGCTGTTGCTCGATGATCTGACGTCCGCTCAGCGGGAGGCGGTCCTCCACGAGGGAGGCCCGCTCCTCATCATCGCCGGAGCGGGAACGGGAAAGACCACCGTCATCACGCGGCGGATCGCCTGGCTCATTTCGACCAAGCGGGTTCGCCCCGAGGGGCTCCTTGCGCTGACCTTCACGGACAAAGCCGCCAAGGAGATGGAGGAGCGGGTTGACCTGTTGCTCCCCTACGGCTACCTGGATGTCTCTCTCCGCACCTTTCATGCCTTCGGCGACCAGCTGGCGCGCGAGCACGCGCTGAAGCTCGGCCTCTCCCCGCACTTCCGCGTCCTGTCGCAGGCCGAGCAAGTGGTGTTCTTGCGCCGGCACATCTTCGAGCTGCCGTTGCAGGAGTTCCGCCCGCTCAATGACCCAACCCGCTTCCTGGAGGCGCTCGCCACGCTCATGGCGCGCGCAAAGGATGAAGCCGTCGGGCCTGAGGAATTCTTGGCCTACGCGCGCGAACTTGAGCGGCAGGCCGCAGAGAGCCCGCAGGAGCCGTTGCGCGCTCAAGCCCGCCGCACGCTCGAGCTGGCACAGGCCTACGTCGCCTATCAGCAGCTCCTGAGGCAAAACGATCTGGTGGATTTCGGCGACCAAGTCCTCTTGGCGATCCACTTGCTGGAGCGCCATCCAGATGTCCTCGCCGCCAGCCGGCAGCGCTTCCGGGCGTTTCTCGTTGATGAGTTCCAGGACACGAACTTCGCGCAGTTTCGCCTCCTGCAGCTCCTCGCACCGTCAACCGCCGACGTCACGGTTGTCGCCGACGACGATCAATCGATCTATAAGTGGAGGGGCGCTGCCCTCAGCAACGTGTTGAAGTTCCTCGAGCACTATTCGGCCGTGCGGACAGTGGTGCTCACGGAAAACTTCCGTTCGAGCCAGAGCATCTTGGACTGCGCGTACCGGCTCATCCGTTTCAACGACCCCGACCGGCTGGAAGTCCGCCAGGGCATCGAGAAGAAGCTCGTCGCGCGTGCGGACCGCGTCCAGGAAGCGCCGCATTTCCATGCGTTCGATACGGCTTCGAGCGAGACCGACTGGGTGGCGCGCACGATCCGTCAGGCGATTGAGTCGGGGGCCCGTCCGGCCAGCGATTTCGCGATCCTCGTCCGCTCCAATCGGGAGGCTGACCTGTTTCTCCGGGCGCTCAACGTCGCCGGCATCCCGTGGCAGTTCAGCGGAGCGAGCGGCCTCTTCGCGCGAGAAGAGAGCAAGATGCTCGTCTCATGCCTCAAGACCCTCGTGGATCCTGACGACAGCCTCAGCTGGTACCACGTGGCGAGCTCACCGCTCTACCGATGCCCGATGGATGATCTGACGAAGGTCCTGGCCCAGGCGGCCAAGACCCACCGAAGCGTCCGTAGCGTGCTGGAGCATCTTGACCAAGACGTTTCGCTCAGCACAACAGTATCCACGGCAGGGAAGCGTCAGCTCGGCGAGCTCCTCAGCGATGTCGCTCGGTTACTGGAGTTTTCCCGAACGCACTCAAGCGGCCAGGTCCTCTACCGCTGGCTGGCGGATCGAGGCTACCTGGCTCAGTTGGGCAAGGGCGAGCATCTGGACGAGGCCCTGCAGCTCCAGACGGTCGCCAGGTTCTTTCACCAGCTTCGCCGCATCGAGGAGCTCGTCGGAACAAGCCTGCCGGAGCTCATGCGGCACCTCGAGCTCTTTCAGGCGATGGGCAATGAGCCGTTCGAGGAGGACGATGCGTGGGCGGATCGCGTGCAGGTCCTGACCATCCACAAGGCGAAAGGGCTGGAGTTTCCGGTCGTCTTCCTGGTCGGGTTGGTCCAGGGGCGGTTTCCCACCCCGCAACGGCGGGATCCCATCGAGCTCCCGGAGGCGCTGATCAAAGATCTCCTGCCATCCGGCGATTACCACCTCCAGGAAGAACGGCGTCTCTTCTACGTGGGCATGACGAGGGCCAAGGAGCAACTGTACCTGAGCTCTGCGTACGCCTATGGAGGAAAGACCGTTCGGAAGGTCAGCCAATTTGTGCTCGAAGCGCTCGATCTCGCCACGCCGAGCCCGCTCGCGAAGAAAGCGGGCCTGCGCGAGCTGATTGACCGCTCAGCGGCACCCAAGCCGCTCCCCGTCTCCCACGCGCCGAAGCGAGACACACCGTTGCGCCTTGATCCTCACGGGGTCGATGATTACCTCACCTGTCCGCTGAAATACCGCTATAGCCATGTCCTGAGGATTCCTGTCATGCGCCACCATCTGGTCGTCTATGGGGCCGCCTTGCATAAAGCGGTTGAGGAGTTCTTCAAGCGGCGGCTTCGCGAGGAGCCGATGGGCGAAGAGGAGCTCCTGAGGACGTTTGAGGAGCACTGGAGCTCAGAAGGGTTCTTGACCCGCGAGCACGAAGAGCTGCGGCTTGCGCAAGGGCGCGATGCGCTCCGCCGCTTCTTCGCGCGACAGCAGGCGGCGCCCGAGCGGCCAACCCTGATCGAAGAGAAGTTCAAATGTGAGATCGATGACCTCCTCGTCATCGGCCGGTGGGATCGCGTGGACTGTCACGGCGATGACGTCGTCATCATCGACTACAAGTCCTCCGAGGTGTCAGACCAGGCGGCCGCGGACCGACGGGCAAGGGAATCGCTCCAGCTCCTCCTCTACGCGCTCGCGTGGCAGCGTCTCTCGGGGCGGATCCCCACCCGGGTTGAGCTGCGGTTTCTGGAAACCGACGTGACCGGTCAAGCCCGTTTTACCGAGAAGGATCTGGAGCGCGCTCAGCACGTGCTCAAGGACGCGGCACGAGGGATACGGGCCGGGGACTTTCACGCCAAGCCCCAGGAATTTGCCTGCCGCTGGTGCGCCTTCCAATCTATTTGTCCATTTGCCTTTCAATCCCCTTAGTCCAAGTGATCTGCGACCGAGGCGGGCACCCCCGATGCTTCGCTTTGCGAAGCAAAGCGTCGGGGGTCGCCGACGGGAGTGCCGGGTGCCGTAGGCGACGGCCCCGTTCGCGTTTCAGACTTCCGGCCCATAACACCCCGCCCATAGCACCCCGACCCCACCACCTGCGGACCACGGGCTCTGCCCGTGGGGCTCCACAAAATATTCCCAGCCTCTTGAACATTCTATTAAAAATATGATATTTTTAAATTGTAATATAAATAATGTATTAAGTCAGAAGTGCAACAGAAGGTGCGGGTCCCTCAGCCCGGACTAAAGAGAGCCGAGCTGCCGGTGCGGTGGTTCGGCCTTTCGCGTGAGAGAGGAGAGCAACGTGGGTGAGTGGGGTTTGGAGAGGCCACTGATGTTCCATCGAGCGATTTCCCATCTCAAGGATCCGACCTCGCTTGAAGTCTCAGAAGCGAGATTCCGGCGCTTCGTGCGGGAATTTCACGCCTACGAGCAGAAGCTGACGTTCGAGCGCACGCTCGATGCCTTCCTTGATCTCTACTCGTCATGGCGCAGGAGCCATCAGCCGGCGCTCAAGCTGCGGTTGGTGATGCTGGCCTTTGAACTGCACCGGTTGAACTGGCAGTTCGAGTGCACCCTCAGCTTCTCGGATGAGCCCTCCCTCACATGCGCGAAATCCTCGTCAGGAACCTGACCTCCCCGGATTGGCTCAAGCGCGATTGCGTCGTCACCGAGCGCATGGAGCAAGGTGACTACACGACGAAGGTCATCCGCCGCTGCACCTACCGGATTGAGTCACGGACCGCCCTGCCCTCCACGTCCGATTCGGTTCCCTGGGCTCAGCGCCTTGACCCATTGCCTCCGCGCCAGGTGTTTGTCACGAAGGGCCTCGATCCCGAGACGGGAGGGGAGCGGGTCGTCTACAAGGTGCTGGGACACTTCTATGTCGTCTGGGGTCGCGATGTGTTCTGCGTCGGCTACCGCCACATCCTGTCGATGGATATCGAAGCGCCCCAGATCGATCTGGGAACGCCGCAGGCCTTCTAATACAAACGTATGATCCAGCGTCACTGAGATCATGCGTTTGTATTTTTTATTAGACGGGGTCTGATCGCCATGCTACAGTGTGACGGCCAATGGCGGGCGCACAGCGGACGACGATCTCCGTCCTCGGGGATGGGGGCTGGGGGACGGCCCTGGCGATCCATCTCCATGGCCTCGGCCACGCCGTCACATGGTGGGGGGCCTTTCCTAGCTACCTCACCACCCTCGCTCGCCGACGAGAAAACGTGAAATTCCTCCCGGGGATCCGCATCCCCAAGTCCATCCGCATCACCGCAGGCCTGCGGGACGCGGTGGAATCGGCTCGCATCATCGTCCTCGCTATTCCTTCGCAATACCTGCGCTCGGTTGCCCGCCAACTCAAGGGGCTTTCCCTCAGCGGACAGGGATTCGTGAGCGTCGCCAAGGGGATTGAACAGGGGACGCTCAAACGGATGTCAGAGGTCATCGTGGAAGAGCTGGGCGGGGTCCGGTTGGCCGTCCTCTCGGGACCGAACATCGCCTCTGAGATCGCCAAGGGCCAGCCGGCGAGCTCTGTGGTGGCCTCACGGCGTCGCGGACTCGCCAGAGAGATCCAGCGCGCCTTCATGAGCGAGCGGTTGCGGATCTACACGGCAACCGATGTGAGTGGGGTCGAGTTGGGGGGAGCGCTCAAGAACCCGATCGCCATCGCGGCCGGGATCGGTGATGGCCTGGGGTTCGGGGCGAACGCCAAGGCTGCGCTGATGACGCGAGGTATCGTGGAAATGGCCCGCCTGGGCCTCGCCATGGGCGCCAAGAGCGCCACGTTCTGGGGACTGAGCGGGTTGGGCGACTTGGTGACGAC
>JACPSQ010000096.1 GCA_016193195.1 Candidatus Omnitrophota bacterium
ATCGCCGTGCCGTCCACCACCAGATCGCCGCTCAACCGCCATGAGGACGTCTCCCACACCAGGTGCGTTCCCTCCACCCGGCCTGCGATGGCGGCTCGGCGATGGGGTGAGCGGCTGAGATGGAGCTGGAGGCGCAGGATCCCATCCTGAAGAGCGGGAGGAATCCATCGAGTCAGGGGCGTGGCCACCGAGCGCAGGGGAATCTCGGTCGTTTGGACGTCAAGGTCAAGCGATCGCTCGCGGAGGTGGTACTGACCGGCGACCGTGAGGATGGTCTGGGCCGGCCGCTCGATGGAGGAGCGGCTGCGAAACGCAAGACGCCTCTGGAAGAAGAAGGGCAGCCAGTCCACCTGGACCTGCACGGCGGGCGACGCATACCACACCTCGCGCGCGGCGCGGTCGACGACCCGCACGTCATCGAGCAGGAAGCCCTGGAGCGGCCGGTAGCGCATCGCTCCAATCGACACCTCCACCGGCCCCTGCCGTTCCAGTTCCTGGATGACAAGCGCCTTGCCCTTGGTCGGCAGCCAATAGGAGAGGGCGATCCACAGGCTCACGCTGCAGACGAGCGCCATCGCTCCTGTGAGCAGGACACCGATGAACAGGATCCGGATCAATTTCGCTTTGCGAAATGTCTTCATGCGCGGCATCATTATAGTATACACACGCGCCGGCGCTTGTATCCGGTCGCGTCGGCGCTCGTTATGTTACACTAGTACCCTCAACACCGCTTCCCCGTTGCTGAGTGCTATCTGCTTCCGCCAATCTATGTGGCGGAGATTGCTGTGTGCTGAATTCGGGGCGTGGCTCAGCTTGCGACCGAGGCGGGCACCCCCGCGGCTTCGCTTGGCGAAGCCAAGCGTGCGGGGGTCGCCGAGGGAGTCCCGTAGCCGTAGGCGGAGGGAGTAGAGCGATACACTGGAAGAGTCGGAGCGTCGGGGCGTGGCTCAGTCCCTCGACTCGCTTCGCTCGCTCGGGATTTCGCCGTGGTTGATGGGCGGTGTTCGTGAGTTGGTTCGTCGTTGAGTGACGGTCAGTATCTTCGACATCGGGGCGTGGCTTAGCTTGGCTTAAAGCGCCTGCTTTGGGAGCAGGAGATCGCAGGTTCAAATCCTGCCGCCCCGATTCTTTCTGCACTGGCGGAAGGATTTGAAGGGAGCGCCGACTCAAATCGGGGAGCCGCGACGAACAGGAGCGGCGACTTCCTTGGGAGGCGCGGGCGGCGACCGGAACGACCCCGCCGAAGTCGGGGGAGTGGAGGCGCCAAATCCTGCCGCCCCGATTTGTTCTCGGTCAGCGGCAGGGTATGAAGAGAGCCGCGACTTCGTGTGATCAACCCGTTTTTCCTGGTCAATATCCTCGCCGCAGGGCTGTGGGTGGCGCTGCTGCTGGTGAGCTGTCGAATACTATTGACATCTGACAATTGAATATTGTATATTCAATTATCAGGATATATCATGTTTGACCGACAGGGGGAGCAGACGCTCAAGGCCGCCGTCTCGCGATATCCGATCGTGACCCTGACGGGGCCTCGCCAATCCGGGAAGACGACGCTCGTGCGCGCCGCCTTTAGCGACTATACGTACGTCTCCCTCGAGCTTCCAGATGAGCGCGAGTTCGCCGCCAAAGATCCGAAGGGATTCCTGGCGCAGTTTGACGGTCCGGTGATCTTGGATGAGGTGCAACGCGTCCCTGACTTATTTTCCTACATTCAAGTGCTGACGGATGAGCGTCATCGACCAGGCCAATTCATCCTCACCGGTTCGCACAACTTTCTGCTCATGCAACAAATCAGCCAGTCGCTCGCCGGCCGATGCGCGGTGCTGCACCTCCTGCCGCTTTCCTTATCTGAATTGGAAGGTCGCCAGCCGATTGCGCCCCACATGCTGGGCCATCGGCTTTCAATCATGAAGCGCGTCGGGCGGCGTCCCCCACGCCTGGCAGAATTGTTATTTACAGGACTCTATCCGCGGATTCATGACCAGCGTTTGCCGGCCAGGGAATGGCTATCCAATTATTATCAGACCTATCTGGAACGGGACGTGCGCAATGCGCTCAACGTCGGCGACCTGGAGACATTTCGGCGTTTCGCGCAGCTCTGCGCAGGGCGCAACGGCCAATTGCTCAACTACTCCGCGTTGGCCTCGGAGTGCGGCGTGACGCATACCACCGCCAGGCGCTGGCTTTCCATCTTGGAGGCCAGTTTTCTGATCGCGCTGCTGCGTCCCCACCATCGGAATTTTGGCAAGCGAATCGTCAAGACGCCGAAACTGTACTTCCTGGATACGGGCTTGCTGTGTATGCTGCTCAACATCCGCACGGCGGAGGAGCTGCATCATCATTCAGCGCGTGGCGCGCTGTTTGAAGCGTTCGTGTTCGCCGAGCTCTACAAAAACTTCATGCACAGCGGCGAGTCGCCGCCACTGTACTTCTGGCGTGATGTCAGCGGGCACGAAATCGACCTGCTCCTCGATTGGGGTGACCAGCTAGTGCCGATTGACGTGACGTCTTCCCAGACGCTCTCCGGGGAAACATTTCGTGCGCTGCGGTTCTGGAGAACTCTGCGGCGGCAGCCCAAGGCGCCGGCAGCACTCGTCTATGGGGGCGAACAAGCTGTCCAACGAGAAGATGTGATGGTTTATCCTTGGTGCGATTTATAAGGAGCCTCCGCCGATTTTATGGAACGCTTGGAAGCCGCGCGCATCCGCTCGAATAGGGAAGACCGGCTTTCCTTTGGAGCGGCGGGTGGCCGAGTAGGAGCGACCCCAGCGCTTTGCTTTACAAAGCAAAGCATTGGGGGGGAAGAGAGGGAAACCCAGGTTTCCCTCTCTGGGAGTCCCACCACCTGTCTCGGCTTCGTCAGTGACGAAGCCGTTGCAGGCGGATGGGACTCAGGGCCCCGCTGCTGGCGGGGCCAGACAGGTGGTGGGACGACGCGCCCGTAGCTCAACAGGAAGAGCAGTGGGTTTCTAACCCATTGGTTGGGGGTTCGAGTCCCTCCGGGCGCGTACTTCTCCAAGATTCCCGAGGTTGAGTTCCATGGGTTCGACGACCGAGCCGGGGCACCCCACACCCAGCGCCTGGGTGTGGGGTCGGCGAGGAAGTCCCGTAGCCGAAGGCGGAGGGAGTCCCTCCGGGCGCGCTTCCTCACACATGACCCCTTGCACAGTTGGATGAGACGGCCTCCCTCTCTGCTGTGCGGGTTCCTCCTCCTCGTGCTGCTCTTCCTCGTCGGCGAGTACGTCGCCCTCACGCACCTTGCCCCGCGCTACGTCCTTCAGGCCGTTCAGCACGCAGCCGGGGGGGAAATCGTCGCGGCGCAGGCGCGCCTCTCGTTTCCATTGACGACGACTCTGCAGGGGCTGCGGCTCGTCAACAACACGCCGCAGTCCGCCCTGACCATCCAACGCGCGGCCATCTGGCCGCGGTGGCTGTCGCTCCCTTCGAGGACGCTGTGGTTGGACGCGGTCGAGCTTGACCGGCCGATCCTGCGGCTGACGCGAACCCATGACGGCGCGTTCCTCTGGCCCAGCATTCCTCAGGCGGTCGCGACAGGGACCGTTCGCCCGCGGTGGGGATTCCCCTCAACGAGGAGGGCGACGCCGCTTCCCGCCTCCTGGCAGGTCCACATCGATTCCATCAAGGTGGTGGACGGGGTCATCGAGCTGGTGGACGAGAGGTCGGCGAGTCCGTTCCACGGCGTGCTCGATCATCTCTCCTTGATCGCGGGGCCTCTCACCGTTCCGCTGGGCGGCTCCCCCCAAGCCAGCTTCGCGATTCGCGGGCAGGCCGTCGGCCATGGTGGACATGCCGCGCCCTTCTACTGTTCGGGATGGCTGAATCTGACGGCGAGAGACCTCCAGGCCTCCTGCAGGCTCGAGCCCCTCGCCTTGGCGGCGTTTGAGCCCTACTACCGCGGCCCTGCCGAGGTGCGGGTCTACGCCATGACGTTGGCCTCGACGAGCCACTGGATGGTTCGCGCCGACATCCTGAGCGGCCGCATCCAGTTGGAACTCGGCCGCCTGGGCGAAGGCGACCTCTCCATCCGTGGCAGGACCGTCCTCGATGTCAAGAACCTCGCGGGCGGCCCCGCTCCACGGCTCAGCGGAGAGATCACCCTGGCCGGTCCTCTCGATGATCCGCGCCAATGGCATGCGCAGTTTTTGCCGGGCG
Organism: Candidatus Omnitrophota bacterium; assembly: GCA_016193195.1. Taxonomy (GTDB): domain Bacteria; phylum Omnitrophota; class Gorgyraeia; order Aquiviventales; family Aquiviventaceae; genus JACPSQ01. Next base: position 4,174 of record JACPSQ010000096.1, read on the forward strand.
ACGATCAGGTGCAGCAATTGATCAAGCGGCTGTTGGACCACGGCGTCCAGATGATCAGGGTCCCCCTATGGAGCGGCGAGATGCGCATCAGCCTGGCCCCCGCGAGCAAGGCGGCGATGGCGAACGTCGAGGCGGCGAGCAAAGCGATCCAGGAGGCCCTCGAGATCCTCACCGTTCCTATTCCCGAAGAAGTCCCCCTCGCGCCGCCAGCGGGGGAGCCACCTTCAGGTCCCGCGGCACCCGAGCCCACGCCGGAGTTGCCCGCGGCGTCTCCACCCGCACCCTCCGTGCTGCCTGAACCGCAGGCTTCGAGCCCATCTTCCTCGCCAGCCGGTTCTAGGGATTGACCCCCACCAGCCCTGCCAATACCCCCTAAGAGTATGGTGTCTTGATTCCTAGAAAAATTCTGGCTATAATATAGCCAGAATGCGGCACGAGATCGTTTTCGCGCCCGAAGCAGTCCGCGATGTACGGCACGTGAAGGCCCATCTCCAAGCGGTCGTGCGGGACGCGATAGAGACGTGCTTGCGCCATGCGCCGACTCATATCAGCAAGAGCCGCGTGAAACGGCTGAGAGGCCTGTCTCGACCGCAGTTCCGCTTGCGCGTGGGAGAGGTCCGAGTGTTCTACGACGTCAGAGGATCCACAGTAGAAATTCTGGCGGTGGTCGCCAAGTCGGAGGCCGCAGGGTGGTTGAAACGGGAGGGGATGAACGGATGAAACACATTGCCCTGTCGTCCATCAAAGACGATTTGTCGAAGTATCTGCACTTGGCCGAACACGATCAGATCGTCATCACGCGGCACGGCAAGCCTGCCGGTATTCTCATCGGGTTCACATCGGAAGACGATTGGTTCGAGTACCGGCTCGAACATGATCCGCGTTTTCTCCGTCGCGTCGAAGGAGCCCG
>JACPSQ010000097.1 GCA_016193195.1 Candidatus Omnitrophota bacterium
CGTTAAAGCGTGGGGCGCAAAGCTAAAGGGCCTACGGTCTAGCGCGGTGCTAGGCCATGGCAGCCAGCTACCGGATGTTCTCCGAACGTAAGTGAGGAGGATGCGCCCCTTGCTGTTTGCAGCAAGGGGTTTTTCATTGTGCGGGAGGTGGGGCATGGACAGGCGCTGGATCGTGGGAGTTCTGGGATGTGGTGTGAGCCTGTGTCTTGGGACGTCGACAAGCTTGGCGGCGGATGGAGACAGCGCGGCTGAGGCCGCGACGACCGAATCGGCGCTTGAGGGTGCCGGCCATGAGCAGATCCTCGCGACCATCGAAGAGACCCGAAAGACCGATCCAGAGCTTGCCCAGGAAATGGAACAGCAGTTGAAGCTGTTGGAATCCGGGGAGCTGAACCTTCATGACCTTGAGACCGCCGAGCGGAGCCTGGCGCTTGGGGCCCCGGCTGGGATCGGCGAGCTTCCTGGTGGCGGGCAGATCGGCCCTCCGGGACCTCCGGTTGAGACAGGCCTGCTCGGACCTCCAGTGTGGGTAGGCACCGGCGGTGACGACAACTTACCGCCAGGGGCCAAGAAGGAGCTGGAGGAGCTCTTCAAGCAGGGGACCGGCGATCCGAACAGTGAGAAGGATCGGGAGCTGCGCGAGAAAGCCGGCGAGATCCTTGAAAAGTACGGCGTTGACCCGCGCGAGATCGGAACCGGCCGCGAGGGCCATGACGGGACCTCTCGGGAAGGCATCATGAACAACCCTCGCGAGGCGTTTGAGCAGTGGGAGCGCTCTGAGCAAGGCCGCAACACAGACCCGGCCATGGTGGAGCAGTACCGCGAGCAGGCCGAGCAGTACCAGGCCGAGTTCGAGCGCGGGGGTGGGTTTGAGCGCGCCATGGAGCAGATGAGCCCTGAAGCGCGCGAGCAGATGGAGCGGCACTTCGGACAAGAACGGGAGATGTCAGGGCAAGGTCAGGGGACAGAACGTGAGCGCGAGTCCAGCGGCCCAGCCCGAGAGTCTGAGGCTCCGACGCGGGAACATGAGGCGGCTGCGAGAGAGTACGAAGCCCCCACGCGCGAGCATGAGGCCATGACGCGGGAATACGAAGCCCAAACGCGGGAATACGAGGCGCCGAGCCGCGAGGTCGAAACCGTCACTCGAGACTACGAAGCCCCGACCCGCGAGTACGAAGCCCCGACCCATGAGGCCGAGATGCCCAGCCGGGAGTACGAGGCGCCGACTCCGGAGTATCAGGCCCCGGAGCGAACCTATGAAGCTCCTCCACAGTACGAAGGCACCCCGCATTAAATGAAACGGGACAACAGAGGAGGGAAGAAGATGGACGCAGGAAACAGTTGGCGCAAGCTTCAGGTGGCTGTGGTGGTTGTCGGCATGGCGATGCAGTCGTCCCCGACGATCGCCTGGGCCGCGTTGGAAACGGTGGATCCGGCGCTCCATGCGGCCGTTGAGGCGTTGGTCAGCGCCGATCCGGAGATTGCGAACAATCCAGAGTTAGCCCAGATCTGCCGCCAGGTCGCGGAGTCGACGGTGCTGGATCCTCGAGAGCGGGCGGCGGTGACGAGCGAGGTCGCGGCCCTCCAGCGGGAGGGCGTGGATATCAGCACCGTGATCCCGAAGGAAGTGCGCGAGGCGGCCCGCGAGCAGTTCACCAAGGTCCAGGGTGAGATGCGGGAGCAGCTCGAGAAGCTGCGCGCGAGCGACCCGGAGAAGGCCAAGGAAGTTGAGCTGACCATGCGGGAAGGGGAGCGGCAGATGCTGGCCTTCGAATCCGGCGAGCGCTACACCCCCTCGCCGGAAATGGTCGCCCATGCTCAGGAGATGTTCGGCGACTGGGAGAAGGACATGATCGCCCAGGGCGCGCCTCCCGAGTTCGTGGAGCGAGCGAAGCTCGAGTTCGCCGCGTGGTCAGGCGGCGAGCATACGATGGGGTTTGGGGGACCGGGGCAGGAGTTTGCAGGTCGGGCCGGGCCGCCCACCACCGAGCAGATGCAGGCGATGGGCATGACGCCTGATCAGATCCAGGCGGCTATGGCTCAACAGCAGTACATTGAGATAGGCTCCAGCGGGCACATGCCGACCCTCGAGCAGATGCAGGCGATGGGCATGACGCCTGATCAGATCCAGGCAGCGCAACAGTACGAGGCTAGTGGAAACTTCGGCGTCAACCCATCGACCGGCGGCTGGGAACCCAACATGGGTGGGGGTCTCGGCGGCTACGCCGCTGGAGGCGATCCGTTCCACGCTGGCGGCTGGGAAGGAGGCTCAAACTACGGCATCAACCCGGCGACCGGCGGCTGGGAACCCGGCATGGGCTTTGAGGGTCCTGGTCCGATGGGCGGGTATATGCCGGAAGGCTGGGCCCAGAATCAGACGGGGGAGTTCCACTACGTTGACACCTGGAGCAACTCGACAGATCTGCGGACGGATCTCCAAAGCACCACCACGACCGCAGCCCAGGAGGTCCATGAGAACGCCATCCACATGCATGAGGCTGTGGAACACGTGCATGATATCCACGTCCACACGGACAGCACGCGCCACGATCACACGGCGACAAGCCCGGCCGACACCGCGCCAAACTCGGTGTTCCAGTAATCGTACCAGCCGTTGACACAACAACACCCCGACGCTTCCTGTGAGGCGTTGGGGTGTTCTTTTGTTTGCTATGGACTATCGACTATGGACTACGGACTAAATTAGAACTGCGCGGTGACGGTCAGGGAGTACTTCATGTTGTCGTACTCCCCGGTGGACTCGTTGGAGCCGAGGTGGTCGAAGTTAAGGGCCGCAGCGGCCCTCCAGGTCTTGTTGAGGGTGTAGGTGGCGCCGCTGGCCAGGGTGTACTTATCATCGTTGCGAGCCGGCGCAACCAACCCGCTGACCGGACGCTCCCGGTAGTTCTTCCGCTCAAAGGCGAAGCTCCCGTTGAGGGAGAGCTTCTTGGTCGCGCTGCCGTTGAGCGCCCCCGTGATCTTCCAGACATCATAGTCGTAGAAGTCGTTGCGGGCGTCGTTGGAGTCGTTGCGGTAGAGGTCATTCTCCACCGTGAACAACGCGTTCTTGAGCGGCAGCGCCTCGCGGATGGTGGCGCCGACCTTGTAGCGCAAGCGGTGGCGCGCGTCCACGCGGTTGCTGAACGTCTCGTTGCCCGCCCCGTCCCGGGCGTTCTTCGTCATGTAGTCGCGCTCGAAGAACTCATACTGGAGCTGGTGGAAGGTGGTCCCGAAGAGGTTCTGGCGGATGCGGGAGGAAGTCTTGAACTGACGATAGCCGGAGTCCTTGGCGGTCGGGTAGTAGTTGAGATCGTAGTCGAGCCAGCTTTCCAGACGCCACATCCGGCCGGGCTGCCACTTCAGCTTGAGCGGGGTGAACGTGTGGGAGGTGTAGTCGCCGTCTCCGTAGTCGAGATATTGCAGATACATCCCGTAGTAGCTCCCCTCCCAGCTAATCGTGGGGGTGAGCTTCTTCGACAACATCACATAGGCGTCGTCTTCGAAGTAGGTGTCCCCTTTGCGGACGACAGCAGCGGTCGCGGGGTTCGTCTCATAGCCGACCACCTGGGAGAGCTCGCCGTAGAACTTGAGGCGGCGGGCCGCGCGGCGGGCTTCGAGGATCTTCTGCGCCCTTCGCTTGATGGCCGCCAGGGCTTGCTCCGGCGACACCTGCGCCGTCAGCGGAGGGAGTTCCGGCCGTTCCCGCTCCTGCGGCTCCTGCGCCCATAACGCGGGCGTGCTACTGAAGAGAAGGCACGTCACCGCAGCCAGCACCCGGTGAACCCCGCGTGGCTTACTCTTGGCGGTCACGGATGATCTCCTCCCGTCGGTCCAACTGCTCCCGTCGCCACTCCAACATCCGCACGTTGGCCAGCGCCTCGTCGATCGCGGTCCGCTCGCTCGCTCGCGCCTCATTGACGAGCTGATGGAGGAGCGACTCGATCTCGTCGCGCTCGGTCCGGAGCGAATCGATCTCACCCAAGAGGCGGGCTTTGGCGGCCTCATCCTGCGCGTCGGCGACGAGCCGCTTGCGGCGCACAACCTGCTCGTGGAG
>JACPSQ010000009.1 GCA_016193195.1 Candidatus Omnitrophota bacterium
GAGAATCGGCGTATGCTGCTCGAGCGTCTCAGCGATGACGCGCGGAATCTCCGCGAACGGCACCTCGTCCTGCAGGTACCCCTGGACCGCCGCGTCATTCGCCCCGTTCAGGGCCACGCAGGCGCTGCCAGCCGCAGCGGCCGCATCGAGCGCCAATCGAAGACAGGGAAACTGTTCGAGGTCCGGCGCAAGAAAATGCAGGGCGGAGAGCTGCGTCAGCGAGAGGCGCGGCAGGCGGCGCTCCCATCGATCGGGAAAGCTGAGCGCGTACTGGATGGGGAGGCGCATGTCGCACGGGCTCATCTGCGCGAGCACTGACCCGTCCACCAGCTCGATCAATCCGTGCACGACGGCTTCCGGATGGATGACGACCTGCACGCGCTCAACCGGGATGTCGAAGAGCCACCTCGCCTCAATCACCTCCAACCCTTTGTTCATCAGCGTGGCGGAATCCACCGTGATCTTCGGCCCCATCTGCCATTTGGGGTGCGACAAGACCTGCGCCCGTGTCGCGGCGTACATCTGGGATGGAGGCACCCCCCAGAACGGTCCACCGCTGCCGGTAATGACGAGCCGGCTGACGCGGTCCTTCGGGATTCCCTGGAGACACTGGAAGAGGGCGGCGTGTTCGCTGTCGATCGGCACCAAGCTCACCCCATGCGCCCGCACGAGGCGCATGATGAGTTCGCCCGCCATCACCAGCAGCTCTTTCGACGCCAACGCAATCTGCTTGCCGGCTTGGATGGCCTGCACCAGGGGAATCAGCGCATCGCGGCCGGAGGTCGCGACGACCACGATGTCCACATCGGGATGGGTGGCAAGCTGGTTGAGCCCTTCCATCCCCACGAGAATCGGCCGGCGTCCCGCCAGGCGGTGCAACTCGCTGACCTTCTCCTCCTCCCATATCGCGACAAGCCTGGGCCTGAACTGGTCGAGTTGGCGGGCCAGGAGGTCCGCGCGGGAGCGCGCAGCCACCCCGACGAGCTGGAGTTTGTCCGGGTGGCCCGCGATCACCTCGAGCGTGCTCGTGCCAATGGAACCGGTTGAACCCAGCACCGCCACGCGCTTCATCTACCAATTCGCTCGAGGCTCGAGGCACTTGCCTAGAGCCTGGAGCCTTGAACCTAGAGCCACGTCAGCCATAGATAAAGATTCCGTAGAGGATCGGGGCGGTAAAGAGCAGGCTGTCGATGACGTCCAGGACACCACCCAGCCCCGGCATGATTGATCCGGTATCCTTCACCTGGCAGTCTCGCTTGAGGAGCGACTCCGCCAGGTCACCGAGCTGCCCGCAGATCCCGAGGATGACGCCGAGGAGGGCGCTCAGCATGGGCGTCGCGGGCTGGCCGAAGATCTTCTGCGCTCCCAGCATCGGCTGGGCGGCGATCGCCGCGAGCGTACTGAGCAGCACCGCACCGATGAAACCTTCAACGGTTTTCTTCGGACTGATGCGCGGGATCAGCGTGTGCCGCCCCATCAGGTTGCCGATCGCGTAGGCGCCAACGTCGCCCATCTTCGTCACCAGGATGAGGTAGAGGACGAGCCACGCCCCCTGGCCGGGGATCTTCGTGCTGCGGATGTAGAAGAAGTAGCTGAAGAGGGCCGCGATGTACGCGAGCCCGAAGAGCGTGGTCGCCAATCCGCCCAACGCCTCAAACGTGTTCTCCCGCGTGAACTGCCGAATGAAGATGATCACGATCGTCGCCGGCCAGAAGATGTCCCACATCCAGCTGATCGCCGTCGCCCCAGGCCCCACGATCGGCGTGGGGACGAGGCCCGGCTCGACCATGGACCGCCACGCGACCAACCCGGTGAAGACCACCCCTAACCCGACGCTCAGCGGCCGATGGACGAGGATGCCCCGATGGCGCACCATCGTGAAAAACTCATAGAGGGCGATGGCTACAAAGCAGAAGATAACCACCGCATAGACCCAGAGGGAAAAGTAAAACAGCGTCGCGATCACGATCCCGATGAGGACCGCAGAACTGCACAACCGGCTGCTGAGGTTGGCCATCCTACGCGCCGACCTTCCCGAAGCGCCGATCCCGTCGCTCGTACTCGGTAATCGCTTCCACGAGGTCTCCTTTCGAGAAATCCGGCCAGAGCTTCGACGTCACGTACAGCTCGGTATAGGAAGCCTGCCAGAGGAGGAAGTTGGAAAGCCGTTGCTCCCCCGAGGTCCGAATCAAGAGGTCCGGATCACGGAGGTCCGGGGCGTAGAGGTGCTGGGCGAACACCGCTTCGTCAATCTGCTCAGGGGTGAGGTCGCCGGCGCGCGCGGCCCGGGCCAAGCGACGCGCGGCATCCACGATTTCTTGCCGCCCTCCGTAGCTCAGGGCGAGGGTGAGCGTCATCCGCTCAAACTGGGCGGTCTGGGCGATGACACGGCGCAGGTTGCTGAGCACCCCCGCCGGGATCTGATCGAGCCGTCCGATGGCCCGGAGGCGGACCTGGTTGGCGAGGAGGGTGTGGGTTTCCCGCCGCACGAACTCATCGAGCAGACCCATCAGGTCTTGAATTTCATCGGGCGGACGATCCCAGTTCTCCCAAGAGAACGCGTACAGCGTGAGCGCTTTCACGCCCAACTCACACGCGGCTTCCACGATGCGGCGGACCGCCTGAGCCCCGGCTTGATGACCGAGGAGCCGCGGGAGGCCCCGAGCAGTCGCCCAGCGACCGTTGCCGTCCATGATGATCGCGATATGGTGTGGGGGCCTGGACGCTTCTTCCATCTCAATGTCGCTCCACGAAAAACGAGGGATGTCCGGTTATCCATGTGCCGTCCATCCCCTTCGTGAGCGTCGATGCGCGGATGTGAGAACGACTACGGCGCTGGGCTTGGCGCTTGGCTGCTCGTCTGCGTCTCGGCTTGAGGGCTCGCCTGGGCGCTTGCCTGACTGCTCCGAACACGCTCAAGCTCAGCCTTGAGCTGCTCGATGGTCTTGAGCTGCTCGCTGGTGCGCCGTTGCAACGTGTCCCGCTCTACGGAGAGGTCATCCGCTTCTTGCTGCAAGTCGTCGACGTCAGACTGGAGATCCTTCAGCTCAATCCTCGCCTGGTCAAAATGCGTGCCGACCGAAGCGAGGGCAATCGCCAGAATGACTAACAGGACCCCCATCACAGACACGAGGATGACGATGGTTCGACGCATCCTTCCTCCTTCAATGAGCCCGCGACTTACGGAGCCCCTCGGGGCGACGTAAGTCGCATGGGCGAATTGAACCCCACCACCTGCGTTTCGGCCCGGAGGGCCGAACGGGTCCGCCTCCGGCGGACAGCGCAGGTGGTGGGGTGACATTCGGCCACCCAACTTACGTTCACTGCGTTCCGTAAGTTGGGGCCTCATGTTACTTCGAGGACGTAGCCTGCCCCTGAGCTGCCCGACCGGCCTCAGTCTGGTACGACCCTTGAGAGGACTGCGGCAAGATCACGATCTCAACGCGACGGTTGCGCTGTCGGCCGTCCGCCTTGTCGTTCGACGCGATGGGGCGCTCTTCCCCGTAGCCAATCACCGTGATCCGGCCCCGGTTGACCCCGTGTCGCTCCACGAGGTAATCAGCGACACTGTTGGCGCGGGCGAGCGACAGGGCTTTGTTGTCCGTCCACCCCGAATATCTGATCGGTTGGTTATCGGTGTGGCCCTCAAGGCGCTGCGGCGGAGCTCGGCCTTGCCGGAGCCAAACAGCACCTGATCCAGCATGCGCGCCACGAGACCTCGCTCGTCGTAGCCAACGCTGGCCTCCGACGAACTCAACCGTTGCTCTAAAAGCGCCTTGGCCGCTCGGAGCTGGTCGGCCTCTTCGGCTTTCAACTGCGCCAACGTCTTAAACTGCTCCAACTGGTCGCTCAGCTGAGAGAGCTGCTGGATGTCCCATGGGGAGCGTTTGGCCAGGTTGACGGCGCATCCCGTGGTGATCAACAACGCGATACCCGCCAGGCCGGCACTCATTCTTCGATCCATGACGACGTTCCTCCTCTTTGCATCTTTGCGGTATTACCCTAACATAGGGTCCTGGAACCGTCAAGCGGCTGAACCGATCGAACCGACTTTGAACGCCTGCTCCCGCTTTGAACCGGTGGAAATCAAGCAGATCGAAACGCCGAGGAGCACCTCCAGCCGTTTGAGGTACCGCTTGGCGGCTTCCGGCAGCTCCTCAAACCGTCCGACTTCACTCGTGTCTTGGCGCCACCCTGGGAGCGACTCGTAGACCGGCTGGCAACGGGCGAGGACCGAGGTGTCCGAGGGAAATTCGTCGATCGCCCCTGTCCCGCCTGCCCCGCCGGCCGCTTTGGATGCGGAGGGGTCGTGATACCCCACACAGACCTGAATCGTCTCCATCTCGTCTAACACATCCAGCTTGGTGACGGCAATCGAGTCGCACCCATTGACCCAGACCGCATGGCGCGCGATGACCGCGTCAAACCAGCCGCAGCGGCGAGGCCGTCCGGTCGTCGCCCCAAACTCCTTCCCCTTCGCCCTGATGACGTCCATCAGCGCCGAAGGAAACTCGGTCGGGAACGGCCCTTCACCGACGCGGGTCGTGTAGGCCTTGACGATGCCGATGACCCGGTCGATCCTCGTCGGAGGTATCCCCGCGCCTGTGCAGGCACCGCCCGCCGTGGCGCTCGACGAGGTGACGTAGGGGTAGGTCCCGTGGTCGACGTCGAGCAACGTGCCCTGCGCCCCCTCAAAGAGCAATCGCTTGCCTTGCTGCATGGCCGCTCGCAGAAACCGCGTGCCGTTCACCACATGGGGCGCGAGCCGCTTGGCATAGCCGCTGTAGCGTTCCAAGAGCTCCTCATACGAGCAGGGCGGTTCATTGTAGAGGGCCTTGAGCCATCGATTTTTCTCGATCACGTTCTGCCGCAGCTTCTCGGCAAACGTCTCACGGTTGCAGAGGTCCGCCATCCGAATGCCCGAACGCGCGCTCTTGTCCACGTAACAGGGGCCGATCCCTCGTCCGGTCGTCCCCAGGCGGCCCGGGCGCGTGGCTTCCTCGACGAGGTCGAGCCGCTTGTGGTAGGGGAAAATCACGTGCGCCTGATCGCTGATCTTGACGCAGCGTTGGACATCGACGCCGCGGCTCGCCAACCGCCCCATCTCCTCGAGGAGCGCTTCAGGATCGATGACCACCCCGTTGCCGATGAGGCCGACCTTGCCTTTGTGCAAGAGCCCGGAGGGGATGAGGTGGAAGATGAACTCCTCGCCGTCAGCAACGACGGTGTGGCCGGCGTTGTGGCCTCCCTGGAAGCGGATCAGGATATCCGCGTCCTCGCTGAGGACGTCGATCACCTTTCCCTTGCCTTCATCGCCCCACTGGGCCCCAACGACAACGATGTTCATCATGGAAGCTCAAGGCTCAAGGTTCGAGGCTCAAGGCAGTTGCCTTGAGCCTTCAGCCTCGAGCCTAGAGCGGTCTTACAACTTGATGAGCTTGGCATCAATGACATGCTGGAGCTTTCTGACCTGCTCGAGCACTTTGGGAGGGACGTGATTGTCGATGTTCACAACGGTGATGGCGGTCCCGCCCGGCCTGTCGCGGCCGTTGCTCATGCCGGCAATGTTGATCCGGGACTCGCCCAGCAGCGTCCCCAGGCGGCCGATGAGCCCCGGCCGATCCTCGTTCTTGAGGACGAGCATGTAGCCTTCAGGGGTCGCTTCGATGAAGTAGCGGTCGATCTTGACGATCCGCGGCTCGCGTCGGGCGGAGAGCGTCCCCTGCAGGGTCAGGGTGGTCCCATCGCTGCGGAGGTCGAGCGCCAGGAGGTTGGCGAACTCGTCCATCCGGCTCGCCTTAGCCTCGACGACCTTCACCCCTCGCTCGGCCGCGATCAACGAAGCGTTCACGTAGTTGACGTTTTCCCCCACCATCGGCGCGAGGATTCCCTTGAGCACCGCCAGCGTCACGGCCGAGGTGTCGTGCGCGGTGATCTCACCCACATACGTCACCCGGACCTCAGCGATCTGCCCGCCGGAGAGCTGGGAGCCCAGGGAGCCCATCCGCTCCCCCAGCACGATGTATGGCTGAAGCACCTTGAGCGTCTGGGCATCCACAGAGGGCATGTTGACGGCGTTCCGAATGCCCCGACCCAGCAGCGCGTCGGCCACCTGCTTGGCGACCTCGATGGCGACATTGAGCTGGGCTTCCTGCGTGGAGGCGCCGAGATGCGGCGTGGCGACGACCTGGTCGAGCTTCAAGAGCGGATGGTTCTTGGGCGGCTCCTCCTCAAAC
>JACPSQ010000075.1 GCA_016193195.1 Candidatus Omnitrophota bacterium
CTGGCTCCTTTGGATGAGCTCACGGAGGGACACAATCGGAGGGGAGTGCATGAGCCGTCGGCGCAGGGCCACGGCGTGCGCGTGATCAACGTCATGGAGCGCTGTGATCCTCGCCGCCCCCGGATAGTCGCGTTGCAGGGCGAGCGCGAGCTGCGAGCCGATGGTCCCGCAGCCCACCAGGCCGACCCGGAGCATTACGAAGTCGAGCCACAGGATTCGGTGATCACTTCTCGAATGTGATTCCGCTGATCGAGCACGATGACCGTTGGGGCGAATCCTTCCAGCTCCTCGGGGGTGACGTGCGCATAGGAGATGACGATGATCTTCTCGCCAGCCGAGATGAGACGCGCCGCCGCCCCGTTCACGCACACCGTCCCGGAGCCCGCCACGCCTTCAATGCAGTACGTCACCACCCGCGCCCCGTTGTCCACATCGACCACATGCACCTGCTCATAGGGGGCGAGGTCCGCCGCCTTCATGAGCTCGGCATCGAGGGTGAGGCTGCCCGTGTACTGCACGTTGGCCTCGGTCACCGTCGCGCCATGCAACTTGGATTTGCACACCGTTCTCAACATCTGGTAGTGCCTTAAGTTAGCATCACACCACAGAATCACAGAAGCGCCACAGAACCACAGAAACCAACACGACGAACACCCTTCTGTGTCTCTGTGATCATAGGCTTCTGCGTCCCCTGTGGTGTCGACGGGGATATTATGACACGTCGACGAGAAGATTGTCAATCAAGCGTATGCGTCCGATCCAGACAGCGAGGAGGATGGCGACTCGCCCGTGGAGCCGCGGCTGCGGTTCGAGCGTCCTCGCATCGACAATGGCCGCATAGTCGATGCGCGCATCTTGGGCCTGACGGATCAGCCGGCGCATCTGGCTGAGAATGCGCCGGGGGCGACGCTCCCCTGCGTGGATGCGCGCGCGGGCCGCGCGCAGCGCGCGATAGAGGAGGGCCGCCTGTTCCCGCTGGGCGCCCGTAAGGTAGGCGTTCCGGGAACTCATGGCCAAACCATCCGGCTCCCGAGCCGTCGGCAGGACATGGACCTTGAGCGGGAGTTGCAAATCCCGCACCAGCCGCCGGACGATCAGGGCCTGTTGGTAGTCTTTCTGTCCGAAGTAGGCGTTCGTCGGGCGCGTCACCTGGAACAGGATGGTGACGACCGTCGCGACGCCACGAAAATGGCCCGGGCGGGATCGGCCTTCCCACCGTTCCGAGAGCCGACCCACATCGACGCGAGTCTGGAAGCCGCTCGGGTAGAGCGCGCGCGCCGATGGAGCGAACACGATGTCGGCGCCGGCCGCGCGCGAGAGCCGGTTGTCGCGGGCGAGATTCCGCGGGTAGCGCGCGAAATCTTCGCGAGGGCCGAACTGCAGCGGGTTGACGAACACCGTGACGATCACCGCGTCGTTCTGCGAGGCCGCTCCTCGGATGAGCGAGAGGTGCCCTTCGTGCAGCGCCCCCATCGTCGGCACAAGCCCGATCAGCTTGCCTTGCTGCGCCAAGCGCAGGGAGACTTCCGACATCTGACGAGGCGAGCGGATCACTTTCATGGGGTGCCGGCGACTCACAGGGCGAGGGGTGACGTCGGCACGGCGGGCTGGGCGATGAGCTGCTCCAGCAGTACCGCGGCCGTCTTCTGGAGGAGTGGATGGACGATGTCTGGGACAAGCTGGGAGAGTGGTTCGAGGACGAACCGGCGCTCATGCATCCGAGGATGAGGAACGCAGAGGTCCGGTTCCTGGATGATGCGGTCATCGTAGAGGAGGATGTCGAGGTCGATCACGCGCGGTCCCCAGCGCTCGGACGAGGGGCTGCGCCCCAGTTGCCGCTCAATCCCTTGGAGGGTGGCGAGGAGCCTGCGTGGCGAGAGCGAGGTGGCGATCTCGGCCACCGTATTCAGGTAGGGACCTTGGGGAGGACCTCCAACTGGATCGGTCTCGCTGACGACGGCCATCTGGACGACACGGATGCCAGCCGCCGCACCCAGCGCCTTGAGGGCGCTCGAGATGGACTCGAGGCGATCCCCGTCGTTGGATCCAATGCCAATAAAGACACGACTCATCCCTATTCGCTCTAGGCTCGAGGCTCGAGGCTGGAGGCAAATGCGTTTGCCTAGAGCCTTGAGCCTACAGCCTAGAGCGTCTTGGAAATGCGGTCGACCGCTTCTTGAATCCGCGCCGTCGGCACCGTGAGCGAGAAACGGACGTAGCCCTCACCTGACGGGCCGAATCCCACGCCGGGTGTCACCACCACATGCGACTGCTCGAGGAGCCGCGCGGCAAACTCCATCGAAGGCTCCTTGGTGGGCACGTGCGCCCATACGTAGAAACTGGCCTTGGGCTTCGTGATCTGCCAGCCTGCCTTCGCCAGAGCGTCGACGAGCAGGTCCCGCCGCGCCTGATAGGTTGCGACGGCCTGCTGGAGAGAACCCTGATCCCCATCGAGCGCTGCAATCCCTGCCCACTGGATAGGTTGGAACATCCCGGAATCCAGGTTGGTCTTCAGTTGACCGAGCGCCGCGACGAGCTGCGCATTGCCGCAGGCCCAGCCGATGCGCCAGCCGGTCATGTTGTAGGTCTTTGAGAGGCTGTGAAATTCGATGCCGACCGACTTCGCCTCCGGAAGCTGGAGGAAGCTGATCGGCTGGAAGCCGTCGAAGCTGATCTCCGAATACGCCGCATCGTGCGCGATTGGAAACCCGTACTCCTTCGCCAGGTCAATGGCTTCCTGGAGCTGCTCCGTCGTGGCTGTGGCCGCCGTCGGGTTATTCGGGTAGTTGAGGAACAACGCCTTGGCCCGCCGGACCGCCTTCTGGCTCAGCGCCCAGAGATCGGGGAAAAACCCCTGCTCTTCGAGCAGCGGCATGGAGACGACCTCCGCTCCGGCGAGGATCGCGCCGCTGCGGTAGGGTGGATAACACGGATCCGGCACGAGCACCACGTCGCCTGGGTTGGCGAGCGCGAGTGGAAGATGCGCGATGCCCTCTTTGGACCCAAGGAGGGGTAAGATCTCCGTGTGGGGGTCGAGCGCCACACGGAAGCGTCGGTCATACCAGCGCGCGATCGCCTCGCGCAGCTCGCGGATGCCCTCGGTAAAGCTGTAGCGGTGATTCGCCGGGTCGTCGGCTGCGCGCTTGAGCCGCTCCAGGATGTGCGGCGGCGTGGCGAGATCAGGATCGCCCACACCCAGGTCGATGACGTCCTTCCCTTCCTCCTGGAGCTTCCGCTTCGCCCGGTCGATCTCAACAAAGAGGTACGGCGGCAGCTGTGTTAAACGTTCAGCCTTCTCATAGATCTTGGTAGCCTGCATCGCACAGTTGCTCGAGGCTGTAGGCTCAAGGCTCTAGGCAAACGCATTTGCCTCCAGCCTAGAGCCTCGAGCCTAGAGCGAGGGTGAGTTGAGGACATGCGACATGTCGTACAGGCCTGGCGGCTGCCTCACGACGAAGCGAGCCGCCCGCAAGGCGCCCTCCGCAAACACCTCGCGGCTGTGGGCTCGATGGGTCAGCTCCAGTCGTTCGGACGGACCTGCGAGCACCACCGTGTGGTCTCCGACGATGTCACCGGCCCGGATGGCATGGACTGGAATGGAGTCGCTCGATCCCTTCCGCGCTGAGGCGAGGAGCTCCGCGAGCCGTTTCGCCGTCCCGCTGGGGGAATCTTTCTTGTGGCGGTGGTGGCTTTCCACCACTTCCACATCGTAGGAAAGCCCGAGCCGCTGAGCAGCTAATTGGGCCAGTTCAAAGAGCACATTGACCCCAACGCTCATATTCGGGCTCACCACGATCGGGATCGCCTTTGCGGCCAACCGGAGGGTTTCCATCTGGACGTCTGAAAGCCCGGTCGTCCCGATGACCATGGGCTTGCGGAGCTCCTGCGCAAACTGCGCATGCGCCACGGTGGCCTCGGGCGAGGTGAACTCAATGATGACGTCGCCTCGGCTCAACGCTTGGCGCGTTCCTGCCACGACGAGCAGCACCGCCGCCCCCACCGGCTGTCCCAGAACGGCGCCGTAGTCCCGGCCGATGGCCGCATGCCCCGGCGCTTCGAGCGCCGCCACAAGGGAAAACGCGCTGTCTGCCAGCGCGCGTCGGGCGATGGCCTGCCCCATCTTCCCGCAGCACCCACTGATCACGAGTCGAATCGCCATCTTGGAACCCGCTCTAGGTTCGAGGCTCGAGGCTCGAGGCCCCGGTCTTTGCCTTGAGCCTTGAGCCTCCAGCCTCGAGCGACGGAGATCCCTGTTGCGTGAGAAGGCCGTACTCCTGGAGCGCCGTCTTGAGGCGCGCGACATTCGCCTCCGACATCTCGCACAGCGGCAGGCGAAGCTCCGCCTCGATCAGGCCCAAGAGCCCCATCGCTGTCTTGACCGGAATGGGATTGGTCTCGAGGAAGAGCGCTTTGACGAGCGGCAGCAACCGCTGGTGCCAGCGGATCGCCTCGTCGTGCCGCCCAGCCTGAAACGCCTCCACCATGGCGGCTACATCCTGAGGCACGAGGTTCGCGGCGACGGAAATGACGCCGGTGCCCCCGATGGAGAGCACTGGCAGCGTCAGCGCGTCGTCCCCGGAGAGCAGCGCGAGCTTGCCCTTCGTCATCTGCAGGATCCGACTCATCTGCTCGAGGTTTCCGCTTGCCTCTTTGACCCCCACGATGTTCGGGATCCCTGCCAGCTGGGCGAATGTCTCCGGCTCGATGTTCACGGCGGTGCGCGAGGCGATGTTATAGAGCACGATCGGGATCTCGACTGCCTCGGCGATTGCTTGGAAGTGCAGGTAGAGACCGCGCTGGGTCGGCTTATTGTAGTACGGACTGATCAACAGCGCGCCGTCCGCTCCGGCCTGTTTGGCATGCTGGGTGAGGCGGATGGCCTCCCGGGTGTTGTTGGAGCCGGTCCCCGCAATGACTGGGATGCGGCCACGCGCGGTCTGCACCGTGAGGTCAATGACCCGATCGTGCTCTTCGTGCGAGAGGGTCGCGGATTCTCCCGTCGTTCCGCACGGAACGAGAGCGCTCGTGCCAGCCGTAACGTGCCTCTCAACGAGCGAGGCGAGGGCCCGTTCGTCGATCGCGTCGTTACGGAATGGCGTGACCAGCGCGACCATCGACCCACGCAACGTCAGGCTCATCCTTCCCTCTTCAATGACCATCCCACCGTCCCGTCAAAGATGCGCGCGGCCGATCCTCTCAGCACCACATCGCTAACGCGCCGGCTGCAGCCCTCACCCGCCACCGTGAAGGCCACCGTCAGCACATCCCCACTGCGCGTCTCGACTTCCATTCGATGGCGGCACGACGCCCGGCGGCCGCTCAGGACACCGTTCCCGCGACCCCGTCCCTCACGTTGGAGCGCGTAGAGGACCGCCGACGCGGCCACGCCCGTCCCGCAGGCCATCGTCTCTTCCTCCGCGCCACGCTCGTATGTGCGCACGCGGAGACGATTCATCCGTTTCGTATCGGCCTGGACGAAATTGACATTCGAGCCCCGTGGGGCAAACGTCCGGTGGTAGCGCAGCGCCCGTCCAATCCGATTGACATCAATGGAATCGATCCGCTCAACCGGAACGACCGCATGCGGCACGCCGGTGTTCACGAACCCCAAGAGCCTGACAGTGCGGCCGCCGACGTCGAGGCTCAGGCCGAGCCGGAGCCCCGTCGGATCCATCATCCGCATGGCCACCTCATCCCCTCGCACCGTGGCCTCCACCACCCCTGCCCTCGTCTCAATGCTCACCGATGCGCCCCTCGCCCCCTGGGCGATATACCGCGCGACGCAACGCGCTCCGTTGCCACACATCTCGGCCTCGGAGCCATCTGAGTTGAACACCCGCATCTTGACGTTGGCGCGCCTCGACATCTCCAGCACGAGCAACCCATCCGCCCCGATGCCGGTATGTCGATCGCACAGCGACCGGCTGATCGCTGGCCACTGGCGCGTGAGCGGGGCCAGTTGATGGCGACGCGCGTCAACGATGATGAAATCGTTGCCGGCCCCGGCCATCTTCGTAAATGGAATCTGCATTGTTAATGCGGCGTGCGGCGTGCGGCGTGCGGAATGAAAGGATGAACTCCGCATTCCGAGTTCCGCATTCCACACCTCGTACGCTGTTTCATTTCAGGAGCGAGTGGGGGATCACATCATGCCGAATCAGATCCCGCCTCGTCTCTCGTCGACGGATGAGCGCCCAGCGTGTCCCCCGGACTAATACTTCGGCCGGGCGCAGGCGGCCGTTGTAATTGGACGCCATGGTAGAGCCGTACGCGCCGGCTCCCAAGACGGCAAGGAACTGGCCCGGCCTGATCCTGCCAAGCCGACGTCGGCGCGCCAGGACATCCGCGCTCTCGCAGATTGGGCCCACCACGTCGTAGCGCAACTGCCCATTCGATGCGCCCTGCGCGGAACCGGTCGGGATCACCTCGTGATAGGCGCCATAGAGCGCGGGCCGGATGAGATCGTTCATCCCCGCATCCACCACCGCAAACCGTCTGCCACGGGCGCGTTTGAGGTACAGCACCTCCGTCACGAGAATCCCGGCGTTGCCGACAATGAACCGCCCCGGTTCCAGGATCAGACGAACCTGCAGGCGGCACAGCGTCGGGAGGACGGCTGCGGCGAACTGCCGAGGGGTCTGCGGCCGCTCATCCTTATAGATGATCCCGAGACCGCCGCCGAGGTTCAACCATTCCAGCGGCGCCCCCGCTCGGCGGCCGTCCTCGATGACCGCTGCGGCTCGTCGAATCCCTTCGACAAATGGCCGCGCCTCGGTGATCTGTGATCCGACGTGGATGTGGATCCCCGCCATGCGGACGCCAGGAAACGCCTCGTGGCGCTGCAGGATCAGCCTCGCCGCGCGCTGATCAATGCCGAACTTGCTCTCAGCGACGCCGGTCCGGATGTAGTGGTGTGTCCGGGCCTCGACGTCGGGATTGAGGCGCAGCGCGACGCGCGCTACGGTCCGCATCGCTCTGGCGATCCGATCGATCGCTTCCAGCTCGGTCTCGGACTCCACGTTGAAACAGAAGATCCGCGCCCGGAGCGCTTCGCGGATCTCCCCGGCTCCTTTGCCGACGCTCGCGAAGACGACCTTCGAGGGCGAACAGCCAGCCAGCAGCGCCTTGTAGAGCTCTCCGCCTGACACGATGTCCAGTCCGGCTCCCTCCCTGACCAGGAGCCGCAGGATGGCGAGGTTGCCGTTCGCCTTCACGGAAAAACAGATCAGCGGATGCATCACGCGGAACGCGCGCTGGAGCTTCCGGAAGTGGTCCACCAGCGTCTTGTAGCTGTAGATGTAGACGGGTGTGCCCACGGCTTCTGCGATGCGGGCCACAGGGACCCGCTCGCAATAGAGCTCGCCCTTCACGCGATGGAAGTCGTGCGGGTAGTACATTGCGGTTCTTACCCGTTTCTGCGTCTCTGCGTGGTGCGTCGTGCGTCACGCCCAACGCAGAAACGCAGAGACGCACCACGGCTTTTTAACTGCTGCGCAGTCGCTGCTCCCAACGCTCAAGCGCCTGTCGGACCAGTCGAGGATTCGTGCTGCCGAAGCTCCGCTTCCGCTCGACGGACCGCTTCGGATCGAAGAGCGCCAGGGCCCGCCGATCGAACCGCGGCGAGAATTGTTGGAGCTCGCTCAGCGTCAGCTCGCCGAGCCGCTTGCCCCGGCGCTCCGCAGCCGCCACGACGTTGCCGACGATCCCATGCGCGTCCGCAAACGGGACTCCCCGCTCGACCAGGTACTCCGCCAGGTCCGTGGCGCAGAGCGTATCGTCCTTCAGGAGCCGCGTCACACGATCAGCGCGCACCTCGACATGGCGCACGAGACGTTCCAGCACCGTGAGCGCATCGTGGCTGGCCTCGACGGCGCTGAAGACGAATCGCTTGTCCCACTGCAGATCCCGATTATACGACAACGGCAGCCCCTTCATCATGGTCAAAAACGCCGTGAGCCCGCCGACGAGGAGCCCCGCTTGGCCGCGGATGAGCTCCAGGACGTCAGGGTTTTTCTTCTGCGGCATGAGGCTGGATCCGGTCGCGAACGCATCGTCCAGCGAGAGGATGCCGAACTCCTCAGTCGTCCAGAGGATGACGTCCTCGGCGAACCGGGAGAGATGGATGCCGAGCATCGCCAGGACCGAAACCAGCTCCAGCGCGAAATCGCGATCCGACACCGCATCGATGCTGTTCTCCGCGATCCGCGGAAACTTCAGCAGCTTGGCGACGTAGCGGCGGTCAATCGGCAGCGACGTCCCCGCGAGCGCCCCGGCCCCCAGCGGCAGCACGTCGATGCGCTTGCGGGCATCCTGCAACCGCTCAACATCCCGCTCCAGCATTTCAACATACGCGAGGAGCTGGTGCGCCAAGAGGATCGGCTGGGCGCGCTGGAGGTGCGTGTAGCCGGGGATCACGACGCCGCGATACGTCGCGGCCAGCTTCACGAGCGCGCGCTGGACCGACCGGATCGCCGTGGCAAGTGTTGTCGCTGCGTCGCGGCAGTAGAGCCGCAGGTCCAGGGCGACCTGGTCGTTGCGGCTGCGCGCGGTCTGGAGCTTGCGCGCCACCGAACCCAGCAGCTTCTCCAGGGTCTGTTGGATCTGGGTATGGATGTCCTCCGCCGTCGGATCCGGCGCCCACGCCCCCCGCTCAATGGAGCGGAGGATGCGCGCGAGTCCCCGTACGAGCCGACGGCTCTCGGCCCGGGACACGATGCCGCAGCGGCCCAGCATCTTCGCATGGGCGATCGAGCCTTCCAGATCATACCGTGCGAGGCGGTAATCCACGCTGATGCTCGACGTGAACCGCTCCACGAACGGATCCGTCTTTTTTGTAAACCTTCCGCCCCATAACTTCGAGCGTGAAGTGCGCATGTTAGTGGTGAGTGTTGAGTGGCGAGTGGCGGGTAACAACGCTGATCCAGGCGTTAGACATCACTCCAGTATCTCCTGAGTTGCTGTTCACTCGCCACTGGCCACTCGTCACTGGTCACTGTCTTTACGTGTCCCTTCGTAAGGAAGTCCGAACAGCTTAATGAATCCTTCCGCCGCGCGCTGATCGAATTGGTCCTTGGCGGAATAGGTCGCCAACCGCTCCCGATAGAGGCTGTGGGGCGACTTGCGCCCGACGACCTGGCAGGTACCCTTGAACAGCTTGACCCGGACTAAGCCGGTCACCCGGCGCTGCGTCTCCTCCACAAACGCATCCAAGGCAGCCTTCAACGGCGTGAACCAGAGCCCGGAGTAGACAAGCTCCGCGTACGTGGCCGCAAGCCCCTGCTTCACATGGAGCAGCTCGCGGTCGAGGACCAGCCGCTCAAGTTCCTGGTGCGCTTCGAGCAAGATCGTCGCCGCCGGCGCCTCATAGACCTCCCTCGACTTGATCCCCACGACCCGGCTCTCCATCAGATCGTATCGCCCGACGCCGTGGAGAGCGCCCAGCGCGTTCAGCCGCTCGACCAGCTTGACCGCCTCGCATCGCGTGCCGTTCAGCGCGGTCGGGACCCCCTGGGAAAACCCGATCGTAGCGTACCCAGGGCGTGACGCCGCGCGCTCGGCCGATCGAATGGAACGGTACGTATCCGCCGGTGGCTCGACCCAGGGGTCCTCCAGTGCACCCGCTTCAATGCTGGTGCCCCACAGGTTCCGGTCGATGCTGTAGGGGCTGCGCTTCGAGACATCGATTGGAATGCGATGACGGAGCGCGTACTCGATCTCCTCCTCCCGCGAGCGGAATTGCCACTCCCGCACCGGAGCGATGACCGTCAAGCGCGGGTCAAGGATGCGCGCGGTGACTTCAAATCGAACCTGGTCGTTTCCCTTCCCGGTGCACCCATGGGCCACGGCATGGGCCTTCATCTCATGAGCAACGGCCACCAGGTGTTTCGCGATCAATGGACGAGAGAGCGCCGTCGCCAAGAGATACTTCCCCTCATAGACCGCATGGGCTTTGAGTGCCGGCCAGATGAAGTCTGTGACAAACTCTCTGCGCAGGTCACGAACGACGACGCGCGCGGCCCTGGCCGCCTTCGCGCGTTTCACCGCGATCGCCGGTGGCTCGCCTTGGCCGACGTTCGCCATGAAGGCCACGACGCGCCAGCCGCGATCCGCCAGCCACTTGACGCAGACCGACGTATCGAGTCCACCCGAGTAGGCCAGCACAACCGTTCGGCTCATGAGCGTAATGCGGATTGCGGAGTGTGGAGTGCGGAGTTGAACGGCCTACACGCCACATTCCGCATTCCACATTCCGCACGTTCTTGTGTCGTCATCGGTGTCCCTGCGCGAGTAGCATGAGCAAGAGCGCCTTCTGCACGTGGAGCCGGTTCTCCGCCTGCTCGAAGATGAGCGATTGGCGGCTCCCCATCACCGCATCCGTAATCTCTTCCCCCCGGTGCGCCGGCAGGCAGTGCATGATGCGGCAGCCGGGCTTGGCGTGCTGCAACAACGCCCGGCTCAGTTGGTACGGCCGGAAAGCCTTGAGGCGCTTCGCGCGCTCCCGCTCTTGCCCCATGCTGACCCAGACGTCAGTGTACAACACGTCCGCGCCTCGTGCAGCGTTTTTGGGATCCTCGTCCCACCGGATTGAAGC
>JACPSQ010000076.1 GCA_016193195.1 Candidatus Omnitrophota bacterium
CAGACGCACCGGCTGGCGCGTCGCCTCGACAGGCAGGTGATGGCATCCCACCACCTGTCTGGCAGCCGAAGGCTGCCTTCTGGTCTTTTATTGAGACAGGTGGTGGGATCATCGCTCGTTCCTTATCAGGGGGTTCATGTTTCTGACGGTTAGTATACCGCGACTGTCGAGGAAGGCGCAAGCTGGGCAGGACCCGGTGTTGCATGGGCCGGCTGAGGCGGAACCGTTGCATGCTCGAAGAGCACCCTCTCCTCTCCCCGTCGTAGCTGCACGCCGCCGGGGAGGCCGAGCAGGGTCCCCACTGGACGCTCGAAAAACAGCCGCTCAACCTCCACCCAGTGTCTGAACTCAAACGCCGCCAGATCGCCGCGGATGCGCAGAACCGATTGACGCACGAGCTGGCGCTGGAGCGCCTTCGGCTGGCGCCTGAACATCGCAACCGAGAGGGCCACCTGCGCCGGCGTCCTCTCCTTGGCCATGCGCTTCCACTGTCGCCCTGCCGCTTCCTGCAGGTAGGCGTAGTCCCACTGGCTCAGCTGCGCCAGCTGCACCAGCCCCTTCTTGATGTTCGGGTTGTAGTCCTGCTCAAGGAGCGGCAGCAACTCCCGGCGGATCCGATTCCGGATGAACCGGCGATCGTCGTTCGTTGGATCCTCGCGATGGGCAAGGCCCGCTTCCTGGAGGTGCGCCATCACCTCCCGACGCCACACCTCAAGCAGAGGACGAACCAGCCACACGCCGTCATCCAGTCGGCGCTTGATCGGAATCGCGCACAGCCCCGTGAGGCCCGTCCCCCGCACGAGGCGCATGAGCACCGTCTCGGCCTGGTCGTCCGCCGTGTGAGCGAGGGCGACGCACCCGGCGCTGTTGCGACGGGCGACATCGAGCAGGAACTCATATCGGAGCCGCCGAGCCCCGTCTTCCAGCGACCAACCCCGGCGCTCACAGATGGCGCCGACATCCCGCCGCTCAATCGTCGTCGGAACGCCGCACCGCGCCCCGAGTTCTCGGACAAAGCCCGCATCCTCAGACGAGCCCTGACGCAGGTTGTGATCCAGATGGGCGATGTGGATGGCGGGTTTCAAGGTTGGCCGCAGGCCTAGCAGGACGTGGAGCAGCGCGACGGAGTCAGCCCCACCGGAGACCGCCACCACGATCCGCTCGCGAGGCGGCACAAGGCGGTGCCTCGCGATCGTCCGGCGGACCTGGGCGATCAGGTCCTCGCTCATTTAGTAGTTGCCAAGCCGTTTCATCGCCAGCGCTAAAACCCGGCGCACGTCAGGCCGCCGCTCGCGCTTATCCCGAATTCGAATGGCCTCCCGGGCCCTCGGATCATCGATGCGGCTGACCACATCGATCGCCGAGATGCGGACTTCGGTGCTGGCGTCGCGCAGGGCTTTGATGAATGCGGGGAGGATCTGTGGATCAGCCTGTTGGAACGCCTCCAGCCCCAGGATCGCGGCCCAACGCACCCGGGGCTGTCGATCCTTCTTCAGGGCTTGGAGGAGGAGTGGGACCGCTGCCGGACCTTCAATGGCGGCCAACGCCCGGAGGCTGTAGGCCCGCATGTCCGGGTCCCGATCCGTGACGTATTTCTGAATGGTCTCAACCGTGCTCACCTCACGCAGCGCCTCGAGCCGAAGAAATCCCATCTGCCGCTCGTAGGGATCCTCTGACTCAAGCAACGTGACCGCTTCGGCGGCCTGGGGACTTGGCGTGGGAACCGGGGATGGCTGTGCCTCACCCCATCCCGGCTTGGGAGCAGCAAGCAGCAAGCAGGCGCCGACCATGATGGCGCGGGTTCTCTCGTGCCTGCGCCGATATTCGTGGCGGAGGATGGCTTTCTGCTTCTCCAACTGGCGCTCAAGTTCCGCGAAGGCTTCGCGAATGGAACTTCCCGCCTCGCGCCGTTCCTCATGGGCCGCCACGGTGTGGCCAGGCACATGGCACGTCAGGGAGGTCCGGTAGAGCTTGTGCGCGCCGTTCTCCTCAAAGAGCACGTGCAGGGAGACGGCCTCGTCAGGGAAGTGCTTCAGCTTGTTGCCCAATCGGTCAATCAACTCCTCCAGGAGACGCTGGACATGCCCTCTTGGGCCGACGTGCTTGAGCTCAATCATCCGTTTCATGCGTTGCTCCTCAGGGCCGTTCTCAATTCAATGGAACCGACTTATGATACGCGTTTTTGGCCAGGGAGACAATGAAAACGCCGAGCTGCCACCCCTCTGCAGCTCGGCGGTAGAACCCACACCCAAAACGCCTCAGGCGTCTCCGGTCGCTCGACCCGATTCTTCCTGCTGTGACAACGCCAGTGCCACCTGGATTTTCTGCAAGAGATCCTTCGTCTCGTACGGCTTCTCGATGTGGGACACAGCACCCAACCGGAAGGAAGCGGCGATGCCCTGCTCGCCCCGCCTGGCGGTCACCATGATCACCGGGATGTCTTTCATATCCTGGTCGTCTCGCAGGCGTCGCAGGATCTCATGACCGCTCATCTTCGGCATGAGGATATCCAGCAGGATGACGTCTGGCTGCTGGACCTTCGCGAGGATCAGGCCCTCTTCGCCGTTCGCGGCCGTTACGACGCGGTAGCCCTCGCGTTCCAAGAGCAGCTTCGCGAGCTTACGCGCGTTGGCCTCATCGTCAATCATGAGGACGGTCCGCCGATGCAGATCCTTTTCCATGCCGACGCTCACGTGGATATCCGGCTCGACGCTGATCCCTCCCCGTCTCGGTCCCGAGCCGGGGTGACGGGCAACGTGATCACGGCTTTCGTGCCTTTCCCTTCTTCGCTCTCGAGGGCAATCGTGCCGCCATGGCCTTCCACGATGGCCGCCGTAATCGTCAACCCCAACCCGATCCCCTCCCCCGGCGGCTTGGTGGTAAAGAACGGATGGAACACCTTGGGCAGGATCTCCTTGGGGATCCCGGTCCCCGTATCCTCGACCTCGCACACCAGGACGGTTTGGCCCGGCCGGAACGCATCGGCAGATCGTAACCCAATCCTGCGGCCCGGCTCCGCGAGTCTCCTCAGGTAGCTGCGGATGGACAACCGGCCGCCGGCGGGCATGGCCGCAAACGCGTTCAGGATCAGGTTGATCAACACCTGCTGCATCTGATTTTCATCCAGCAGAACGAGCGGCACATCGTCCGCCACGTCCTTCATCAGGTGGATGCCCTTCTCGGCCGCTTGGGCCTGCACGAGCGCCAGCGAGGCGTCGATCACCGATGCGATGGACGTCGGCTTGAGCTCGAGCGGGGTGGGCCGTGAAAAATCCAAGAGCCCGCGGATGATCTTGTCCGACGTCATGACCGCCTCTCGGATCACCTGCAAGATCTCAGTCTGCTGAGCGCCTCGTGATTGGAGCTCAGGCTCCAGGTAATTCACGCACTGGAGGATGATCCCCAAGGGGTTCCTGACCTCATGGGCGATGCCGCTGGCCAACTGCCCGACCGCGGCCATCTTCTCCGCCTGGATCAACATCGCCTGGGTCCGTTTCAGCTCCTGGTACGCCTCGTCCAGTTCCGCCGCCCGCTTCCTCTCCGCGGCAGCGGCGGCAGCAGCGAGCTCCCGCTCTCGCTGCTCCATCTGCTTGCGCTCGGTAATGTCAATGAGGTAGCTGCGGATCAGGTTGCTCTGTGGGTAGTATGAGATGTGCTGCTCGTAGATCCTGACCCGATAGGGCACCTCCCGGGTGAGGGATTTGGCCCCGCTGCGCTGAAGCCGCTCCGCCACATCTTTCAAGCCCCACAGGACGGGGTGCGTCGCCGCCGATCCGAAGAGGTCTGTAAACTGCGTCCGGGCGGCTCGATTCAGATAGGTGATCACGCCCGTCCCATCGGTCTCAAGGATTGGATCGGGGCTCTGCTCGAGAAATGAGGCGAGCCGGATGAGCTCGCCTTCCTCCCGCCGACGCTCGATGGCATAGCGCATCGAGCGCACCAAGAGGTTCGGGTAGACCTTGATGTACCGTTTGACCAGATAGTCCTGAACCCCTTTCTGCAAGGCCTTGATGGCCATCCCCTCATCGTCTAACGCGGTCAAGACGATGATCGGCACCCCTTCCGCCTGCGCGTGGACCTTGGCAACCGTCTCCAGCCCCTGACTGTCCGGCAACTGCAGGTCGGTCAGGATGAGGTCGATCCCTCCGCGGGCAAGGCGCTCCAGGCCTTTCGAAACCCGGTCAACCCACTCGATCGCAAACAAGGTGTGGGCGGTGTCGCCCAACGCCTCTTGCATCAACCGGGCGTCCTGCGGGTCATCCTCGATCAGCAGCACGTTGATGTGTCCGTCGTCCATCCCTTCAATCCCTTTAGAAAGTATATCATGTCTTGACAAAAACTACGGCCTGTTCAGCAAATAATAGGGGAAGAACTGACGGGGGAGTGGCCGCATCCCTCCTCGAAGAGAGGAACTGGCGGCGGAGGGATTCGGCCCCTCCATCCCGCCTGCGGCGGGACTCCGGTGGCCGCCCGCGGCTCGGTGGTCGCGACGCTCCTGAGCGTCGCGTCGCGTCCATCTGGGGCTCGCCGCTCCCTTCGAATCCCTCCTCGAAGAGAGGAACTGGCGGCGGAGGGATTCGGTGCCTCCGCCATTCGCTTCGCTCATGGCTCCGGTCACCGCCCGGCCCTCCCAAGGAAGTCGCGGCTCCTATTCGTCGCCGCTCCCTGGATTCTGGTCGGGCCTCCCTTCGAATCCCTCCACTAGAGAGAAGAACTGGCGGCGGAGGGATTCGAACCCCCGACACGCGGATTATGATTCCGCTGCTCTAACCAACTGAGCTACGCCGCCGTGATACCCGAGCGGATCAAACTCGACCGTGACGAACCCGCACCCATGAAGGGACGCCGTGATGCGAACGCGGAGCTCGGTGCTCTCAAGACGTGGCAGCTCGTCGACGCCGACTTCGATGCGGGCTGTGGTTCCCGCATGGCGCACCCGCACCTGGCGGAACCCTTGCGCGCGCACAATCCGCTCCGCGTCTTCGATCTGTCGCAGCTTCTGCTCCGTCACCTCGCTTCCGTGCGGGATGCGGGAGGAGAGGCACGCGTTCTGGGGCCGGTCCCAGTTCGGGAGGTCGAGGAACC
>JACPSQ010000079.1 GCA_016193195.1 Candidatus Omnitrophota bacterium
CGATGGGGTTCGTCAGGCGTTGCTTGGCGGAGTGATCCTGATGGGGATGCAGATGGGCATTCCGATTCCTTCCGCCCAGGCAGCGGGCAAGTACGCGATTATCCTGCAAGCGGGCAAGGAAAGCCATGAGGGGATGGCGCGAGCCGTCCACGCGTTCCTGTATGCCAAGGAACTCAAAGAACACGGCCATGAGGTCGTGCTGATCTTCGACGGCGCCGGCACGGAGTGGGCGGATGAGCTGACGAACCCGGAGAGCCAATCCAAGCTGAAGCCCATGTATGAGCAGCTCAAACAAGCTGCCATCGTTGAAATTGTCTGCGACTTCTGCGCTGGGGCGTTTGGGGTTAAAGAGCGTCTCGTCCAGCGCCAGTTACCGCTGACGACGGAGTATGCCGGACACCCGAGCATCGCCAAGTGGGCCGACCAAGGATATCAGCTGCTGATCCTCTGAGCCTGCCGCGACCCCACCACCTGCGGGCCACGGGCTGTGTCCGTGGGCAGGTGGTGGGATTCCGCCCCACGGGCGGAAGGCGAGGTGCCACGGGCTCTGCCCGTGGGGCTCCACATCGCCCGGGCTGACTTGACTGGTGTGGTGAACATGTCTATCATGCCGAGAACGGAGGCTTCTTGCCGGCTATGCGCCGACTCCTCGTGTTTCTGAAATACCCCACGCCGGGACGGGTGAAGACGCGCCTGGCGGCTTCTGTCGGCGAGGAGGCGGCCAGCCGCCTCTACCGCGCCTGCGTCCAGTTGACGCTGACGCGCCTTCATGCGTTGCGCCGCGACGCGGTCATCTGCGTCGATCCGCCGGATGCGCTGGAGCGCACGCGCGCATGGGTGGGCTCAGGCTGGGCGCTGCGGCCCCAGCGGGGTGGCACGCTGGGCGAGCGGCTCGCCCACGCGACGTCAGCAGCGTTCATGGACGGCGCCACGCGCGTGGTCGTCATCGGCACCGATTCGCCGTGGCTGACAGCCGAAGCTGTGGACGACGCGTTTGCAGCGCTGGGGCAGGCGGATCTCGTCCTTGGCCCCACCGAAGACGGAGGCTACTACCTCATTGGGCTCGCGCGCCCAGCGCCCGCCGTATTTGCAGACATCCCGTGGAGCACCTCAACGGTCTATCAGGAGACGCTCGCAAAAGCCCGGGCGTTGGGGTTGCCGGTGCAGACCCTGCCGCTGGGCTATGACGTGGACCGTCTAGAGGATCTACAGCGGTTTGTCGCAGAAGAAGGCGCCCGTCTTCATGGTTCGGCGTTGCTCAGGACGATTGAAGGTTCAATCCAAAATCGGAAATCCAAAATCCAAAATGCGCTTGCCTAGTCAGTAAGAGGAGGGGACCGCCATGCCTGAGTTGAACCACGAAACGAGGCTCTATGCGCCGACGCTCAGCGTGATGGAGCGAGGAGAGTGGATGGTATTCGTGGATGGCGACGCGCCCAACTGGGTCTCGACCGACGAGCGCGGGGCCTGGGTGCTGCGGACGTTGGCCGCCGCGCACAGCGATTTCTCGGCGCTCGTCTTCCGCTACGCGGCGCAGTGGGAAGTGGACGGCGCCAAGGCCTGGGTGCACCTGCACGATTTTCTCAGCGAGGCGCTCCGCCACGGCATCGTCAGCCTCTCGCCGGTTGAGCCTCGCCCCTATGGGGGCCGCTCACGGCATCTCGGCCTCTCCCGGCTGCGGGAGTGCTGGCTGCATACGAATAACTCCTGCAACCTCACGTGCAGCCACTGCCTCGTGAGCTCATCTCCACGCGGCGAGCCGGGGCTCTCGACCGCCGCATGGCGCTCGCTGATTGATCAGGCGGCAGCGCTCGGGGTCGACCGGTTCTACATCACCGGCGGCGAGCCCTTCGTGCGCGCCGACATGCCGGAGCTGATCCACGACATCACCGAGACCCATCGGACGGAGCTCATCCTCCTCACCAACGCCACGCTGTTTCGGGGCTCCCGCGGCGAGGCCCTGGACCGCTTCGATCGCAGTCGCGTAAAGTTCCAAGTGAGCCTTGACGGCTCCGCGCCGGCGGTCAACGATCCCATCCGCGGCGCAGGGAGCTTCGAGGCCACGGTGGCGGGCCTCGCGCAGCTCATCCGGCGCGGCTTCGATGTGACAATCACCACCGTTGTCACGCCTCGGAACCTTCCGGATCTCGCCAACATCACGCGGCTGGCAGGCGCGTGCGGGGTCCGCAGCCAGCACCTCATGTGGATGCACCGGCGAGGTCGCGTCATGAACAGCAGTGCGGAGTTCGGAGTGCGGAGCTCGGAGTTTTTTCCAAGCGTTGAACAACTCATCAAAGCCGTACGTCACGTCAAACAGGAGGCCGATCGCCTCGGGATCATCCTGGACAACTTCGCCTCCTTTGAGCTGCGCGCCAACGCCCCCGCCGGCATCAAATTCGATCTCGGCAACGCGGGCTGGCAAAGCCTCTGCGTCTACGCGGACGGGCATGTCTACCCTTCAGCCGCGCTCGCCAATCACCGGCCGCTTGACTGCGGGGACGCGACAAACGGCGCCGATCTTGAGCGGATCTGGCGCACGAGCCC
>JACPSQ010000080.1 GCA_016193195.1 Candidatus Omnitrophota bacterium
AGCCCGTCCCGGATCTTGGTCAGGTAGTAGCAGCCGAGGATGATGTCCTGGGTGGGCGTCACGATGGGCTTCCCGCTGGCGGGCGAGAAGAGGTTGTTGGATGCGAGCATCAGGAGCCTCGCCTCGAGCTGGGCTTCGATGGACAGGGGAACGTGCACCGCCATCTGATCCCCGTCAAAGTCGGCGTTGAACGCCGTGCAGACGAGGGGGTGGACCCGAATGGCTTTGCCTTCGATGAGCAACGGCTGGAACGCCTGGATCCCAAGCCGGTGGAGCGTGGGGGCGCGGTTGAGGAGGACGGGGTGGTCTTTGATGACCTCGTCGAGGATGTCCCAGACCTCCGCCCGCTCCTTCTCAACCATCCGCTTGGCGGTTTTGATCGTCTGGGCGAACCCCTGCTCGCGGAACTTCCGGATGATGAACGGCTCGAATAGCTCGAGGGCCATCTTCTTCGGTAATCCGCACTGGTGGAGCTTCAGCTCCGGGCCGATGACGATGACGGATCGTCCGGAGTAGTCCACCCGCTTGCCCAATAGGTTCTGCCGGAAGCGGCCCTGTTTGCCCTTGAGCATGTCCGCCAGCGACTTCAACGGTCGGTTCATCGGCCCCAGGACGGGCCGGCCGTGCCGCCCGTTGTCGAAGAGCGCGTCCACCGACTCCTGGAGCATCCGCTTCTCATTACGGATGATGATCTCAGGCGCCTTCAATTCGATCAGCTTCTTCAAGCGGTTGTTCCGGTTGATGACCCGTCGATAGAGGTCATTGAGATCGGAGGTTGCGAACCGACCTCCGTCGAGCGGCACGAGCGGCCGCAGGTCCGGCGGGATCACCGGGATCACTTTCAGGACCAACCATTCCGGCCGGTTCTGGCTCTTGCGGAACGCTTCGATGATCCGCAGGTTTCTCGCGATCCGCTTCTGCGTCTGCTCCACCTTCTGTTTCTGCAGCTCCTTATGGAGGGATCGCGCCATGTGGCCAAGATCAAGGTTCACGAGGAGCTCGTAGATCGCCTCAGCGCCCATCTTCGCGGTGAAGCCCTTCCCGTAGGTCTTGAGGGCTTCTTGGTACCGCTCCTCGGTGAGGATCTCCCGCACTTTCAGCGGCGTGCTGCCGGCATCCGTCACGACGAACGCCTCGTAATACAGAACCCGTTCCAGGTCGCGCATGGTCATATCCAGCAGCGCTCCCATCCGGGACGGCACGCTCTTGAAAAACCAAATGTGGGAGACATGGGCGGCGAGCTCAATGTGCCCCATCCGTTCCCGGCGGACCTTCGAGTGGGTCACCTCCACGCCGCAGCGATCACAGGTGATCCCCTTGTGCTTGATCTTCCGGTACTTGCCGCAGTTGCACTCGAAGTCTTTGGTGGGTCCAAAGATGCGCTCGCAGAAGAGCCCGTCTTTTTCAGGCTTGAGGGTTCTGTAGTTGATCGTTTCGGGTTTCTTCACCTCGCCTTTCGACCAGCCCCGGATGACCTCGGGCGACGCCACCCGAATGGTGATGGCGTCAAAGACGTTCACGTCGTCAAACATCAGGGGCGCGCTCATCGTTTCGCCTTCGCCGCTTCCTTCGCCGGCTTCGCGGACTCGGGGCTGGCCCCCGCGGAGCCGCCACCGAGCGATAGCATCGGTTGTTCCAACTCACGCTTCACCAGCTTCTCAAAGAGTTCAGCTCCGGTGACGACGTGCTCCTTACGCTCGAGCCGGACATCCAGCGACAGCCCTTGGAGCTCCTTGACGAGGACGTTGAACGATTCCGGAACGGAAGGGGCGAGGACGTGCTCGCCCTTGACGATCGACTCAAACACACGCGTCCGGCCCACCACATCATCACTCTTGACGGTGAGCAATTCCTGCAAGGTATAGGCTGCGCCGTAGGCCTCCAGCGCCCACACCTCCATCTCGCCAAAGCGCTGTCCGCCAAACTGGGCCTTGCCGCCGAGCGGCTGCTGCGTGACGAGCGAGTAGGGGCCGATCGATCGCGCATGGATCTTGTCGTCCACGAGGTGCACCAGCTTGATCATGTGCAGATATCCAACGACCGTCTCCTGGTCAAACGGCTCGCCGGTGTACCCGTCCCGCAGGCCAACCTTGCCGTGGCTGGGGAGCTTCGCCCTCTTCAATTGCTCCCGGATCTCCTCCTCGGTGGCCCCGTTGAACACCGGGCTGATGGCTCGGAATCCCAGGACCATCGCCGCCCAACCGAGGTGCGTCTCCAGCATCTGCCCGACGTTCATGCGCGACGGGACCCCGAGGGGGTTGAGGACCACTTCGACCGGGGTCCCGTCTGGAAGAAAGGGGAGGTCGGCTGCCGGCAGGATTTTGGCAATGACGCCCTTGTTGCCATGGCGCCCCGCCATCTTGTCGCCGACCTGGATCTTCCGCTTGGAGGCGATTTGGACGACCACCCGTCTGAGGACGCCCGGTGGGAGCTCGTCGCCCCGTTTGATCTTGTCGACTTCCATGTCCTCTTCCGCGCGCGTCTCACGGATGAGCTCTTCGAAGAAATCCGCCACACGGCGGACCTCGGCTTCCAGCCCCGGCTCGTCGTGGAGCTTGACATCGGAGAAATCAGCCCGGGTGAGCCTCTTGACGTCGCTCAGCCTAACCGCCCGCCCGGCGTCGATCAAGGTATCGCCTGAGTCCACTTCGCACAGGGGGCTGGAGAGCTTCTTCCCCTCGAGCAGCTTCACCAGCTTCCTCAGACGCTCCTCGACCAGCTTCGCAATCTGGGCGCTATAGTTCTTCCGAATCGCCTCGATCTGGCCGTGCTCCTGCTGCTGCTCCTCTTTCGATTTGGCCCTGGCGCCCTTTCTGGTCAGCAGCTTGACATCCACCACGATGCCTTCGACGCCGGCCGGGACCCGGAGGCTCGTATCGCGCACGTCTTCAGCCTTTTCGCCAAAGATCGCGCGGAGGAGCTTCTCTTCAGGCGTGAGCTCGGTCTCGCTCTTTGGCGTCACTTTCCCGACCAGGACGCTCCGAGGGCCGACTTCGGCTCCGACGCGGACAATGCCCTGTTCATCGAGGTCCTTGAGCGCTTCCTCCCCGACGTTGGGGATGTCGCGGGTGATCTCCTCGTTGCCCAAGCGGGTCTCGCGGGCCTCCACCTCAAACTCCTCGAGGTGGATGGAGGTGAACAGGTCCTCCTTGACCAAGGTTTCACTGATCAGGATGGCGTCCTCGAAGTTATAGCCTCGCCATGGCATGAACGCGACCAAGACGTCGCGGCCCAGGGCCAGCTCGCCTTGGTTGGTCGCCGGCCCATCCGCAATCACCTGTCCGCCCTTGACCTTCTCGCCGGGAGCCACGAGGGGCCGTTGGGTCAGGCACGTGTTGGCGTTGGACCGTTGGAAATTCTTGAGCTCGTAGGTGTGTCGGCCGATGATGATCCGTTGGGCATCGGCGTCGCTGACCACGCCGTCCTCCCTAGCGACCACGCACGCCCCGGAATCGACCGCCACGCGCCGCTCAATGCCCGTGGTCACCAGCGGCGCCTGCGTGGACATGAGCGGCACCGCCTGGCGCTGCATATTGGATCCCATGAGGGCGCGGTTGGCGTCGTCATGCTCGAGGAAGGGAATGAGCGCGGCCGCGACGCTCACCGTTTGGTTCGGTGAGACGTCCATGTCCTCCACCTGCGCCGTGGGCAGCCTGGCGATATTCCCCCGGTGGCGGCAACTGACGAGCTCTTCGGCGAACCGGCTGGCTTTCGTCAACGGGCTGCTCGCCTGGGCGATCGCGTGGCGATCCTCGACATCGGCGGTGAGGTACTCGATCCGGTCGGTCACCACGCCGTTCTCGACTTTCCGGTAGGGCGTTTCAATAAGCCCGTGCTCGTTGATCCGGGCAAAGACGGTGAGGCTGGAGATGAGCCCGATGTTCGGCCCCTCAGGGGTCTCAATGGGACAGATCCGGCCGTAGTGCGAGGGGTGCACATCGCGCACCTCGAAACCGGCCCGCTCCCTCGAGAGCCCGCCGGGGCCGAGGGCTGAGAGCCGGCGTTTATGGGTCAGCTCGGCCAACGGGTTTGTCTGGTCCATGAACTGCGAGAGCTGGGAGCGCGCGAAGAAGTCGCGGACCACCGACGCGACCGACTTGAAGTTCACCAGGGAGTGCGGCATCATCTTGTCGAGGTCGTAGATCGCCATGCGCTCCCGAATGGTCCGCTCGAGCCGCTCAAGCCCGACTCGGAACTGATGGTACACGAGCTCGCCGACGGACCGCACGCGGCGGTTGCCGAGGTGGTCGATGTCGTCGATCTCCCCTTCCCCCCGGCGCAGCCCCAAGAGGTACGTGATGACCTGGACGACGGTCTGGCTGCTCAAGAGCCGGGACTCCAATGCCTCCTGCATGTTGAGCTTGCGATTGAGGACGAATCGCCCCACCCTGCCCAGGTCGTAGCGGCGGGGGTCGAGGAAGAGGCGTTGGATGAGGGTCTCTGCGGAGGGAAGGTTGACAAGATCCCCGGGCCGAAGGCGGCGGAAGATCTCCAGGAGGGCTTCAGCGCGGCTCGTCGTATAGTCCTTTTCGAGGGTCTTGAGGATTTCAGCCGGCGCGTCGCTGACCAGCCTCAGCTCCCGCTTCCCGCTCTGCCAAATCGTGTCAAGCCACTCCTCCGTAATTTTGGTGCCGGCTCGCAAGACCACCTGGCCGCCCCTGCTATCGAGGATCCGCTCCCCGAGGAAACTCCCCACCAGCGGTTTCAGGTCAACGGGGTCGCTGAAGCTCACCGTTTCCGTCTTGCCGAACGCATTGAGGATGTCCTCATCGGTAGAGAACCCCAATGCGCGGAGCAGGATCGTCCCGACCATCTTCCGACGACGATCAATCGAGACGTGGAGGACATCCGCCATGTCAAAGTCGAGCTCCACCCACGCGCCACGGTACGGGATGATGCGGGCGGAGAAGAGCCGCTTGCCCGTCGGGTGAACGGTCATCTCGAACGTCACGCCGGGCGAGCGATGGAGCTGGCTCACCACGACGCGCTCGTCGCCATTGATCACGAACGTCCCGACGTCGGTCATGAGGGGGATTTCGCCGAAATAGACTTCTTGCTCCTTCGTCTCCTTCGGGCCCGCGAGGCGCAGCTTCACCTTCAACGGGGCCGCATAGGAGAGCCCGTTCCGCAGACACTCGTTCACGGCATACTTGGGTTTTCCCAAAGCGTAATGAACGAAATCCAGCCGGTGCGTCTTATCCCGGCTTTCGATCGGAAAGGTCTCGATGAACGCCGCCTGCAAGCCGACGTTCCGGCGCTTGTGCCTGGGCGCGTCCAACTGGAGGAAGTCCCAGTAGGAGCGCCTCTGGACCTCGACGAGGTCCGGCGGCGCCAGCCCCTCCGCAAGCTTGGCAAAGCTGACAATCTTACCGGGTGAGCGCTTCATGACGCTTATTTCAGCTGGACAGTGGCTCCGGACGCTTCGAGTTTTTTCTTGATCTCCTCGGCTTCTTCCTTCTTGGCCCCCGTCTTCACAGGCTTCGGCGCCGATTCCACGAGGTCCTTGGCCTCCTTCAGCCCGAGGTTGGTGATGGCTCGAATCTCCTTGATCACCTGGATCTTGTTGGCGCCGGCGCCAGCCAAGATGACGTCAAAGACCGTTTGCTCCTCGGCCGCGGCACCGCCGCCCGCGGCCCCGCCTGGTGCCGGCCCTGCAGCCGCCGCGACGGACGTTGCGGTGATCCCGAATTTCTCCCGCATCGTCTTGGCGTAGCTGGCCAACTCGAGCGCCGTCATCCCTTCCGTCAACTTCAGCGCCTCTTCAACACGCTTCGTCAGCTGTTCAGCCATTGCGTGATCCTCCTATGTCTGGTTCGTTGCGCCTGTTTCTGGCACGCCGGCCTGAGGGGCTGGCACGGGCTTCTTGGCGGCCGCTTGCTCCGTGATCCATGCCAGATCTCCGATCAACCGCTCGATCGTCATGATGACATCGGCGATCGGCGATTCAATCGTCGCGACGACGTGCGCGAGCAGCGCGGGCTTCGGCGGCAGGCTGCCCAGTTGCTCCACGGTGCACCCATCCAGCAGCTGGCCATCGATGAGGCCCCCCTTCACCGACATCCGCTCTTCATGCGCCCTGCGGAACTCCACAATGATTTTTGCGGCCGGTAACGCTTCTTCACCGGTCACGACAAGACCCACGGATCCTTCCAGGAGCTCTTTCAGGCCAGTGATGTCCAAGGGCTCGATCGCCCGTCGGAGAAGCCGACGACTCACCATGATGAGCTTCGCTTGTGAGGCGTAGAGCTTCTGACGCAGCGCATCCGTCTCCGAGGCCGGGAGGCGGTTCATCGCCATGACAAGAAAGTTTGGCCGCTTGGAGAGCTCCGTCGAGAGCTCCTCCACAATGGCCGCTTTCACTTTGCGACCGACGCTTGCCATATCAAGAGGTGCTCCGCAAAATTTTTTTCAAGGCTCCTGAGAAGGTTCGGTCTCGAGAGCGCCTGCTTCGAGTGGGACCCCGGGGCTCATGGTGCTCGACAAAATGACCCGTTTGATCATCCGGCCCTTGGCGGCAGAGGGCCTCGCACGCACGATCGCCTCAAGAGCGACCCGAGCGTTCTCCACGAGTTGCTGCGGTTGGAACGACCGCTTGCCGATGACAACGTGGATGTTCGCCAGCTTGTCCATCTTAAATTCGATCTTGCCCTGCTTCACCTCTTTGACCGCCTTCGCCACATCCTCGGTGACCGTGCCGGATTTTGGATTCGGCATCATCCCACGCGGCCCGAGGATCTTCCCGAGCCGAGAGACATCCCGCATCATTCCGGGGCTCGCCACAGCGACGTCGAAGTCCAGCCACCCACCCTGCACTTTTTCAATCAGGTCGGCCCCCCCGACCGCGTCCGCCCCTGCCTCTTTCGCCAGGAGCTCTTGCTCTCCTTGACAGAAGACGACGACCCGTCGAGTCTTCCCGGTTCCGTGCGGCAACGTGACGGTCCCACGAACGACCTGGTCGGTCTTCTTGGGGTCGATGTTGAGTGATACCGAGAGGTCCACGGTTTCGTCGAACTTGACAGCGGGGAGCTCCTGCAGCAGCGTCACCGCCCGCTCGATCGTGTACGGGGTCTTTCGGTTGATCACGCCCGCGGCCTTCTCGTACCGTTTGCTCATCATTCGGTTGAGCCGGTTAGGCCTGTTACGCCGGTTAGGCCAGTACTCACTCAACCGACCAACCGGCAAACCGGCTCAACCGACCCAACGGTGCTATACGACGTCGATGCCCATACTCCGCGCCGTCCCTGCGACCATCCTGACCGCCGCATCGAGATCATGCGCATTGAGGTCTTGTAGCTTCTGCTTGGCGATCTCGGTCACCTGGGGTTGGGTCACCTGTCCTGCCTTCTCCCTGGGGGTGTTGCCGGACGCCTTGGCGATGCCGCAGGCCTGCTTGAGCAGCACCGACACCGGGGGGCTCTTGACGATGAACATGAACGACCGGTCTTCGTAGATGGTGATGACGGCGGGTAAGATTAAACCCTCTTTCCCCTTCGTCTCTTCGTTGAACTTCTTGCAGAACTCCATGATGTTCACCCCGTGCTGGCCAAGCGCCGGGCCAACGGGCGGGGCGGGGTTCGCTTGTCCCGCCGGACAGTACAACTTGATCATCGCCTTGATCTTTTTGACTGCCATCGTGGGTGTCTACCTGTTCGTTGTTTGTTGTTCGTTGTTCGTTGTTTGCTGCAACGACCAACAACGAACTATGAACTATGAACTATGAACTATGAACGTAGTCACAGGCGTTCCACTTGCCAGAATTCAAGTTCCACCGGCGTCTGCCGGCCAAAGATCGAGACGAGGACCTTCAGTTTGCCGCGCGCGGCGTTGACTTCTTCAATGACCCCGCTGAAGTTTGTAAACGGCCCCTCGATGACGCGGACCCCCTCGCCCTTCTGGAACGTCACCCGAGACGTCGGCTTGTCTTTCCGCTCCTCCGTCTGGCGCAGAATCTCAGCCACTTCCTCCGGAGACAACGAGACAGGCCGCCGCCCGGCGCCGATAAATCCTGTGACCCCCGGCGTGGTACGGACGAGATGCCAGCTCTCATCGGTCATCTCCATTTCAATGAGGAGATAGCCGGGGAAAAATTTCCTCTCGGAAATCCGTTTCTTCCCCCCACGAACCTCAGCCACACGCTCAGTTGGCACGAGCACCTGACTGATCAGGACGCCGGCCTCTCCTTCTCTCATCCGGCCCTCAAGGCTGCTCTTGACTTTGAGCTCCTGGCCAGTCTGTGCGTGGATGATATACCACTGCTTCGTCCCGGTGGCCTCGCTCACAACACGCACCTCCAAATGCTCACCCAATTGACGGCTGCCATGTCACGATCGAACTGTATGGGAGGAAGATCCGGCGTCACCGCAAGAGGAGCTGAGCGGCTTTGGACAAGATGAAATCGCACACACTGATAAAACTCGCCAACAGCGCAACCCCGACAAACACCACAAGGAGAGAGCCTAGGAGCTCTTCTCGGGACGGCCATGACACCTGCTTCAGCTCTTCACGGACATCGGTCAAAAACGTTGAAACGCGCTCGAGGATCTTAGCCATAGTCCCGGTTTACCTGCCTGCCGTCGGACGGTGGTGCCTCGTCCGGCCTTGTTGATCCTGGCCGGCCTCGGCATCAATGCGCACCCACCACCGTGGGCGCGCATTGGCAGGAGCGGGCCGCACGCTGCGCGTTGCGGCACTCCCATCGGCGACCCCACACCCAGGGCACTGGGTGTGGGGTGCCCGCCTCGGTCGTAGGAGTCGGCGCCTCCGCTCGCTGACGCTCGCCTCCGGTCACCGCCCGCCCCCGAGGCTTTGCTTGGCGCACAGCCAAGCATCGGGGGCTCCCTTCGACTCCTGCCGTCGAGCGAAAAACGCAGGAGCGGCAGGAGTCGAACCTGCAGTCCCGGTTTTGGAGACCGGTGGTTTACCGTTAACCGACGCTCCTTCAATGAGCCCCGCTAGCTTCGCTTTGCGAAGCAAAGCGTGCGGGGCGAATTGAACCCCACCACCTGTCTTCGGCCCGAAGGGCCGACTCCCCGCAACCTGCCGTGTTGATCCGCCTTCGGCGGATAGACAGGTGGTGGGGTGACATTCAGCCTGCAACTTACGTTCGCTTGCGCTCCGTAAGTTGCAGCTTCATGTCATTTTGTTTCTTTATGGAGCGTATGCTTGCGGCACCATTTGCAGTAGCGGCGAAGCTCCAAACGGTCCGGCACATTTTTCTTATTCTTCGTACTGTGGTAGTTTCGCCGCTGGCAATCGACACACACGAGCGTAATTTGCTCCTGCGCCATGTCAACCTGTTCGTTGTTCGGTGTTCGGTGTGACACCGAACTCCGAACTATGAACTATGAACTATGAACTCACTTCACGATCTCGGTGATGACGCCCG
>JACPSQ010000081.1 GCA_016193195.1 Candidatus Omnitrophota bacterium
CACGTGCACCGGCGGCTTCTATGACAACTACGCGACCGTCATGGGGATCGACACGATCATTCCGGTGGATGTCTACATCCCCGGTTGCCCCCCACGGCCTGAAAACGTCCTCGACGGACTGATCAAGCTCCAGGAAAAGATCGCGCACGGCGCGAAGGTCACACTCCCCGCATCCCCCTCCTCACGCCCCCACACCAATGGTATTGGTGTGGGGGCACGCCCACCTGAACTTCAGGCTCCGCATCGTCCTGAAACCCACCTCTAACGAGTGGCCGGTGACCGGTGACGCGTGATGGGTGACGAGTCTCCGAACACAGGCAGGTGGACGGGCGCGATCCAAGTACGCTTCCCGCAACATGTGATGGCCACGCACCGCTTCCGTGGGCAGGGGACCGTCCTGGTGAAGCGGGAGGGGTTGTTGGAACTGGCGCGCTTCCTCAAGGATGAGCCCCCGATGCGCTTCGACTTCCTCATGGACTTGACCTGCGTGGATTATCTGACATTCGGCGCATCGCCGAGCAGCGCACCGGCCCTTGCGACTCCCTCGCCCCTGCCATACTCCATGAAGCCCAAGCCCGTTCAGGAAACGTGGGATCGCTTCGTCTCCCACGATGCGTGCCGCTTTGAGGTCGTCTACCACTTGTATTCAAGCACGCACCACCATCGGCTGCGCGTGAAGGTGCCGCTTTCATCGGCTGATCCGGTGGTGGATTCACTCACCGGGCTGTGGGCCGCGGCGAACTGGTTTGAGCGGGAGGTCTGGGACATGTTCGGCATCCGGTTCGCCGGACACCCAAATCTCAAGCGTATCCTGATGTACGAATCCTTCCAGGGCCACCCCCTGCGCAAGGACTATCCGGTCCGGAAGCGCCAGCCGCTTATCGGCCCCGTGAACTGAGTGACGAGTGACCAGTGACGAGTGATGAGCTGAAGATGACTAGCGCTCCTCAAGGGCAGGGACTCGCCACTCGCCACTCGCTACTCGCCACTGAAACGAGGCACATGTTCTTGAACGTCGGGCCGTCGCACCCGGCGATGCATGGGATCGTCCAAATCATCGTCGAGCTGGACGGGGAGCGGGTGTTGGGCGCGGACGTCGAGATCGGCTACCTCCACCGGGGCTTCGAGAAGGAGAGCGAGCGGGGCCCCTACAACAACGTCATCCCGTATACAGATCGGCTCAATTACGTCTCGCCCCTCATCAACAACTTCGGCTACTGCCTCGCGGTTGAGCGGCTCCTCGACATCGAGGCGACCGAGCGCTGCCAGTACATCCGCGTCATCATGAGCGAGCTCTCGCGGATCACCGACCACCTCACCTGCATCGGCGCCTCCGCGATGGAGCTTGGGGCGTTCACCGTCTTCCTCTACATGATCAAGGCGCGCGAGTGGCTTTGGGAGCTCATTGAGTCGGTCACGGGGGCGCGCCTGACGATTTCCTATGGGCGCGTCGGAGGGGTGAAGGCGGATCTGCCCGAGGGATTCGCCGAGCGCACGCGGAAGGTGCTCGAGGAGGTGCGCAGGGTGCTGCTTGAGTGCGATACGCTCCTTACCCGCAACAGGATATTCGTGGACCGGATGCAGGGCACCGGGATCATCTCGAAGGAGCGAGCGATCAGCTACAGCATCACGGGTCCCTTCCTGCGGGCCACCGGCGTTGCGCTCGATGTCCGCAAGGCG
This sequence comes from Candidatus Omnitrophota bacterium, assembly GCA_016193195.1. Taxonomy (GTDB): domain Bacteria; phylum Omnitrophota; class Gorgyraeia; order Aquiviventales; family Aquiviventaceae; genus JACPSQ01. The sequence goes on from JACPSQ010000081.1 coordinate 1,681, forward strand.
AACCCCTACTTTGTGTACGACCGGCTCTCGTTCGACGTCCCGACGGGCGGGCACGGGGATAACTACGATCGGTACCTCGTCCGCATGGAAGAAATGGAGCAGGGCATGCGCATCATCGAGCAGGCGCTGACCCGCATCCCGAGCGGGCCGGTCAATATGGATCACGAAGGCAATGTGCTCCCCGCCGACGTGATGGTCGACGAGGCCAAGATGGGGCGCGTGGCCGGCTTCAAGCAGGCGCGGGTTCGGCTAGACCCAACCCTGGAGGGCTCCACGCGCGGGTATCACGATGCGGTCAATGCGCCGGAGCGTCGCGCGGTATTGCCCGCCAAGGAAGACACCTATGGGAACATCGAGGGGCTGATGAGCCACTTCAAGCTCATCATGCTCGGCCATGGGATCCGGCCGCCAGCGGGGGAGTGCTACAGCGCGGTGGAGGGCGCGAATGGGGAGCTTGGGTTCTACGTCGTGAGCGACGGGTCGGACCGCCCCTACCGTGTGCGCGTGCGGCCGCCGTGCTTCACGATCATGGCGGCGCTGCCGGAGCTCCTCGTCGGCGACATGATGGCCGACATCGTTCCGACATTCGGCTCGGTCAACATGATCGGCGGAGAACTGGATCGATGATGAAGAGCGCTCAAGGCTCTAGGCTCTAGGCTCAAGGCTCAAGGGAGGTGTATTTCCCTTCAGCCTTGAACCTTCAGCCTTGAGCAGAATTAAAGAGAACCGATGGATACATTTGAGGCGGTGCGACAAGAAGCTGAAGCGATCGTCGCGAGATACGAGCGGAAGCAGGCGGCGATGCTGCCGGTGCTGCGTCTCGTGCAGGAGCGGTTCGGTTACATCACGACCGAGGCTGAAGAGTGGGTTGCCCAGCTCCTCGAGGTGGCCCCGGCCCATATCCACGAAGTCGTGACCTTCTACACCTTGTTTCACCAGCGACCCATCGGGAAGTACCACATCCAACTCTGCCACAACATCGCCTGCGCGCTGCGAGGAGCCGCGGGGCGCCTCGCGGCCATCTCAGAGCGATTGGGGATTCAACCCGGCGAAACGACGAGCGACGGCCGATACACCCTCTCCACGGTGGAGTGCCTCTGCGCCTGCGAAGCAGGTCCGGTCATGCAGGTCAACGATCAGTACGTAGGCCCGCTGACCCCTGAGCTGATTGAGACGCTCGTGCGTGCACCGGAGTCGCTGCCCCTTATCCCGTTCTCTTTCCAGGGGACCGTCGGGCTCGTCGAGCCGGTGCTCTCCAAACGGTTTGCCTTCAAGGATTCAGAGTCGATTGAGACGTACCTCCGAGATGACGGCTACCAGAGTGCTCGTCGGTCGCTCACCGAGATGGCCCCGGACCAGGTCATCGCGGAGGTCACCAAGTCCAACCTCCGCGGCCTCGGCGGAGCAGGCTTTCCCACGGGGAAGAAGTGGAGCTTCATCCCGAAGGATGCGCCGAAGCCGCACTACCTCGTCGTCAACGCGGACGAGGGCGAACCCGGCACCATCAAGGATCGCTACATCATCACCAAAGATCCTCACCGCCTCATCGAAGGGATGATCATCGCGGCCTACGCGACCGGCTGCCGCAAGGCGTACATCTACATCCGAGGCGAATACGCCGAGCCCGCGCGGATCCTTCAGCAGGCGATCGACGACGCGTACAAGTACGGGTTCCTTGGCCGGCGCATCTTCAACACGAGCGTCGACCTGGACGTCGTGGTCCACCGGGGCGCGGGCGCCTACATCTGCGGGGAGGAGAGCGCCTTGCTTGAATCGCTCGAGGGCAAGAAGGGTTTCCCGCGCCTGCGCCCGCCCTACCCGGCGATCTCCGGCCTCTTTGCTTCGCCGACCGTCATCAACAATGTGGAGACGCTCTCCTGTGTGCCGGCCATCATCCAGAAAGGCGGGGAGTGGTTTGCGAAACTCGGGTTCGGTAAGTCAGGCGGCACTCGGCTCTTTTCCGTCAGCGGCCACGCGCGCAAGCCAGGTCTCTATGAGGCCTCGCACGGGGTGACGCTGCGCCAGCTCATCGACGCGGCGGGCGGCGTTCCAGAAGGGCGACGGCTCAAGGCGGTCATCCCCGGCGGCATCTCGGCCAAAATTTTGCGCGCCGATGAGATCGATATCCGCATGGACTTCGACTCGCTCCTCGCCGCCGGCACGATGGCCGGCTCCGCCGGCGTCATCGTCATGGACGACGCGACCTGCATGCTCGATGCGCTGTGGTACGCCGCGAAGTTCTTTGCCCACGAGTCGTGCGGGCAGTGCTCGCCCTGCCGCGAGGGGACCGGCTGGATCTTCAAGATCGTGGACCGAATCCGGCGTGGCGAGGGCCGTCCGCAGGACCTCGACGTCCTGTTGTCGGTCGCCTCCAACATGGAGGGCCGCACGATCTGCGTCTTCGCGGACGCGGCCGCCTGGCCCATCCAGAGCTACATCACGAAGTTCCGTGACGAGTTTGAATTCCACATCCGTGAGAAGCGCTGCCATATCACGCCGGAGCCAGCCCATGTCCTCAGCTGAGCCGGCGAAACCCGTGACTCTGAGGATCGACGGCAAATCCGTCACGGTGCCTGAGGGCACGACGGTGCTGCAGGCCTGCGAGCAGGCAGGGAGCCCCGTGCCGTTCTACTGCTACCATCCCGGGCTTTCCATCGCGGGGAACTGCCGCATCTGTCTCGTCGAGATCACCGGAAGCCCGAAGCTCCAGATCGCCTGCTACACGCGCGCCGCCGAGGGCATGGTCGTTCATACGACGAGCGACAACACACTCAAGGGCCGGCAGGATGTCCTGGAGTTTTTGCTCATCAACCATCCGCTCGACTGCCCGGTGTGCG
>JACPSQ010000082.1 GCA_016193195.1 Candidatus Omnitrophota bacterium
GCAGGGAATCTTCGGGGGGGCATTAAAATCCCTCACGGCTCAACAGGTAGGTGAAGTGGCGGTTGGGGGACTTCTGAAACGCACGAACCTCAACCCTTCGGATGTTGAAGAAGTGATCGTCGGCTGTGTCGCGCAGGGCTCCGATGCACCCAACCTCGCCAGGGTGATCGCCCTCCGTGCCGGGATCCCTCCACACGTGCCCGCCTTCACCGTGCAGCGCAACTGCGCGTCGGGGCTGCAGGCCATCGTGAGCGGCTGCCAGAACATCGTGTGCGCGGATCATGACATCCAAATTGTCGGAGGGGCAGAGTGCATGAGCGCTGCCCCCTACCTGAGCCGCGATCTTCGGTGGGGCAAACGGCTGCGTCATTCCGAGATGATCGACTCCATTTGGGAGGGCTTGACGGATCCGATCTGCGGCCAGATCATGGGGCAAACGGCGGAGAATCTGGTGCAGGAGTTCTCGATCAGCCGCGCGGAGCAGGATCGTTTTGCGCTCCTCTCCCATCAGCGGGCCTTTCGCGCGACCCGAGAGAATCGGTTCAAGGATGAGCTCGTCACCGTGATGGTGCCGAAGCGCGCCATGGGCCGAGACCTGCCGCCAGAGCCGTTCACCCAGGACGAGGGGATCAACCCTGGCCTCAGCGAGCAGCTCTTGAGCCAATATCCGGCGGTGTTTAAGGAGGGCGGTTCGGTGACGTCAGGGAACAGTTGCTTCAATGCTGATGGCGCGGCGATGGTGCTGATGATGTCGAAGGAGAAGGCGAAGGCGCTGGGCTACCACCCCTTGGCCAAGGTGCGCGCGTACGCCTTTGCCGCCCTTGGGCCTGAACGGATGGGACTGGGCCCGACCCTTGCCGTCCCGCTCGCCCTCAAGCGGGCGGGGCTTTTACTGAACGACATCCAGTTGATCGAGCTGAACGAAGCCTTCGCCGCCACGTTTATTGCTTGCGAGAAGGCCTTGGGATTCAACCGCGACATCACCAACGTCAATGGCGGCGCCATCGCGTTGGGACATCCTGTCGGAACCAGTGGGACCCGCATCGTCGTGACGCTCCTCCATGAGCTGAAGCGACGCAACCTGTCTCTCGGCGTGGCCACGGCGTGTGTGGGGGGCGGGCAGGGCGCCGCCATCATCTTTGAGCGGATCGGTTGATCATGTATATCTACAAGACCGCGGTCGTCGGGGCCGGCGCCATGGGGGCTGAGATCGCTCAGACGATCAGCTTCAGCGGCGTCCCCGTCTTGCTGAAGGATGTCGACCAGGCCCGCGTCGAGAAGGGCCTTGAGGTCATCAGGAAAATCTACCAGCGGCGAGTCGACCGCGGCAAGATGACGCAGGATGAGCTGGAGAACAAGATGACCCTCGTGAGCGGCGTCACGAGCTACGATGGCTTCAAGGACGCGGACCTCGTCATCGAGGCGGTGCCAGAGCGGCTTGAACTCAAGCAGCAGATTTTCAAGGAGCTCGATCGGGAGGTCCAGGCATCCGCCATCCTCGCCTCGAATACCTCCTCGCTCTCGCTCTCCGCCCTCGGGGGGGTGACGCGGCGTCCTCACCAGGTGATCGGCATGCACTTCTTTTACCCCGCCCATATCATGAAGCTCGTTGAAGTCATCCCTGGATTGGAAACCTCCGAAGAGACCGTCAGCGATATCCTGTCGTTTGCGGAAAGCCTCCGGAAACTCCCGGTGCGCGTCAACGAATGCCCGGGGTTCCTCGTGAACCGTATCCTCATGCCGTACCTCAACGAAGCGGCCTGCTGTGTCCAGGAAGGCGCGGCGTCGGCACGATCGATCGATGAAGCCATGGTGGCCTTTGGGTTCCCCATGGGGCCCTTCACGCTCGTGGATAACCTTGGGTTTGATGTCTGTCGGGAAGTGGTCAACGTGCTGCAAGACGCCTATGGTTCACGGATGCAGCCTGCCGTCATCTGGGAACGGCTCTACGACTTGCAGCGGTTCGGTGTGAAGTCAGGCGCAGGGTTTTACCTCTATGGGGAGCGTGCCGGCCAGCCCGACCAGGAGCTCGACGAGGTCATCCGCGGGCTCAGGGCTCACCCGAAGGTCACCTCGGAGTTTTCCGTCAACCGGCTTGTGCTTCCGATGGTCAACGAGGCCATCCGGTGTCTCGAGGAGCACGTCTGCACGGCCGCGGATGTGGACCTAGCAGTCATCGCGGGCCTCGGGTTTCCTCAGACGAAAGGCGGCATCCTCCACTACGCCGATGAGGTGGGTCTCCCGACGGTCCTCTCAGAGCTTCAACGATTTGCGCAGTCGTTTGGAGACCGTTTTTGGCCTTCGGCGCTGTTGAAGAGGAAGGTCGCGGCTGGCCACTTCGGCAAGCAGGCCAAGAGGGGCTTCTTTGACTATCCCTAAGAGCGCCTATCAAAAAGACCTGTGGGCGCTCTGGTTCTGGGTTCAGGGTTGAGGGTTCCGGGCAAGTGCCCCCAACCGAGAGCCCCGAACCCCGAACAGAGTCGGCCTTTCTGTTAGATGCTCTAAAGGAGAACACATGGCCTTGATCTCAGGGCAGAACGTCAAGGTGAGTGTTGAAGAGCGCGTCGCTATTGTGACGATCGACCACCGGCCCGTCAATGCGCTGGACCGTCAGACACTGCAGGAGCTGGGACAGATCGTTGAAGCGATTGAGGCCGAACCGATCGTGAAGGTCGTCATTGTCACCGGCGGGGGCTCTTTGGCGTTCGTGGCAGGCGCGGATATTAAAGAGGTAAGCCAGATCACATCGCCCCAGGAAGCCCAGGGGATGGCAGCGCTCGGTCAGGCGGTCTTTTTGAAGCTCCAGCGCCTGAGCAAACCGGTCATTGCGGCGATCAACGGCGTCTGCCTCGGGGGCGGCTGTGAGCTTGCCATGGCCTGCCACATCCGGATCAGCGGGGACAGGGCAAGGTTTGGGCAGCCAGAGATCAACCTCGGGATCATCCCCGGGTGGGGAGGCACCCAGCGCCTCCCTCGTTTGATCGGAAGAGCGAAAGCCATCGAGTGGATCCTGACGGGTGATATGGTCACGGCGCAAGAGGCGCTTCGGCTCGGGCTCGTCAATCACGTGGTTCCCCAGGACCAGGTCTTGAAGGCTGCGAAAGATCTTGCGAGAAAGATCGCCTCCAAGGGGGGGGTGGCCGCCGCACAGGCGCTGCGAGCCATCGAGCTGGGCATGGACCGTCCCCTGGAGGAGGGACTCGCCGCGGAAGCGGAGGCATTTCGTCAAGTCTCAGCGACAGGAGACAGCAAAGAAGGAATCCGGGCCTTCCTGGAAAAACGCCAGCCAAAATTTCAAGATCAATGATCCGAGATTCAACATTGGTATGAAGGCGGTGTTCTTTGAGACGGCTCCGTGGGAGCGCCGATATCTGAAACGCGCTCTGGGGCAGCAGCGGCTGCGCGTCCAGCTTACGGCTGAGCCGCTGACCGAGGAGACGCTGCCTCGCGCGGCGGGAGCCGAGATCCTGTCGCTCTTTATCTATTCCAGACTGACCTCCAGCCTGATCCGCCGGCTGCCTCGCCTGCGCTTTGTGGCGACCCGCTCAACAGGGTTCGACCACATTGAGCTGGCGGCGTGTCGAAAGCGACATATTGCCGTTTCGAACGTGCCCTCCTACGGGGAAAACACCGTTGCCGAGCACACCTTCGCGCTCATCCTCGCCCTCTCGCGTAACATCCACAAGGCATACGTCAAGACGATCAAAGGGGACTTCTCCCTCAAAGGCCTGCAGGGCTTCGACGTGAAGGGCAGGACGATCGGGATCATCGGCGGCGGACACATCGGGCTGCACGTCATCAAGATCGCGAAGGGCTTTGGGATGAACGTCCTGGTCTGCGACGTGCGCAAGAACGTCTTCCTCAGCGAGGTGTTAGACTTCTCCTACGTTCCGCTCAACGTGTTACTGCGCCGCTCAGAC
>JACPSQ010000078.1 GCA_016193195.1 Candidatus Omnitrophota bacterium
CCGCCTACACGGAGCTTCCACAGTACTATCCGCATCCCGGCTGGGTGGAGCATGATCCCGATGAGATCCTGGGCGTCACCCACCGCACGATTGCGCGGGCGCTCGCGGCTGGTCGCGTGGCTGTGCGCCGGGTGCAGGCCATTGGGATCACCAACCAGCGTGAGACGACGGTGCTCTGGGACCGACGCACGGCGAGACCGATGGCCAAGGCGATCGTCTGGCAGTGTCGGCGGACCGCTCCGATGTGCGACCGGCTCAAGCGCCGTGGGCTGGGAGGGCTCTTTCGTCGAACGACGGGCCTCGTGCTCGACGCCTATTTTTCTGGGACGAAGATCCGATGGTTCCTCGACCACCTCCCGGGCGCCCGCCAGCGAGCCCGACGCGGAGAGTTGGCCTGCGGCACAGTGGATAGCTGGCTGATCTGGCAGTTGACGGGCGGGAAGGTCCACGCGACGGACGTCACGAATGCCTCCCGAACCCTGCTCTACAACATCCGAAGAGGCCGGTGGGATCGATCCCTCCTCAATCTGATGGGGGTGCCGCCCCAGTTGCTCCCCCAGGTGCGTCCCTCCTGCGGGCCCTTTGGCGTCACCGGAGGGAACGGGCCGCTGCCCGCGGGGATTCCGATCGCGGGCGTCGCGGGCGACCAGCAGGCGTCGCTGGTCGGCCATGGCTGCGTCTTGCCCGGCAGCGCCAAGAACACCTATGGGACGGGGTGCTTCCTCTTACTCAATACCGGCTCGCGCTTCGTCGAGAGCCGACACGGACTGATCACGACGCTCGCCTATGGCGGAGGCCCATTCCCTGTCTATGCGCTTGAGGGGAGCGTCTTCATCGCGGGGGCGGCGATCCAGTGGCTTCGAGACGGGCTCGGCCTGATCCGCCACGCGCAGGACACCGCCGCCATCGCCAGCAGCGTGAAGGAGACGGGTGGCGTCTACGTGGTGCCGGCCTTCGTCGGGTTGGGCGCTCCGTACTGGGATATGGGCGCGCGCGGGGCTATCGTGGGCTTGACGCGCGGCTCGAACCGAGCCATCCTCGTGCGGGCGACGCTGGAATCGTTGGCCTATCAGACGCGGGACGTCGTGGAGTCCATGCAGCGCGACAGCCGGATCCGCCTGCGCGAGCTGCGAGTGGATGGCGGAGCGGCGAAGAACGACTGGTTGATGCAGTTCCAGGCGGACATCCTCAACATCCCCGTCCTGAGGCCGGCGATGGTGGCCAATACCGGCAAGGGGGCGGCGTTGCTGGCCGGGATCGGGATCGGGTGGTGGAAGCCGAGCGAGATCGCCACGTTCGTCGGCAGGCCGGAGCGCATCTTTTCACCCCGCATGAGTCCTTCAACGCGCGCGAGGCTCTACGAAGGCTGGCAGGCCGCTGTCGCGCGAGTGCGGACTGCAGGATGAAGAGGAGGGGTGTGACGAGGGGCGAGCGATGAGTCTCCGTGGAGATCTCCTGGCCCAACTGACATCCAAGCCGTTTGATCTGCTCATTATCGGCGGGGGGATCGTCGGCGCAGGAATCGCGAGGGACGCGGCGATGCGCGGCTTGAAGGTGGCGCTCATCGAGCAGGGAGATTTCGCCAGTGGGACGAGTTCGAAGACGTCCAAGCTGATCCACGGAGGGCTCCGGTACCTCGAGCAGGGGCACCTCGGGTTGGTCTACGAGAGCCTTCGCGAGCGCCAGGTCCTCCGGATGATCGCGCCGGCCTACGTCCATCCATTGTCCCTGCTGCTGCCCGTCTATGCCAAAGACCCACGCCCTGCCTGGAAGATCACCCTCGGCCTCGGGCTCTACGATCTCTTGGCGTGGGGACGCAACATCCGCCGCCACCGCATGGTATCGGCCCGTCGCGCCTTGGCGCTGGAGCCCGCCTTGCGCGTTGACGGCCTGCGGGCCGCCGGGGTCTATGCGGACTGCCGCATGGATGACGCGCGCCTGTGCCTGCTCAACGTCCTCCAAGCGGTCGGCTTCGGGGCGGTCTGTGCCAATTACGTTCGGTTGCAGCGCCTCTTGAAAGCGGATCAGCGCGTCTGCGGCGGGGTCGGGGAAGACGTCTTGACCGGTCGCTCGTTTGAGATGCGCGCGAAGGCGGTCGTCAACGCGGCGGGTCCGTGGGCCGATCGGGTGCGAGCGCTCAGCGATGCGCAGGCGCCGCCACGCCTTGCGCCCACAAAAGGCATCCATCTCATCGTGCCGCGTCTTGCCCAAGAAGCGCTCTTCATGCAGGCGCGCTCGGATGGGCGCATGCTGTTCCTCCTGCCGTGGGGTCATGAGTATTCGCTCATCGGGACGACGGAGACGCCCATCACGGGGTCGCTGGACGCGCTCTCGGCCGATGCGAATGACATCGGCTACCTGCTGGACGAAGTCAACCGAGTCCTGCCGGGGAGCCACCTCGACGAGGAGGACATCGTGGCGAGCTTCGCCGGGGCCCGTCCGCTCCTGGCGTTTTCCGGTCCGTCAACCACGGCCTCGCGCGAGCATCGGATTGAAGTAGACCGTTGGGGCCTCGTCAGCGTGATGGGCGGCAAGTTCACCACCTACCGCCTCATGGCCCAGCAGACGGTGGATTTCTTGATCCGGCGCCATCGCTGGGATGCCGAGCGGTGCCTGACCGATCAGGTGAGCCTCCTGGAAGCCGCCCATCCGGTTGCGCTCGACCACTGGCAGGAGATGACCCGCAGGATGGATCAAGACCTCTTGGCCAGGCTCATCATCCGCTACGGGACGGCCGCCTTTCAGATCCTGAAGCTGATTGACCGCGAGCCGGCCCTCGTCCATCCGGTCTGTCCCCACCACGAGCACATCGAGGCGGAGCTTGTCCACGCCTTCCAGCAGGAGCTCGCCTGCACGATCACCGACGTGCTGGCCAGGCGCACGCGGATTGCCTGGAGTTCCTGTCAAGGTCTCGACCTCTTATCCACCCTGCTCGAGTTGGCTCAACGCTATGCGGGGTTTCCCCCGGCGCTCCTCGAGCAACAGGTGGGAGCGTATCGTCAGTTCCTCCAACGGAGCCGTGGTTTCCGCGGCGAAGCCCGAGCCAGCGGCATTGCACGTGCTTCGTCCGTTTCCCATGACGGATCCTGACACCCCCGCGCGAGCCTATGCACGGATCCGCTACAGGCTGCTGGTGGTTGACCTCGTGGCGTGGTTCGTGTTCCTCGCGGCGGTCCAGGGGCTGGGAATTTCACACAGGTTCGCAGCCTGGTGGGCCCACCGGACGCCGCACGAGCCCCTGATCATCTTCGGTTACCTGGCGTTCTTTGGGGTGTGTCAGTATCTCGTGATGCTCCCGCTCCATGTCTACAGCTCATTTCTCCTCGAGCACCGATTTAGACTCTCCCGCCTCACCCTCGCCGGATGGTTGACGCGGGAAGCCAAACGCCTTGCGGTTAGTGCGGTCATCGCAGCGCTCCTCGTAGAAGGATTCTACGCGATCCTCCGGCATATCCCCAACGGCTGGCCGCTCTGGGCGACCATCGGTTGGGTCGGCTGCAGCGTCGTGCTGGCCAGGATCTTTCCCACCGTGCTGCTGCCCATCTTCTACAAGACGACCCCGCTGCAGAACGAGCAGCTCGCGGCGCGGCTCGGCGAGCTGTGTCAACGCGCCGGCATCGCCGTCCTTGGGGTCTTCCGGTTTCAGCTTGGCGCTGAGACCAGAAGAGCCAACGCCGCGCTCGCCGGGATCGGAACGACGCGCCGGGTGCTCCTCTCGGACACGCTGCTCACCGAGTTCACGCCGGACGAAATCGAGGGGGTCCTCGCCCACGAGCTGGCCCACCATCGCTACCGCCACATCACCAAGCTGCTCGTCATGAGCGCAGCCGGCTCGTGGGTGGCCTTCGCCCTGACCAATCTCGCGGCGCGGTGGTGGCTCACGCCCCTTGGCCTCACGCGCCTCTCAGACATTGAGGGCTTCCCGATGCTGGCGCTGTGGCTCTCGCTGCTCGGCCTCATCGGGCTGCCGCTCCAAAACAGCCTTTCCCGAATGTATGAGTGGCAAGCGGATCGCTTTGCCGTCGCCGCCACCCGGCCGCAGGCATTTGCGGGGGCCCTGCGACGACTCGCGGCCCTCAACCTCGCCGATCCCGACCCCCCTCGCTGGATCACCTGGCTCTTCTATGACCACCCGCCCATCGCCGAGCGGATCAGGGCCGCCGAGAGCCATGGGTGAGGGAACCATGAGCGAACCTCCAGTGTCTCATCAGTGGAGCCCCACCCCGCCTTGGCGGGGTGGCACCTCGCCTTCCGCCCGTGGGGCGGAATCCCACCACCTGCCCACGGGCACAGCCCGTGGCCTGCAGGTGGTGGGGTCGGAGGAGACCGCGCTGGTCGAACGAGCCCAGCGAGGTGACTCCTCGGCCTTCGAGGCGCTGGTCCGTCTCCATCAGCAGGCGGTCTTCGCGGTCGCGCTGCGGATGCTGGGCGACCAGGACGAGGCGCAGGACGTTGCGCAGGACGTCTTCGTGCGCGCCTACCAAGGGATCCCTGCGTTCAGGAGTGAGGCGAAGTTGTCAACGTGGCTCGTGGCGATTACGATAAACCTGTGCCGCAACCGCCGCCGCTGGTGGGCGAGACGGCGTCGGCTCATCGTCGCGTCGCTCGATGAGCCGGTCGGGATGTCCCGTGCCGGGTTCGGGGAGGAAGGGGCGCTCGGCCATGAGGTCGCCGATCCCTCCCCCTCGCCGGCGAGCGCCGCGGCACAGCATGAACAGCAGCGGTTCGTCATCAGCGCCCTGCAGCAGCTGGATGAAGCGCACCGGAGCGTCGTCGTCCTGCGTGACATCCATGGATATTCCTACGAGGAAATCGCCGACATGCTCCAGTGCCATGTTGGCACGGTGAAATCTCGGCTCAGCCGCGCCCGGCTGCACCTGCGCGCGCTCTTGGACGGAAAACTCTAACAGTGATTCCAGTGATTTACCAAAGCGATTCCAGTGATTGTCCCGGGGGTGATGCTCATGGACTGTGCTGAGTACAAGCGATGGTTTTCGCCGTACATCGATGAGCGGTTGGAGCCGCAGGAGCGGAGCCAGCTCGAACAGCATCTGGGGAAATGCGCCGGGTGCCGCTCGGACCTGGCGTCGCTCCAGGAGATGCTGCGTTCCCTGCGTGCGATGGAGCCGCCGGAGGTTCCAGAGCTCTTACCCGGCATCCACGCGAAGCTCGCGCGGGAGCCATGGTGGCAGCGGCTCGCCCGTCGCTTCGTGGCGCCCTGGCCGGCGAGCTTGCCGCTCCACGGCGCGGCGCTCGCGACCACCGGACTCCTTGTCATCGTCGTGGTCGGCTTGCCGCACTTCGCCCGGGCGCCTCGGGCAAGCCTCAGGCAACTTGCGTCCAAACCTTCGGATGAGATTGGCGAACGGTTTGCTAGGCGGGGCTACGAGCCCTACCATAACGAAAAGACGGCGGCATTCGATCGCATGGCCAGTCCAGCGTCGAACGAACCTCAGCTCGGCTTCCTCGCCGGTTCCTCAACGGTGCATAACGCCGGCCTCACCATGAGCGAGTCGTCTCATCCGGACCTGGAGCAAGCGGCCTTGAGGCCGTTGCCGGAGGCCCCGACGATCCCTGAGAAGACCATGGTGGCCGGCAGCGTGAGCAGCGCTGTCAACGCTTTGACAGTGCAGCCAGCGGATGCCACGAGCGTGCCCGTGGGACTGCCCGCGTACCAGGCGGTTGGTGGATTCGGCGTTGTCGGCGGCGCTCCCGCCGGCACTGCGACGACCTGTCCGCCCTGTGAGAAGAAACGGGCCGAGCTCGCCAGTCAATGGGAAGAGCATTCCCACGTCCAATGGCGGGTGAGCGATTTGGCAACGGCGGCGGCTCAGTTGAACGGCTGGGCCCAATCCAAGGGAGGCTCAGTGGCGACCATTGACGAGCACCGTCTGTCCGTGACATTGCCCGAGGCCGCGATGTCCGAATTCCTGACGCAGTTCTCCAGCGACGTGTCAGCCCCTGCAACGATTTCCCTTGATGCTCCACCGGATTCCACTCGGTGGGTCACCATCTCGCTCGAGCTCGTTCCTTCCCCTAGTCCGTAGTCCATAGTCCATAGTCCGTAGCTTGTTGGAACTTTTCCCCGCCTCCGGTGTCTCATCAGGTAACAGGAGGTGCATGATGAGACAGCTCAGCAGAATTACTGGGATCGTGATGATGGTGGGGTTACTGGGGTGGGGAGAAGTGTCTCATGCCACGGTGCTGCCGTACCCTGAGGCGTCGGCGGGGTGGGTGATCGAAGCGGCGGACTACACCGGCGAGGTGAAGGATCAGATCGCCCGGTTGGAAGTACGCTACACCGTCCGCGTCATTCGGGATGGCTGGACCGAAATCCCGCTCGCCCTCGGCATGACGGTGACCGACATCAAACTGGAGAAGAAAGTCGGCGAAGCGTACCTCAGGCCGCAGGGGAACACCTATGTCCTCGCCACGACGCAGAAAGGGACGTACACCGTTCGCGTGAAGGGCTCCACACGGTTGGCGCAGGAGAGCCAGTTTGAAGGACTGCAGCTTGGCATTCCCCAGGCGACCTTTTCCACACTGGCGCTCATCGTTCCACGCAAAGACGTGGAGCTGCGCCTGGAGGATCAGCTCTATGTCGAGAGCCGGCCGGAGGCCTCGCGCGGCGGCGTGAAGCTGATGGCCAAGTTCGGTGCGGCTGATCGGATCGACCTGCGGTGGCGGACCAAGCCGGTCACACCAGTCAAGATCGAGCCGGTCATCTATGGAGAGGTCAACACGATGGTGACGATCGAAGAGCAACTCGCGCGCCTTTCGTCCATCATCGACTACCGGATGGCCCAGGGGGAGATCAAGGAGCTTAAGGTGCAGCTTCCGCTTGGCATCAACGTGCTCAACGTCCGCGGGGCCAGCATCGAGGATTGGCACGTCGCTGACACACAGGGCCATAAGACGCTGACCGTGACACTGGGATTTGCGCTGAAGGACACGACGTACCGGCTCGTCGTTGAAGGCGAGGAGACGATGAAGGAAACCGCTTCGGACTATGGCCTACCCGAAATCCATCTCTTGGGCGTGAAGCAGGAGCGCGGCTACCTCGCGGTGGCCCGGGAGGGGAGCATTGAGCTTGCCCCAGCTACAACGGAGGGGATCAACCGGGTGGATGTGAGGGAACTGCCTGACCTCCTACGGGCGGCGGCTGGGTCACCCGCGATCCTGGCGTTCAAGTACCACCAGCATCCGTACCGCGTCACCATGTCACTGACGAGACATCGAGACCATCCGGTGCTCGCGGCGATTGCGGAGCGGGGAGAGCTGGTCACGGTCCTCTCCCGGCAGGGGGAGCTCCTGACCCGCGCGACCTATCTCATCAAGGCCAACAAGAAGCAGTTCGTGGAGGTGAAGCTGCCAGCAGGTGCCACCCTCTGGAGCTGCATCGTCGGGGGGAAATCGGTGAAGCCCGTCGAGGGGAAGGAGGGGACGCTCCTCATCCCGCTGGACGCGATGGCCGACGGCGCAAACACGACACCTGTCGAGATCGTCTACTTCGAGCAACGGCCGAAGCTCATCCGGATCGGTCACGTGAAGCTCCAGGGGCCGACCCTCGATGTGCCGACGACGGTGGCCAACTGGTCGCTCTACGCGCCGCGCGAGATCAGGTTCCTCAACATGAGCGGCAACATGGACCGGGGGGCAGCG
>JACPSQ010000010.1 GCA_016193195.1 Candidatus Omnitrophota bacterium
GATCGACAGGAGATAGGTCTCGAGGTGCCATCGGCCGCGCTGTTGCTGCAATTCATCAGCGGTCATGAGCCACTGGAACGCCATCGTCATCCCAACGAGGAAGCTGGAGGGGCCGTCCACGAACGCGCGATCAAGCCATCGCCCGAATCCCCACGCCGCCGCGCACACGAGGACGGTGTACAACGGGATCACATAGGGGCTGACGGCGACCAGCGTCGAGCCCTGTGCCCGCGCCTCCCCGGGCGCTCCCTTGCCTCCCTTTTTCCCTTCCCGCCGCTTGGCTCTTCCACGCTGGCGACGTGGCCGCCAAAGAGCCAGATGGCCAGGGCGGCAAAGATCCGGCGGCTCACGCGGAAGAGCGCCGCGGGACGGTAGAGCAAGAGATGAACGCCCGTGTAGGTCATGGCGCCCCACATGATCCACTCGCGCACTGTGAATCCGGAAACGCTGGGAACGCGCAACTGCTCGAGGACGCTCAAGAGCAGCGAGACGGCGAAGGGGAGCACCACGGCGACCATCACGACCTTCACGAGCCGGCCGAGCAGCGTGACGAACTTAGAGCTGGACTTTTGCAACATGAACCATGGGGAATGATTTCACAGATTTCAAAAGACGATTTCGCAGATTCCGACGAGAACATCGGTGTAATCGCTTTTGAAAATCGGCGAAATCAAACGACGCAGTCATTTTTGCGAAACTTCAGTTAGAGGAGATCTTCGCCATCGACATACGGGCGGAGCGGCTCAGGGATCACCACGCGCCCGTCTGCGCGCTGATGCGTCTCCAAGAGGCAGATGAGGGTTCGCGCCAGCGCCACGCCGGAGCCGTTGAGCGTGTGAACGTGGGCGACCTTCCTGGTCTCCGCTTGCCGGTAGCGGATGTTGGAGCGCCGCGCCTGGAACGCTTCGAAGTTGCTGCAGCTTGAGACCTCGAGGAACTGACCAAGGCCCGGCGCCCACGCCTCGAGGTCGTAGCACTTCGCGGCGGCAAAGCCGAGGTCTCCTGTCGAGAGGCACACGACCCGGTAGTGCAGGCTGAGACGCTGGAGGATTGTTTCGGCGTCCTTGACGAGGCGCTCAAGCTCCTCGTACGAGGTCTCCGGCCTCGTGAACTTGACGAGCTCCACCTTGTCAAACTGATGCACGCGCACAAGCCCCTTGGTCTCCTTTCCATAGGAGCCGGCTTCCCGACGGAAGCAGGCGGTGTAGGCGGTATAGCGCAGCGGCAGCCGACTCTCGTCGAGAATCTCGTCGCGGTGGAGATTCGTCAACGGCACCTCGGCCGTCGGCACCAGGAAGAGGTCGTCGTCCTTGAGCCGGTACATGTCCTCCTCGAACTTGGGGAGTTGCCCGGTCCCGAACATCGAAGCGCGGTTCACCAGGTAGGGCGGCGAGACCTCCGTGTAGCCGTGCTCTTTCGTCTGGACGTCCAGCATCCAGTTGATCAGCGCCCGCTCAAGCCGAGCGCCCACACCAGTATAGAGCGGGAAGTGCGATCCGGTGACCTTGGCCGCCCGCTCGAAGTCCATCAGCCCAAGCCGCTCGGTCAGCTCCAGATGGGTCTTGGGCCTGAACGCGTGCGACGGTTTCGCCCCATGGGTCCGGATGACCTGATTCGCCTTCGCATCACCCACCGGGACGGAGCTGTGCGGAAGATTCGGGATGTACGCCAGCTCCCCCTCCAACTCCCCTTCCACCTCATGGAGGCGGCGTTCATGCCCCTTGATGTTGTCGGAGCGCTCCTTGAGTGGTTTCGGCGCTGACATCGGCTGCCCGCCCTGCTGGCGGGCAAACGCGTCGGACTCCTGTTTGAGGAGATGCCGCTGCTGCTCGATCTCCGTGAGCAGCGTCCGGCGCTCCTGCTCAAGCGTCAACAGCCGGTCGAAGTTGAAGGCGATCCCGCGCCGCTTGAGCGCCTCGCGCACAAGCTCAGGATTCTCTCGCAGCAATCGCAACTCAATCACCTCATCACCTCACATCTATCACCCAGCACCCAGCACCCATCACCCTTTAATGACGCCCAGCGGCCGCATCCGCGCGACGCGCTCGGCGAGGCCTGCGTTGTGGACGACCTGGACGACGTCGTTGACGTCCTTGTAGGCGCCCGGCTGCTCCTCCGCGACCCCCTTGCGGCCCCGCCCCATGACGATGATACCCTGTCGCTCCAACTCTTGCTCGATGGACCGGCCCGCCGCCCTCCGGACCGCCTCCGAACGGGACATGACGCGCCCGGCCCCGTGGCAACAACTGCCGAAGCTTTCCTCCATCGCCTGCTGAGTACCGACGAGGACGTACGAGTGGCGACCCATATCGCCTGGGATGATGACCGGCTGGCCGATCTCGCGGTAGTCCTCCGGGGTCTCAGCATGGCCTGGAGGGAAGGCCCGCGTCGCGCCCTTGCGGTGGACGCACACCATCCGTTCGTCTCCGTTCACGCGGTGTCGTTCGAATTTCGCGATGTTGTGGGCGACGTCGTAGACGAGCCGCATCCCAAGCTGTTCCCAGCTCTTGCCGAAGACGCGCTCGAAGGTCAGACGGGCGAGGTGCATGAGACACTGTCGGTTCGACCACGCATAATTGGCCGCGCTCCGCATCGCGCCCAAGTACCGCTGCCCTTCCTCAGACGTGATGGGTGCGCAGGCGAGCTGCCGGTCCGGTATCCGGATGCCATAGCGCTGCATGGCCCGTTCCATCACATCGAGGTAGTCATCGCAGATCTGGTAGCCGAACCCACGCGAGCCCGAGTGGATCATCACCGTGACCTGTCCTTCATGTAATCCGAGCACGCCCGCGGCTTCCTCATTGAAGACCGTGTCCACCACTTGGACCTCGAGGAAGTGGTTGCCTGATCCTAGTGTCCCAAGCTGATCGCTGGCCCGCTTAAAGGCCCGCTCGGAGACCTGCGCCGGATCCGAACCCTCGAGGCAGCCCTGCGACTCGGTGTGCGCCGCGTCCTCGGCGACGCCGTAACCCTTCCCAATCACCCAGCGGGAGCCCTGCGTCATGACCCGGTCGGCATCCTGCTTGCTGATGCGGATGTTACCGCTCATCCCGACCCCGCAGGGGATAGTGTTGAAGAGCGAGGCAATGAGCGTGCGCAACTTCGGCTGGACATCCTCCACGGTGAGGTCGGTCTTCACTAGCCTGACGCCACAATTGATATCGTACCCCACGCCGCCAGGAGAGATCACACCTTCCTTCGCATCCATCGCCGCGACGCCGCCGATCGGGAACCCGTAGCCCCAGTGAATATCCGGCATGGCCATGGAGGCCTTGACGATCCCGGGCAGGTGAGCCACGTTGGCGACCTGCTGCAGCGACTGGTCTTCTTTGATGTCGCGGAGGAGCTTCTCGTCGGAAAAAATGATCCCCGGCACCTGCATCCCCGGACTATACGACTGGGGAATGCGCCAGCGGTAGTCGTCAATTTTCTCCAACGGCCCCGTCCACCTGCGCTCTTTCATCTTGTTGAACGTAGGATTTGACTGCACACCACAGAATCACAGAAGTTCCACAGAACCACAGAGAAAATCTCAACCTTTCTGCTTCTGTGGTTCTGCGTTGTTCTGTGTTCTCTGTGGTGTTCAGTTAGATATCGACAATCACCTGGCCGTGCCACATGCCGTCCCGGCGGCGCACCTCGAGGAGATGCCGCGTGATGGCCTTCACTTCCCGTCCCTGGACGTGACGCGCGGGATCAAACGTATCGCCGCGCACCGTGCCCCGCAGCGAACCAAAAGAGGAGCTCCTGGAGCCAAGCGAGCAGGAGCGAGGCGGCGGCCGGCGCGGTCAACTGGATCGCCTTGGCCTGTCGCGGCTTCAGGTCGGTGTCTTCCGCCAGAAGCTCAGTCAATCCGTGGGCGAGCTTGACGAAGAGCTCAGCCAGCGTCGCCCCCTGCGCTCGAATGCCGATATCGGCGGTGTGGTCGAAAAAGGCGTAGCCCTTCTCCTCGATGGCCATAGAATCAGACTGCGCGTCACCTATCGGCCAATCAGCGCGAGCTTCTTCTTCCGGGACCAGGATTTGATCTCACGCTCTCTGCACAGCGCAGCCGATTTCGTCTTGTGGGGTTCCACGTAGATCAGCTTGGCCTGGCCTTTGCTCCTCACGCACTTCGATCCCTTACCAGCCTGATGCTGCGTAAGACGCTGTTGGACATTGAGGGCAATACCTGTGTAGAGCGAGGCGTCTTCGCATTGAAGAATGTAGAGACACCAGTTCATTGGCTTACCCATGGTGGTCCCTCGCCCGGGTACCCCGCCGCAAGGCGGGGTGGGCGAGGCCGGACGCCCGCCGCGTCCGGCATTCCGCGGCCGCCTCGATGGCGGCCGCTACAGAAGTCCCGTAGCCGAAGGCGGAGGGAGGACTCGCTCCCTCGTCCCGCCTCCGCTGACCCCGGCGGGACTCGGGATTGCTTCCTGTCCGCCCGCGTGGGCAAAATCGATGGGGCGCCTGGGACTCGAACCCAGCACCCACAGCTTAAACATGTGTGTTAGCTGCATGTCGCCATGCAGATCAGACTATCCCATCCCCCCGCCAGTTCCGCTTTGCGAAGCAAAGCGGGTGGGGAGTCCCGATTATAGTCGTTGAACCTTTCCCCCCACCTGTCCTCCGGTCCGCCGGCGGCGGACCGGTAAAGTCATCACGCTGCCTGGCCCGCTGAAGGCGGGCAGACAGGTGGGGGGGCTTGGCTGCGGATTGTCTGCACCTGCGAATTGTTACCCCCATCGCTTTCCTCGCTTTGCGGAGTCGTAAGGTGAAGTGACGGAGGTACCCCAGGATCCTCAGATTTCCCCGCAAGTTACGGGATTTTCGACTATCAGTTACCTGATAGCGGCCCTCAACTCAAGGCTGTTGCTCTACCTGATGAGCTAGCGCCCCAGATTGTGAAAGAGCAGACGCGGATTTTGCGGATTGTGAAGAACGATTACGCGGATGTGTCCCATGCGTGTCTTCGTTGGTCCACCGGCGTCATCGGTGTGGGAAATCGCGGAACCATTATAACAAAAGGTGCTCTTTCGCTTTGACCAGCGCGTTGATCTCGCCGATGTGCTTGTCGGTGAGCTTCTGGATGTGGTCTTGGGACTTGAAGGCCTCGTCCTCGCTGATCTGCTTCTCGGCCTTGAGCTTCTTAACGGACTCGTTGGCGTCACGGCGGAGGGTCCGGATGTTCACCCGTCCCTCTTCGGCCATCTTATGAACCACCTTCGTCAACTCCTCGCGCCGCTCACCGGTCAGCGGAGGGATCGGCAGGCGCAGGAGCTTCCCGTCCACCACCGGGGTGAGGCCTATCGAGGCCTTCTGGATGGCCTTTTCGATATCAGGCACGGCGTTCGCATCCCAGGGCTGGATCACCAAAAGGTGCGGCTCTGGGGCGGTGATCGCCGCCAGCTGCTTGAGCGGGGTGGCGGCGCCGTAGTAGTCCACCGTCACGTGCTCCACCAGCGCCGGCGTCACGCGTCCTCCACGGATCTCCATGAACTCGCGCGTGACGGCGCCCACAGCGCGCTTCATCTTGTCCTCAACGTCCTTGTAAAGCGTCTGGATCGAGACCATCGCTGAAGGCTACTGGCGGTTGACGACCTTGGTGCCGACCGCCTCGCCGCACACGACGCGCTTGATGTTGCCGCTGCGGTGCAGGTTAAAGACGATGATAGGAACGCCGCTGCTCATGCAAAGGCTCACCGCGGTCGCGTCCATGACCTTCAGGCCTTTCTTGAGCACGTCGAAGAAGCTCACGCTCGTGAACTTCTTCGCCTGGCGGTTCGTGGCCGGATCGTCGGTGTACACGCCGTCGACGTTCGTCGCCTTGAGCACGACGTCCGCCCCGATCTCCATCGCCCGAAGCGCCGCCGTCGTGTCCGTCGTGAAGAAGGGGTTGCCGATCCCCCCCACGAAGATCACCACCCGGCCCTTCTCGAGGTGGCGGATCGCCCGTCTGCGGATGTAGGGCTCGGCGACCTTGGCGATCTCAATCGCGGTCTGCACCCGCGTCGGCACCCCGAGGCGCTCGAGCGCATCCTGCAGCGCGAGGCCGTTGATGGCCGTGGCGAGCATCCCCATGTAGTCCGCGGTGGCGCGCTCCATGCCCGTCGTCGAAGAGGCCGTCGTCCCCCGGAAGATGTTCCCGCCCCCCACGACGATGGTGACCTGGACGCCGAGGGCCCTGATCCCTTTCACTTGTTCCGCCAGGTCGTTCAAGACCTTCGGATCAATCCCAAACCCCAACCGGCCCTGCAGCGCTTCCCCGCTGAGCTTGAGGACAATCCGCTTGTATTTCGCCACCGGATCCGCCGAGACGCTCGACGCCGGCCGCTTCGCGCTGAGTGCCTGTGGAGCCCCACGGGCAGAGCCCGTGGCACCTCGCCTTCCGCCCGTGGGGCGGAATCCCACCACCTGCCCATGGCAGCCCGTGGCTCGCAGGTGGTGGGGTCGCATCTTCACGTCTCCCCAAGGGTGAATCTCACGAACCGCCGGATCACCACGTTCTCTCCGGTCTTGGCGATGAGCGCCTTCAAGAGCTCCTTCACCGAAACGCCGGGATCTTTCACGAACGGCTGCTCCAGGAGACAGGCCTCTTTCACCTCCTCAGCGCTGAGCGGTCCGTTGGGAGGGACGTCCTCCGCCCGAAGATAGCGGGGGTTCATCGCCGCCACCTGCATCGCCACGTCGCGGCAGAACTGGAGGAACTCCGGCGTCCGCGCCACGAAGTCGGTTTCACAGTTGACCTCAACGAGCGACCCCAGCCGCCCATTGTGGTGGACGTACGCCTCCACCCGTCCCTGGCCGGGCGCTTCTCGGCGATCGCGGCGCCCCGCTGGCGCAGGAATGCGAGCGCCTTCGCCTCGTCGCCCCCCGCCGACTCAAGCGCCGCTCGGACGTCGTTGAGCGAGGCGCTGGTCTTCTCTCGCAGCGCTTTGATCGCTTCGAGATTACCCTTTGTTCTCATCACCGGGGCCAGGCCCTGCCTCCGACCCTGCAACGGCCTGACCGCCGTTCACCGTCTCCGGCGTCGAAGCCGCGGTGGGCTCTTGTGTGGTCTCCATCAAGCGCCGCCGCCCGGCGATCACGCGCTCGGCGGCCAGGGCGACAAGGAGCTTGAGGGAGCGGATGGCGTCGTCATTGCCCGGGATGGGATAGGCAATGAGGTCCGGGTCGCTATTGGTGTCGCAGATCGCCACGATGGGGATGTTGAGCCGGTTGGCCTCCCGCACGGCAATCTCTTCGCGCTTCGTATCCACGACGAAGAGGCATCCGGGCAGACGGGTCATCTCCGCCAGCCCGCAGAAGTGTTCCTCAAGCCGCTCCAGCTGGCGCGCGAGCCGGATGGCCTCTTTTTTCATGATCCGATCAAAGAACCCCTCCGCCTTCTGCTTGCGGAGCTCCCGGAGGCGGTCGATGCTGACCTTGATCGTCTGGAAGTTCGTCAAGGTCCCTCCCAGCCACCGGTTGGTCACATACGGTGTCCCCGCACGCTGGGCTTCGGCTTCCAAGATGGGCTTGGCCTGTTTCTTCGTGCCGAGGAAGACAATGAG
>JACPSQ010000105.1 GCA_016193195.1 Candidatus Omnitrophota bacterium
CGATCCGGTTGCGGATGACCTCGAGGGCGACACCCGTCACGTCCTTCCCGCGCGCCTCCGGCGGGACCTTCTCCGTGTCGACCTTCAGCACGAGGTGCATCCCGCCCTGGAGGTCGAGCCCGAGGCTGATGCGCTTCTCGAGCGGGAAGGCATGCCAGCCGCTGAACGCGATGACGACCAGGATGAGGGGGACACGCCACTTGAAACTGGAGGGCATCATCCCCCCACCTGTCGTGGTCTGCCGCAGGCAGACCATATCGCTGTACTGACTCTTGAGCCGGCCTGCGGCCGGCCGACAGGTGGGGGGATCACTTGCGCGTCTCCGCTAGGGCCGGCTCCCCGGCCTTGGCTTTGGACTTGACCAGCCGCGCGATGGCGGAGGGCTCCACCTCAACCCGCACGTTCTCGTCGATGCGCAGCGTGATCGATTCCGGCTTCACGTTGACGACGGTGCCGAAGAGCCCGCCGCTCGTCACGACCTCATCGTGCTTCTTCAGGTTCTTGACCATTCCCTCGTGCTCCTTGCGCGCCTTCGCCTGCGGCCGGAAGACGAGGACGTAGAAGATCAGGAACATCATCGCGAACGGCACCAGCATCGCCAGTGGTCCCGGTGCAGCGGCAGGTTGCGGCGGCATCAGCTTCCTCCTCCCATCACAGCGATCGGTTGATCCGCGAGATCCCGCAGGCGCACGAGATCTGCGCGCGGATAGTAGAAGGCGAGGATCTCCCTCGCGGAGAACCCTCGTCTGGCCAGCTCCGCGGCCCCCCACTGGCAGAGGCCAACCCCGTGGCCCCACCCGCGCCCTTCCAGGATGAACGCCCCATCCGTCGGGGTGACGGAGAAGAGCGGGCTGCGGATGCGGTCAAACCCAAACAGCGCTCGCACGTCGAAGCCGGTCAATCGCAGGGTGCGGCTTGCGCTCACGATGGTCACCTCTTCCGCCCGACCCGAAGCCGTCCGTTTGGTGACTTGGACGTCGCTGATGGGCCCGATTGGTCCGTGCCGGCTGTTGCGCAGCGCCCAGTTCACGTCGGCCTTCGTCAAGCGGCGCTGCCACGAGTAGAAGGGTGAGGCCGAACAGAACGCGCAGAGGATCCCGCCGCGGAGCGGCTCGAGGTCATAGGAACCCATGACACGGGCGTGTTCCGTCATCCCCCCGCAGGTGGAATGGTAAAACGTCGGGAAGAGCTTCCCCTGGTGCATGACGATCACATCCGTCGTGGCTTTGACCGCCCGGGTCGTCGCCGCTTTCTCCCCGGTCTTGCCGCCGTAGTCCTGTGACATCACGTCGCCGGTCACATCGTAGGGACCCGCCTCTTTGGTGAACCGCTGGTAGAGCGCATAGGTCCGCGCGGCGATCGCAATGGCCTTGAGCGCTTCATCCGGCCAGTAATCCGGGGCCTCCTTACTGAGCACCCCGCGCAGGTAATCCTCGAGCTCGACGTGGTTGACGACGAGCAGCGTGAGGTTCTGCTGGCGCACGATCTCAAGAACCCCGCGCAGGCGCCTCCCATTGAGGCTGATGGCGGCGCCGCTCGACGGCTCGATCCGCACGCCGACGTGCGGCAGGACCTCTTCCCCCAGCACCAGCCCACTCGGCGCCGCCCGCACCGCGACCAGGTTCAGACGGCGGCCCTCGTGGATCTGGGCGTGGGTTTCGAGGTCGGTGATCCTGAAGCGGCCGTGGATCTGCAACATCACCTGCGGGTCATCGCGGGAGACGGCCACGCGGATCCACGCGGGACTGGGCTGGGCCGACGTCGCCGGAGGCAAGACAAGAAAGAGCGACATGGCGAGAAGGTGGAAGGTGGAAGGTGGAAGGTGGAAGGTGGGGTCGAGAGACGTCATCGTCGGAAGCGGCCGGCGAGCCAGAAGAGGAGGCTGAGGACGACGCTCGCCACAAGGCAACTCACGAGCGGGAAGTAAAACATGAACCGCTCCCGCTGGATCAGGATGTCGCCAGGCAAGCGGCCGATCCACGGAATCTTCGGGGCGAAGAGGAGGACCACGCCGAACCCTGTGAGGATTACGCCAAACAAGATTAGCGCCCGGCCGAGCGGCTGCCACTCAGGATTCATACAGTTTACAACCAATAACGACGATAGGCCGGGTTCTGTAGTTGGCGAACAAGCCCTTCGCCTAAGAGCCCAGGCAGCTCTGCCATGGTGCGCAGCTCATACGTTCCCCCACCCGTATCGTCCATCCGCAGCAAGAAGGGACTGGATGCACCTTCAAACACAAGGGTCGCAGAGACACCGCTGGAGCCGTCGGGCGCTACATCGACCAGGATAAATTTCTTGGTGAAGATGCCGACCGGTTTTCCCGCGTCAAGAACCGTGAACGCGCATCCACCCGCAGAACAGGTCTGATGAACATGGAGGGTGCGGTCAAACGCTTGACGAATCTGCGCGGGAATAGGGGTGCCATAGATCTCCTGAAACGCTTTGGAACCGTCGGAATAGATCCGTTGATAGGGAGACTCCTCGATCTCTCCCCATCGATCGGGCCCGTCATACGTGTAGACATTTCTGACGCGCTTGGTGGGTCCGGCCATGCAATCCCCATCCTGGTGAACAAACATGTCGATCCACACCTTGCCATCCTTTTCCCGCATGGAATTGATGACGGCCCTGTCGTCCAGCTCCCGTGAAGCCCTGTGCACCAGCTTTTCCCCATCATTGATCAAGAACGCCAAGGCATACCATTCCGCAGTGCCGCCGTTATTTTCCATCAGGATGACTGCCGCGTCTTTTAACCCATCCCCATTGAAGTCTCCGTAGACATATTGGTCGCCGTAACGCACGTAAAGGTACGGCTCGTCGTGGATCCCATCTACCAAGGTCGCCGCCTGGACACCATATTCATTCCCCATCAGATACGTTGCGTTTCTGAAGATTCGCGCGGCTTGCCCGGAAGCATATTTCTCAGAGAACACACACGTAGCAACCAGGCCGGCCAAAAGACAAACGATGCGGCTCAAGCGCATATGAACACGGGCCTGTCGTCGATCATGCGCCAGTGTCCCACGGTGCAGAGGTATTTTCCTTTCCTCGCTTCTTTCTTCTTCAAGTTCTTGTTGGCTGATGATTTCAGAGCGAACTCCGCCTCATAAAGAGAGACCTTTGCTACGTATTGCTGCGTCTCCTTCGGAAGATACCTTGCTACGTCGTCCCATAATTGCGGATTCCTCCCCGCTTTCTCGGCAAGACGCTGAACGACAGCAATTCGGCCTTCGCCGGCATTGAACGCTCCGAGAACGAATTTCTTGCGCTCCGAGACATTTTTGACAGGAATGGTGTGCAGTCCTTCCGATAGCGTTGTCCTCTTGCCGAACCATGTATTGAGGTCTTTCAGGTATCGTGCCGCCGCGGAAGAGGCCCTGTCGATGTCAAAGCGTTGATCGTTTTGCTTCGAGACGTTCAGACCGTACCGTCTGGCAGTCTCCGGTTTAAACTGAAAATGACCAGCCGCATCGGTGGAGCCGCGCTTTCCCAGCAAGATGCCGAAGCTATTTTCCCGACCGTACACAGCTTCAAGGGTATTCACCGTCAGGTGGTCGTTTGCGTCAAAATATCTCGAAGCGCTTTCCAGTACCTTGCGGACCTGAGGGGTTTCTCGCTCAAGCCATCGGTCCACGTCGGACGGTCGTTTCTCCGGCATGCCCTACTCCCTCGCTTTGCTCGGGATTCCTTCGCTGCGCTCCGTCGCAAGCTTCCGCCATCATACATGGCGGATCCGCCAAGCTTTGTGGTGGAGAGCCACGCCCCGATGGGTTATTTATTTCCTCGCCATAGGAGTGAAGGAAGGTATTTCAACCCGACTCCAAGAGCACCCACCAGTCCTATTAGTGCCAAATGGTCTTGCAGAGCACTCGCTTCAAATTCTTCCATGCGAAGCCACCCTAGTGAAGTCTCCCAATAATGCGGGATCATCCATGCACCGATCAGTATCCCTGAAACGCCAGTCAAAATCACAAATAAACGTAGCAGCGGTCGACGTTGAATCTGGTCTGGCCCAAACAAAAGGACCAGCCATAACGAAGCGAGTGCTCCAAGAGGAAGTACTCCCATAACCAATCCCGCCCACAGGGTTTGAAGATTAAGAGTCGCTACCCCACCGAGAATCCCAATCAATGCTGTAACTACGAGAGGCGGCGCCAATAAGCTGGTGGGAAGGATACACCCGATTGCCAATTCGATCCAGTTAAGCCATGTCAGTTTGCGCCTCTTCATATCCTCCGCCTCAGACATCAAACCCTAACTAATTCCTCGACGAGTGAGCGTGCGTCTCCCGATGGAGTGGGATAGCTGACACCCGAACGTGGTAACCGAGCACCGAGAGGACTTTCTGCAGGGTACCGAGGTTATCGAAGTTGCCGTTTTCGAGCTTTGAGACCTGCTGCTGGGTGACACCCAGTCGCCGCGCCAGCGCGGTCTGGGACAGCCGCCGACGGATGCGCTCGCCGATGATCACCTTGGCCACCTTGAGCTTCTCTTCATCCGACACACCAAGACCTCCCTCGGCCAACTTACGTTCTTCCTTACGATTCAGCTTGGCGGCTTCTGCGACGAGACGAGCGCGGTTGTGCCTTCTCACGCTCTGTCCTCTGGCTGTCATGAAAGCTTACTCCCCAGCAGGTTCTTGGCTGCGTCTTCGAGCCCGGAGAGCTTATGTTGGATCACATCCCACACGACTTCGACGTTGATGCCGAAATACTCGTGAATGAGGATATCTCGAAGGCCGGCGATCTTCTTCCACTCAACGTCCGGCCGCTGATCCTTGACCTCCTCCGGTAAACGCTTGACGGCCTCCCCAATCACTTCGAGGTTGCGGATGACCGCGTCCAACGTCTTGGCGTCTTTGGAGAGGGCCGCCAAAGATGTTCCGCTCGTGAATTCACGGATTTTGCGAATTGCCTCCAGGATATCTTCAAGGTAGACCTTATAGTCCCGGGACATACTCGGCTTCCTTCAAGATGCCCTCCCGCAGTCTTGGTTTGAGCGTGTCAGCCAAGACGAGATCCACGCGACATTGAAACAGCTCTTCCAAGAAAAACTTCAGATCCATATAGGCATCGAAGCTGTTCCGTTCGAGCTCCACGAGGAAATCCAAGTCGCTGCCCGGACGGCTTTCGCCCCGAACCGTGGAACCAAACAGCCCTAACCGTCGCACGCCGAACCTTCGCATTGCCTGCTGATGCCCTTGCAACCTCCTCAAGACATCCGATCGAGTTGGCATCTCATCTCTCTCGGTTTATATGGTTAGCGGTTGATTTGGCTGCTGATGATCCGTTTGTCTGTTCATTGAGCAAACCCTTCTGCGTGTAGCTGGTGCTCCTCCCAATTCGCCTCGTATCGCTTGGCCAGCGCCCGGTCTCGGATCACCACCAGATTGAGCGCGAGCGCGGCGAGGAGGACGGCCGCTCCAGACCGGCGCCTCTGACGCCCCAGAACCGGTCTCTTCATGACGGCGTCATGCGGGGGCGGCAAAGAGTTCCAGCTCCTGGCTCTTCAGGGTGGCGAAGTGTTGGTAGGCCAACCGGGTCGCTTTCCGCCCCCGCGCGGTGCGCTTGAGCAGCCCCGAGGCTAAGAGGTAGGGCTCCACCATATCGACGATCGTGTCGCGCTCCTCGTTGAGGGCCGCCGCCAACGCCTCGATGCCCACCGGCCCGCCGCCGTAGAACTCAATGATCGTCTTGAGTACCTTCCGATCCATCCCGTCCAATCCGAACGGATCGATGCCCTGGGCCGCCAGCGCAGACTCAGCCACGTCCCTTGAAATCGCCCCGCTGGTCTTGACCTGCGCGTAATCCCGCACCCGCCGCAGGAGCCGGTTGGCGATCCGTGGGGTGCCGCGCGACCGCGCGGCGATCACCTGAGCTGCTGCCGGCTCCAGCGTGACGCCCAGGATCTTCGCGGAGCGCCGGATGACCTCCACGAGCTCTTCCGGCTTGTAGAACTCGAGGTGGTAGACCATGCCGAACCGGCTGCGGAGCGGGTTCGACAACAGCCCCGCCCGCGTCGTTGCCCCGATGAGGGTGAAGCGCTTCAGGTGAAACTTGATGGTCTTGGCAAAGGGCCCCTTATCGATGATGAAATCGATTTCGAAATTCTCCATGGCCGGGTAGAGGAACTCCTCGACCACCTTCGAGAGCCGGTGAATCTCATCGATGAAGAGGACGTCGCCCTTGCCGAGGTTGGTGAGGATCCCGATGAGATCGCCCGCCCGCTCGATCGCGGGGCCGCTCGTCGCCGTGATCTTGGCGCCGATCTCGCTGGCGATGAGGTGCGCGAGGCTCGTCTTCCCCAATCCGGGAGGGCCGGCCAGCAGGAGGTGTTCCAACGGCTCCGAGCGCCGCTTCGCCGCCTGGATGGCGACCCCGAGATTTTCCTTGACCTGGCCCTGGCCGATGAAGTCTTCAAATCGCTTCGGACGGAGGCTGAGGTTTAAGATGCGGTCATCGTCGTTCTCTTCCGCGGGACGAGGGAGGAGGGGAGGCGGTGGCGTCGCGGGCTTGCTCATGCGGCCTCCGTCGGCTTCAGCCTGCGTCCGCCTCGCACGATGTGCTTCGGCGCTCCCGTCGGCCACCCAGCAGAGCCGGGTACCCGGCCTCGGTCGTCGGCACTCCCGTCGCCCACCCCCGCTGCTTCGCTCTGCGAAGCAGAGCTTCGGGGGTGCCCCGGCTCGGTCGCATCCCGCTGCTGGCGGTACACCTCGTTGAGCAGTTCCTCAACGGTCTTGACTTTCGGGTTGCGCTTAATCGCCGCCTTCACCATCTGTCTGGCTTCAGGTCTCTTGTACTCTAACTGGACGAGAATGGCAACCGCTTCCTCTTCAACGGCAGTCGGGGGCGGCTCAACGCCCTGGGCCGCCATGCCCTTCGTCTGGATGAGCGCAAACTTACCCACCTTCCCTTGCAGCTTGGCGACGATCTCCTTGGCCCGTTGCTCCCCAATGCCGGGCAGCGAGCGGAGCAGCCCGAGATCCCCTTCGTCGATCGCCCTGGCGATCACCGGGATGGGTTGCGTCAGCGCTTTCAACGCCGCCCGCGGGCCGACGCCGGAGACCGTAATGAACCTAATGAAAAATTCCCGCTCCACGTCGTTGAGGAACCCGATCAGCACTGGGATCCCGCGGCCGACCTCCAGTTGCTGGTAGTGGAAGGTCACCAGCTCGATTTCCGGATTGTCGGCGATGCGCGCCTCGACCCTGGACAGGATCGAGGGGGCCATCAGCACTTCATAGCCGATGCCGTTCGCTTCCAAGAGGAGCCGGGTGTCGCGGATCTCGCGCACCACCCCGCGTAGTCTGGAAATCATGTGCCCACCCCTTCTGGAAGATTCCGACGCTGCGCTTCGATGTGGGCGTGGACGATCGCGAGAGCCAACGCATCGGTGGTATCTGCCGACCAGGCTTCTTCCGTTTGGCGGAGCCACTGCCCAACCATGCGGGCGACTTGCTCCTTCGAAGCCGACCCGTTGCCGGTGAGCGATTTCTTGACCTGGGTTGGTGGATACTCCGCCAGCGGCACGCCGTGTTCCTGGGCGACCAGGCACGCCACGCCGCGGGCATGGGCCATCAGCGTGGCGGTTGTCACATGGCGGTAGTGGGTGAAGATCTTCTCGAGCACGACGGTATCAGGATGGTAGCGCACGATGAGCTGCGAGAGGGTCCGGTAGATCACGCCCAATCGTTGGGCCAGCGCCTCGGCTCTGGGAGGCCGGATGTCCCCTGCCGTGATGAGACGCAGGTGGTCGGGGAGCGCCTCCATAATTCCGTAACCGGTCACGTTGAGGCCCGGATCGACCCCCAAGATCACCATCTCAGAATGTTCCCGTGATCCGGTTCACGGTCCACGGTTCAGGTCCCTGCGTGTGCTACGAGCAGGGCGTCAGGGATGTCGAAGTTCGCGTAGACGTGCTGGGTATCGTCGTGATCCTCGAGGGCATCGAGCAACGCGAGCAGCGCTTTCGCCTGCGCCGGATCGTCCACGCGCACCGTGGAGGAGGGCACCATCGTCAGCTCCGCAGATTCCCAGGCGAGGCCGGCCTTCTGTAACGCAAGCTTCACCGCTTCAAAGGCGCTCGGCGCAACCGTCACGAGGGCCTCGTCGCCTTCGACCTTGAGATCCTCCGCACCGGCCTCGAGCACCACCTCCATCAGCTGCTCCTCGCTCGTGCCGCTTGCGCCGAGCGTGATGAGCCCTTGCTTCTGGAACAACCAGGAGACGCTGCCGGCGCCTGCTGAGCTGCCGCCGTGCTTCGTCAAGAGGCTGCGCATCTCAGCGCTCGTGCGGTTCTTATTGTCCGTGAGGAGCTCAACGAGGATCGCCACACCGCCCGGGCCGTACCCTTCCATCACCATCTCCTCATAGGCCACGCCGGGCAGATCGCCGGTGCCGCGCTTGATTGCCTTATCAAGCGTGTCTTTCGGGAGGTTGACCTCGCGGGCTTTCTGGATTGCCAACCGAAGTCGAGGATTGGCCTCCGGACTCCCGCCGCCGAGCCGAGCGGCCGCGGTGATTTCCCGGATGACTTTCGAGAATGCCTTGCC
>JACPSQ010000087.1 GCA_016193195.1 Candidatus Omnitrophota bacterium
ATAGCAGATGCACCAGGCAATGACCACCGCGTAGTACAAGACGATCCCGAACATCACGAAGATCACCATCCACCACCCCAGCCATTCCCAGTGGGGGTTGAGCTTGGCAAAGGACATGGGGGCGGAGCCGCGCATGCGGTGGCCGATGCCGTACTCCAGGATCATCAACGGCACCCCGGCCGTGACCAAGGCGACCCCGTAGGGGATGAGGTAGGCCCCGCCGCCGTTTTCATAGCAGACGTACGCAAAGCGCCAGATGCTGCCTAAGCCGATCGCCGACCCGATCGCCGCAAGCAAAAACCCCCACTGCGTCTTCCATTGGGCGCGATGCGGCGTCATGTCCTGCGGGCTCGGTTTCGTCATGGATGATTCTGATAGTTGACTGATACGAGCGAAAGCCCTTGCGCAGGCGCCGTGGTGCCGGCGAGCTGTCGCTCCCCTCTCTTCAGCATGCGGCGCACGGTCCCCGGCGGCAGCCGCCCCCGCCCCACATCGAGCAGCGTACCGGCGATGCTCCGGACCATCGTGTGGAGGAACCCGTTGCCCTCGAGGTCGAGCTGGATCTCCTCCCCCCTCCGCCTCAGCTCCACTTGCGTGATCCTCCGACGGGTCGTGGCGCGTGGAGCCCCTCCCGCCCGCGCGAAGGCTTTGAAATCGTGAGCGCCCTTCAGGAGCGCGGCCTCCCGGCGCATCGCCGCAAGGTTCAGGGGCGTTCGGACGTGGTGCACATACGGGCGGATAAACGGCGGGACGACCGCTCCGGTGAACACGCGGTAGCGGTACCGCTTCCGGCAGGCGGTGAAGCGGGCGTGGAACGCTTCGTCCGCTTCATCAACGGCGGTCACGGCGATGTCCGGAGGGAGGAGCGCATTCACCGAACGGAGGAGCCGCTCGCGTGTCAGAGTTGATCGCGTCTTGACGTGGGCGATCTGCGAGAGCGCATGGACCCCGGCATCCGTCCGCCCACTTCCGACGACCTTCACCGGCTCACGCAGGATCGACTGCAGGACTCGTTCCAACGTCCCCTGCACAGTCGGTTTCTGCGTAGTGCGTCGTGCGTCGTGCGTGTTGGACCGCTGGACCTGCCAGCCTGCGTACCGCGTCCCATCGTACGCGATGGTCAACTTCAGCGTCCTCATCGTGAAACAGTGACTAGTGGTGAGTGGTCAGTGACCAGTGAAAAGCTGACGTCGAAAACCAAACCCATGAATGAAAACCAGCCCTTCACTGACCACTGGTCACTCGTCACTGACCACTGATCAGGAGCTCGGCGATCTGGACGGCGTTGGTCGCCGCACCCTTGCGCAGGTTGTCGCCGCTCACCCACAAGGCGAGGCCGTTCCGAACGGAGGGATCTTTCCGCAGGCGGCCGACGAGGACGTCGTCCTGCCCCCCGGCATCAATCGGCAGAGGATACCGGCCGGCTCCCGGAGCATCGACGAGCCTGACGCCTGGCGCGTGCGCGAGGATCTGCTGGGCCTTCTCGACGGAGAGCGGCCGCTCGGTCTCGATCCACACCGCCTCGGAATGGGCGAGGAACACGGGCACCCGAACGCACGTCGCGGAGACGGCGAGGCGCGGTTCCTCGAGAATCTTGCGGGTCTCGTTCACCATCTTCATCTCTTCCTTGGTGGAGCGGTTGTCGAGGAAGACGTCCACCTGCGGGATCACGTTGAAGGCGATCTGATGAGGCAGCGGGGTTCCGAGTTTCGGGTTTCGGGTTTCAAGTTTGGCATGAACTCGAAACTCGGAACTCGAAACTCGGAACTGGCGCAGGGCTTGTTTCGTCTCGGTGTAGAGCTGCGCCATCGCTTTGGCGCCGGCGCCGGAGACCGACTGGTACGTCGAGACGATGATGCGCTTGATTCCGGCGGCCCGATGGAGCGGCGCAAGCGGAAGGAGCATGATGATGGTCGAGCAGTTGGGGTTGGCGATGAGCCCCTGGTGGCCCTTGAGGGCGTGGGGGTTCACCTCCGGCACGACGAGCGGGACGCGCTCGTCCATGCGGAAGGCGCTCGAGTTGTCCACCACGATCGCGCCGCGCCTCACCGCCTCCGGCGCAAACTCCAGGCTGCGGGCAGCACCCGCGCTGAAGAGCGCGACGTCAACCCCGTCAAACGATCGCTTGCGGAGCGATTCAACCTGATGGCGCGCGCCGTTGAAGGACAGCCGACGGCCATCCGATCGCTCCGACGCGAGCAACCGGATCCCCTTGATGGGGAACCGGCGCTGCTGCAAGACGCGGAGCATCTCGGTGCCAACCGCACCGGTTGCCCCAACGACTGCGACGTTATAGCGTTTCTGTTTCATCGTGCTCTTTCATCTATATGTAGCCGCTGGGAGGCGCGCGGATGCCGGGCCTCAACGGACATCGAATCGCGCTGCTGCTCGGAGGAGTAACGGCGGTAGATCGCGCAGATGGATGGTCTTGTCATTTCGCTTCCGGAGTGTCGGTTTTGGGCTCGACCATGTAAATTGTATCTCCGATCCGGATCCGTTTGGGATCAGGTCGTCCGCTAGCACCGAGTGTGCCGTCTGCGCGAAGGTATTGAAAGACCTCCACGACCCATTGTCCCGATTCATCAAGATAGCGGATCATTTGGCGTAACGTGCATGGGGGATTCTCCTTATGACTCTTCGTGAGGTGGGAGTTCCGCAAGAACTCCTGGGCTAGAGCCCCCTTAGCGATCAGCTCAGAGTATTGACTACGGTTAAAGAGCTTGCGTATACTATCTGCAGGTAGGATAATGAGAGGTCCCATGGCGACGATAGAAGCTATGTATACTATCCTGGTCGATCACGTGGGTCGCTATCTCAGTGGTCGCTATTCCCTACGTGACCTGGAGAAGTGGCTAGTGTCCAATCTCCAGAGCATCCTCAACTCCAATGATGCGAAGGCCATTCATCTCGTTAATCAAGTTGACGCAGATTTGATGGAGCTGAGTGAGGGGTTGCTTGACGAAGTGACAGTTCGCAGGCGAATCGAGACATATATCTATCAGGAGAGGAGCGTCATGCCGACTACTCTCGAAGAGGCTCAGATTAATCTGGAGGCTTTCCATCCAGATGACATTAATTGTGAAGTTGGCGTGAGAGGCTTCTGGGGGACTCTCTTTGAGACCACAGAACCAGAGCAGATCGAGGACCTTCCCACGGAAGCTCACCAGAGTTTTTCAGTTAGCTTCCAGGTTGTTGCCCAGGTATAGCCGCCGTCGGCAATAACACTGCTTTCACAGGACAGGAAGCTTCTTCCTTGCCATTGATTACCGCACGAAAACTGTATTCGCCTGGCGCTGGTATATCAAACCTGAGGTTATAGATCAGGTTGAGGTATCGATACATCGGAGGTCCTGGCGGAGCAGCAAATTGACCCTGAATACGTGGGATGATGGACTTCCCGTCTGAGGTAATGAGATCGAGTACCACGGTGTGATTCCCTGTTTCAGACGCCAAGATCTCTAACCTGAGGAAGACGACAACCTCCGCGCGAGACGGAAACTTGTTCCTGGGCCAGAGATCAAAGCCGGCTCCAAGAAGGTTCACCTTCCGATCACTTGTCTCATTCGCTGCATCTGCTAAGAGCATTGCGGCAATTCTCATCGTCCCTCCTTTCCAAGCTTTCGACACTCCACGACATCATGTTTTTATTTTATGAACTAATGCCTCGGCGACCAAATCGCCGACTTCGCTGGTGGAAAAGCCCATCTGGCCGGCCGCGAGGCTCTTGAGCTTCGTCGAGGTAACCTGCATGACGGCCCGCTCCACCTCGCGCGCCACCTTCACCTCGCCCAACTGCTCCAGCATCATGCCGCCGGCGCAGATGGCCGCGAGGGGGTTAATGGCGTTCTGCCCGGTGTACTTCGGCGCTGAGCCACCGATCGGCTCGAACATCGAGACCCCGTGCGGATTGAGGTTACCGCCGGCGGCAATCCCCATCCCGCCCTGGATCATGGCCCCGAGGTCCGTGATGATGTCGCCGAACATGTTGTCGGTGACGATGACGTCGAACCACTCCGGGTTCTTCACCATCCACATGCAGAGGCTGTCCACGTGGGTGTAGTCGGTCTTGATGTCAGCGTACTCGGCCGCCACCTCGTTAAACACGCGCTGCCACAGATCGTGCGCGTATGTCAGGACGTTCGTCTTCCCGCACAGGGTCAGTTTCTTCGCCTTGTTCCGCTTCCGGGTGTACTCGAAGGCGAAGCGGATGCATCGCTCGATCCCTCGGCGCGTGTTGACCGAGGTTTGGAGCGCCACCTCCTCGGCCGTCCCCTTCCTGAGGAAGCCCCCGACGCCGGCGTAGAGCCCTTCGGTGTTCTCCCTCACCACGACGAAATCGATCTCCTCAGGTCCCTTGTCCTTGATGGGAGTCCAGACGCCGGGGTAGAGCTTCACCGGACGCAGGTTGATGTACTGGTCCAGCTCAAAGCGCAGTTTGAGCAAGATCCCTTGCTCGAGGATGCCCGGCTTGACCTGCGGGTGCCCGATGGCGCCGAGGTAGATCGCGTCGGCCTCCCGGAGCTCCTTGAGGACGCTCTCGGGCAGCGTCTCGCCGGTCTTGAGGTACCGCTCGCCGCCCACGTCATACCGGCGCCACTCCAGGCGAACGCCCTGCCGCTGGACGACGGCATCCAGGACCTTGCACCCTTCGCGGATCACCTCAGAGCCGGTGCCATCGCCCGGGATGACGGCGAT
>JACPSQ010000028.1 GCA_016193195.1 Candidatus Omnitrophota bacterium
GGATCGGAAACTTCTCACCGATCGTGATCTTCGCCTCCACGTTGTTGAGCGTCAACACCGAGGGGGTCGCGAGCACCCGGACCTTGCTGTTCTGAATCAGGGCGTCGATCTCCACGAGCATATCGTCATTCCCGCGGGCGACGGTGAACTCGAACTCATCCGCCGTGATGCTGCTCGAGGCCGCCATGCCGGCTGCCCCCGAGGTGAAGATGAGTGGGGGGGACGAGGCCTCGTTTCGATGGAGCGGGAGGGTCGCGTCAATGCTCGAGAAGTCCAGGTCGAACTCGTCCAAGTCGGTGTGGGTGATGTCGATGAGCCGGGATTCGATGAGCACCTGCTGGGGGGCTTGGTCCACGACGCCGAGGACTTCGCGCATCTCTTCAATCTTGTTCAGGTAGTCACTGATCAGGATTGCGTTGTTCGCCTCATCGACCTTGAGCACCGCGTTCTCGGACGCGAGCGGCTGGATCAATTCCAAGGCGGTGTCGGGCGCCAGGTACTTCAGGTAGAGGAGGGTGGGAACCCGCTTCTCCTGCAGCTTGATGACCTCAATGATGCTCTTGCGCACGGTAAAGCCGAACCCATTGAGCTTCAGGAGCTGACTGAGTCCTTCTTCCAACGAGACCCCGCGCAACGTCAGCGTCACGGTCCCGGTCACGTCCTCGCCGGCGACGATGTTCAGGCCGTAGATTTTCGCCAAGCTGCTGAGGACGTTCTTCAGGTTCGCGTTGGTGAACGTGAGATCCACGATCGCCTGCAACCGTTCCGCCTGGGAGAGCGCTCGTGCAGGCCTGCCGGCTTCCGCTTCGGGCTCCTCGAATGTTGCTGCTGACTCGGCGGTCGGCGCCTCTGACAGTTCCGACGACGCCTCTTCCGTAAGGCCTCTCGCGGGCAGTTCCTCGGAGGACTCGGTGGTGAGTGTGTCCTCGGATGGGTCCCGCGCCCACGACGGTCCCGCCGACACCACCAGCAGCGTGACAGCATAGACATGTCGTTTCGCAAACTGCATCAAAGGACTCACTCTCCGCCTCCTTGTGGGTACAAGAGAAACCGCCGGCTGCCCTGTTCCAACACCACCTGGTCCCGCTGGATGGCGACGATCCGTTTGCCCTGGACCATGTCCCCGACCTTGTACGCCTCCCCATTAATCAGGGCGGTCAGCGACGCCGCCTCCCCGAAGACCCCGGTCAGCTCTAAGCCAACCGCCTGCTGCTCCTCCTTGGGTTTTTCGGACGCGAGGAACGGATCCTTGAGCTGACGCGCGGCGAGCCGCTCGAGCATCGTAAAAACCTCGGTGCGGCGCTTCTCGACCTGCTCCGGCGTCTCCGCGAGCAAGGTCTCCGTGAGGATGAGGGCCCTGGGCCGCAACACGTCTTGTCCTTCGATCTTCACCATGACGCCGCGGACCCGCTGGTAGGGGCCCTGGGCTTCCAACGACTTGGTGTAGGCGATCAGGTCGTCGAACGTCGCATAGGTATCCAGTTGGACGAAGAGCCGTTTGTAGAAACTCGGCCCTGCCTTCTCTTGGCCTTTCGCCTGCGCCTGGCGAGGCTCGTCTTTGAGGGGGGTGACCGCGTTGATCTGGACTTGCAACTTGGCGCGTTTCGCCACCACCTGCTCGAGGAGCCTGTCCAGATCCTGGCGATTCAGCAAGCCTTCCTCAAGCTGCTCGAGCTCCTGGTAGCGGCTGCGCATCAGCTCCCGAGCCGCCTCCACGCTGGCCCGACGCGCATCCACATCCGGCCGCTCGGCTTCCATCTTGACGAGCTCGTTGTCAAGACGGAGGGACGCGGCCTTGGCCTTCCGGACCTGGTCGATCCGGGGTCGCAGGATGGTGCGGTGTCCGGCGGCCAGCATCGTCACCGCGACGAAGAGGAGGCTCCAGACTTTCTCCCGCTGCCCAAACTTTCTGAACTGGAATCGGCCCGGTGGCATGTCACGAGGCCGCCATCGTCGCGGCCGTGATCTGACACGTCAACTCAAACGCCACGATGGCCTGCTTCCCGATGTTGGCTGTTTTGGCAAAGCTAAACGCCACGTTGGTGAACCGGGGGTTCTCTTTGAGCTGCCCCATGAACTGCGTGACCAGACGATCTTCAAAGGCTCCACCCGCGATGCGGAGCTGCCCCTCGCCGCTGGATTCGAGCTCCGTCAGCCAGACGCCGTAGGGGATGGCGCGCTTGATCTCCTGGAGGATCGCCGCCCACTCCCCCTGCGTCGCTCGATAGCTGCTGAGGTACGCAATCCGCTGCATGACCCACTGCATCTGCTGGTTGAGCTGTTGCTCCACCTGATCGAGCTGCGCGAGGTAGGCCTTGGTGTTCTCGAGCTCCGCCAGGAAGGTGGCCCGCTTGGCCTCGAGCCGGGAGGTCTGCTTCGCGTAGGTCTTGCGGAGCAGGTCTTGACGGATCGCGAACCCGGTCAGCAAGAAGCCCGACGTGGCGACCGTCACCGCCAGGACCTGGACAAAGCGTCGATCCACGAAGGCCAGGACGCGATCCCCCCACGTGAGGGCGACGTCATCTGGGATGAGGTTCACGCGTTCCATCTGTGGATTTCAGAGATTTTCAAAAAGGCGATTCCAGCGATTCACCACATGACGCCTTATCACTGCCATCGCAGTTAGAAATCACTGTAATCATTGTCTCACTGGACGCAGCGCCAGCCCAAGGGCCGACGCCAGCCGAGTCCCGTGCGTTCTGACCTGGAGCTGTTGCCGCGCCTGATCGGTCATCGCGCAGCGCTGAAACGGATCCACCACCTCGACCCGCGCGCTCAGCCGACTGGACAAGAACGCGGCCAGGTTCTTCAGGAGCGCCCCGCCGCCCACGAGGTAGAGGCAATCGAGCCGGCGATCTTTCGCCTGTCCCAGCTCGTAGGTGAAGTACCGGAGGGAATGATCGAGCTCCGCAGCCAGCCGCTCCAGATACAGCCCCAAGGCGTGGCTGACGCGGACTCGCGGGTCGGCCTCATGGCCGCTCACCCGCCGATCTTCCTCCAGCGCCATCTGGGAAAGGCCGATCTCGCGCTTCTGCGTCTCGGCGGTCTCGTAGTCGGTCTGGCAGTAGTCCACGATGCTCTGGGTGATGGAATCGCCGGCGATGGGAAAACTGCGCACAAACCGCGCCGCCCCCTGCAGGAGAAAGCTCAGGGTGGAGTTCCGCCGGCCGATCTCCAAGATCCCGATGAACTCTTGAGGCCGCCAGACGCCGGCGGCCTCGCAGGCGGCGATGCTGGCCAGGATGCCAGGCTCCACCGCCGTCACCCGGTAGCCCTGCGCCGAAAAAGCCCGCCACTGCGGGATGATGTCGCCGCGCGGGGCCGCGATGATCAGGATCTCCTGCTGGGTTTGGCCGTCGACGGTGGTCTCGCCCACGACCAGGTGCCGGATCGAGTGGGAACCGGCATCCGCCCCCAGCCGCTCCTTCGCCTCCCACACGATGGCACGCCCCAAATCCGCGCCGGGCATTTTCGGCAACGTGACCAACTCGATCGCCACCTGCGGGTTCCCTAATCCCAGCACGAGCTGACCGTCCAGGAAGCCTTGGCGTTTGAACTCCTTGAGCCGATCTTGCAAAAACTCCTCCTGGGCCTTCCCTTCAGCGTGCGGCGGATACTCTTCGCACGCCACCCCCACGACTTGCGGCTCACCGCTTGCGCGCTCCACCCGAACGAGCTTGATCGCGCTCGCGCCGAAATCCATCCCCACGACGGCCGTGCCCTGCTTCGGTCTGAGCGCCTTCACAACGGCGACCAGACGGGGAAGCCACTGCGCCGTTGCCCACTTCGATGGGACCGTCGCAGATCCGCCGGCGGCAGGCGACGCAGCCGCCGCCCCATCCGCCGCCTGCTGCTGAAAGAGCGCGTGCCCTGCGACCAGCGGGCGGTCGAGCCGCCTGGCGAACAACCGGTCGAACACCTTCCCAAGATCCGGAAGCGGCTTAGGCATGATGCTCCTGCAACAGCTCTTCCGCGAGGCGCCGGTAATCCTCGGCGCCGCGCGCCTCCGGCGCATAGCGCGTCACCGGCTGCCCCGCCATCGGGCATTCTGACAGGGGGGAGCTCCAGTGAATCACCGTGTCGAAGACCTGACCCCTGAAGTACTCGCGGATCGTCTCCAGCATGGCCCGATTGATCCGCGTCCGGCCGTCGAACAGCGTGGGGAGGATCCCCCGGATTTCCAACTGCGGGTTGAACTCTGAGCGGACGAGCTGAATCGTCTTGAAGAGCTCCCGCATGCCGTCCAGCGAGAGGTAGTGGGTCTGGATCGGGATGATCACGTGCGTGGCGGCGGTGAGCGCGTTCAGCGTCAGGAGGTTCAGGCTCGGCGGGCAGTCGATAAAGATGAAGTTGAACTCCGACGCCACGTCCTCCAGTTGCGCGCTGAGGTTCCGCTCGCGCCGCGGCTGATCGACCAATTCGACTTGCAGCGACGCCAAGAGGGCGTTGGCCGGGGCGAGCTTGAGGTTCGGGTGGTAGGTCG
Source organism: Candidatus Omnitrophota bacterium (assembly GCA_016193195.1). GTDB lineage: Bacteria > Omnitrophota > Gorgyraeia > Aquiviventales > Aquiviventaceae > JACPSQ01. The sequence continues at coordinate 4,484 of JACPSQ010000028.1, forward strand.
CTTGGAGGACCTGCGCGAGCGGCACGCCGGCGGGCTTGAGGGCGTGGTAGATGCTGAGCGGCAGATCGTCGCCTCGAAACCCCAACCCCAAGGTCGCGTGCGCCTGCGGGTCGAGATCCAGCAGCAAGACCCGGCACCCCATCTCCGCCAAGCAGGCGGAGAGGTTGACCGCCGTCGTCGTCTTGCCGCAGCCGCCCTTCTGGTTCATCACGGCGATCCGGCGGGTCTCCGCCGGCAAGACCGCCGTGGTCGCCGTCGAGGACTTGTCGTTGGCTTTTCCCCGTCGATAGATCCGGAAGAACACTTCCTCAAACGACATGGGTGTTAGCCGGCCGCCGCAAGATCCGTTGGGAGCGGCGCCATGTGGCGGCGGGCGGCCTTCAAGAGCTGCGCGACCCCTTTGCCATGCGTCGGATACGCAGCGATCCCCAACCTGGGCTTGAACGACTGGGGGCGCGTGAGGATCGGATCCCGCTCCACGCGTTGGCTGATGCGCTCGGCAATCAGCAACGCCCCCTTCAGATTGGTCCGAGCGACGATGAGACCCAGCGACTTGTTGTGGATCGGAAAGTACCGGTCGTCTCCGCGGACCGACTCCTTGAGGATCTGTCCCAGCCGCTCCGCGCCCATCCCGTCCGCCTTCACGAGCACGACGACAAACGGCTCATGCTGTTGACGGCTCCACTGGATCATCTGCCCCAACACCATGTGGACGATCTGCTGATCGCTGTGCTGGGGGAGGATCACTTCAACCGTGCTCCCACGACCGACCCGGCTCCTCATGGAGACCGATCCGCGGTGGCGATCGACGCTTCGTTTCACGATCACCAACCCGAACCCGGTCCCGCCCACCGCCCCCACCTCGGGCCGGTCCTGGTGGTGGAACTCCCTGAAGAGCTTCGGCAGCACATCCGGATCGACGCCCACCCCCGTGTCGCGAACCGTCAGGCGCACCGCGCTCTTCGATCCGCGGACCGCCACCGTCACCGTGCCGCGCTCGGGCGTGAACTTGATGGCATTCATGACGAGGTTGATGAGGACCTGAATGAGGCCGTTCCGCTCAGCCCAGAACGGCGGCAGGGAATCCGAGAGCTGGAGGGCCAAGCGAATCTCCTTCCGTTTGGCCTCCACGTCGAGATCGCGGCAGACCGATCGGACGAGCTGGCTCACGTCCACGGGCTCCCAGGACATCAGGGCGGCCTCATCCCCTAGCAGCGCCAACTGCCGGAGGTTGGTCAAGAGCACCGTGAGATAGATGGTCAGTTCCCGCAGGCGCTCCACGGTTTCGCGCTGCTGTTGGGGGAGGGGCCCCAGTTCGCCGCTCAAGAGGAGAGAGACGTAGCCATGGATGGAGGAGAGCGGGGTGCGCAGCTCGTGGAAGATGATGTGGATGAGCTCGTCCGGCGACGTGATGGAACGACGCGCCGCCTTCGTCTTCCGGTGATCTCTCGCGTTCCTCATCACCCTCACGAGCCCCGTCAAGGGCAGGCTTTCTCAGTTAAGAGATATTGTAGAAGATGCATCAAATCAACGCAAGACTCAAGTTGAGGTGAGGTCAACCAGCAACCGAGGACAGCGAGGCGGCTCAGGGACTGAGCAGGAGTTGGAAGGTCTGGGTGCCGTCCGTGACGGACACGCGGTCTTGGGCGATCTCGACAATGCGGTAGCCATCAAGCTCTTCGCCCATGCGCACGGTCCGCCCGTTGACGATGGCGAGCGGCTGCTGGGCGTCCCAAACGATCCCCAAGAGGACGAGGCGGCTGGCCTGACTGGTCATGACGCCCTGGGCAAACGGGTCGCGGCCCCACGCGAGGAGCGTCGCGTGCTGGCGTTGGGCTTCGCGGGCCAGCGGCTCGGGCGGGGCTTGCGCCGCACGTGGGCCAGGCGACGCGGATGGAGGCGCCACGGGCGGATCCTGCGCGGATCCGGCCGGGGAGGATGGGGGACGCAGTGCCCGTGCGTAGACGGCGATCATCACGCCAACGAGCGCGACAAACATCGCGAGCTGTTGCTGCTGACGCGTCATCGCGCAGGGCTCCGCTCGGTGAGATACACGGCCAGGAGCAGATCGGCCTTCAGCTCAGCACGGTCAGCCTGCGGTTTGGTCATCTGCAGCTCTTGAACAGCGGCAAGAAACGGGGCGCTGGAGAGTTCCCCAACAAACGCTCCCAATTGCCGATACGGACCCGTCAATTGAAGCCTGAGCGGGATCTCGCGGAGCGCCAGGTCAGGCCCCAACGTCATGACGTCCTGTTCCCCTTCTTCCATGCGGGGGTGGATCGCCACAAGCTCCAGCCGATGGTCCTTCGCTTGGGCACTGAGCAGCTCCAGGACGCGCGCGACGGACTGCCCACGGCCGATGCGACCTTCCAAGACGTCGTAGCGCTCGCGCGCCAGCAGGAGGGCGTGCTCCTCGCCGGGAAGCCGCTGGGCGAACGCATGGGCGTCGGCAATCTTCACCTTCAGATCCGTGAGCATCGCGCGCCGCTCGCCGATCCGGGCCCTGACAGGCAGATAGATGAACCGGACGCTCAGCACAAACCCCAGCCCCGCTGCGGTCAGACCCAAGAGGACTTGCTGGCTGGGCTCAAGCTGAATCGTGGGGGATTTCATCACTCGATAGCCCCGGTGATGTCAAAGCTCGTGGTGTCCGAGTCACCCGAGTGGAGCTCTGAGCTCGTCAACTCCACGTGGCTGAAAAAGACGGAGCGCTCCAGTGCCTCGACGAATTGGGACAACCTCCCTGCCTGGGCGCTGCTTCCGGAGGCCACCGTGCCCTTCACATGAAACCGTAGCGCGGCTGGCCCCCCATGCCGATCGGCCGACACCGTAAGCGTATCCAGTTGAAGCGGGGGGGGGATCAGCGTGCCCAGCTCTTTGAAGATGCCCTCCCACACCGGCTGCTGATCAAGGAACTGTTGGACCCGCTCGATGGTGCCTTCCAAGGTCTTGCGGGTGGAGGTCACGTGCAGGTATTCCGTATAGGCCGGCTCCACCTGAGCCCAGCGTGTCTGTTGGTGGCGCAGTTGCCGCTGGAGGATCCCGGCGCAGAGCTGGAGTCCAAGGTAGAGCATGAGCGCACACGCCCCCAGAGCCGTGGCGGCCGTCGCGAAGACGCGGCGAGAGATGAGGAAAGGTTTCGCGCGCCGGCCCTGGGCGTGCAGGAGGTTGAGCCCTTGCCCATGGTCAAGCGCTACGCCAATCGCGACCGCCAACCTGAAACCACCCTCGGCGATCTGCTCCGGCTCAAGCTGCTGGACTCGATCCGGGATCCTGATGAGCGGATTGAACACCTCCACGGGGAGGCCTAACCCCTCCGCGAGAAACGGCTGAAGCTGCCTGAGGTTTGCCCCGCCGCCACACAGCAGCACGCGCGAGATGCCGCCTTGCTCCATCTGGACCTTGTAGAAGTCGAGAAAGCGGGACAGCTCGGTCAGCAGATTCTCCAACACAGGCCGGAGCAAGGAGGCCAGGTAAAACAGCGGGATTCCTTCTTCAGTCGTGCCTTCTGGCGTTTCCATGAGCACGCCGTAGCGGCGTTTGAACGTTTCCGCGAGCGAGCGGTCAATCGGGATCGCGCCTGTATCCGAAACAGTCTCACCGATGAGCGCCTCCGTCATCGTCGCGCTGCCGATCGCGAGGTCCCGGACCACCCGCACATGGCCGTCTTTCACGATCGCCGCGTGCGTCGCCTCGGCGCCCAGCTCGAGGACGACCACCGAGCCGTGCCTCGCCTCGGGAAGGAGCGCTTCCACACAGGCCCACAGGGCCAACGGCGTGGGGAGAGCGCTCACCACGTGCCCGCCAGCCCGTTCCACTACGCCGAGGAGTCCCTCAAGAAACGGCTTGTGGACGGCCGCGACCACCACGTCCTGCTGCTTGAGATCCTTCTCCCACACCTCTCCGATCACGCGGAAGTCGAGCGCGGCCTCCTGGATGGGAAACGGCAGCTCGTCCTTCACCTGCCACTTGACCGCCTCGGGAAGCTCCCGCATGGACATGGGCGGGACGCGGACGCGGCGCACGGCAACCTCGGGTCCGCTGAGCGCCAGGTGCACCTCGTGGTTGTCGAACTCTTTCAGCGCACTTTGGAGCCACCCGCTTCGGTCCACGGACTGGCCCTCCGGGGACAGGGGCAGCTCTTGGATGAGCTGCTTGATGAGCCGGGGACCGCTTGCCGCCTGCTCAAGCTCCACCAACTTGATCGAGGAGCTGCCCATATCCAGCCCAACCCATCGGCGTGGCTTCTGCGAACCTCGGAAGCGCTCCAGAATTGGCCAGTGGCCTACCGCCAATGCGCGGGGCTTGTCGATGAGGATTCCAGGATTCATTGGAGCATGCGGAGTGGTCATCCAGGGGCCGTTCAGCACGACTACCAGTCGATCACCACCGTGCCGTCTCCCAGGGTCATCGATGATCCAGACGTCACCGCGTAGACCTTGAACTCGTTCAAGGCCGGCTCAATGTCTGAGACGCTCGTAATACGAATGCGCACGTAGCGGGCCGTCACCTTGTCGAAATCGGCGACGTCACCGTTGATGCTCAGGCCGCGGGCCGCCTCCCACGTGGTTGCGTCGCGCGAGACCTCAATGGTGTAGCCGGTAATCTTGTTGCCCTGCTCGTCGTAGTCGGTTTGGGTGAAGACCTTGTTTGTCCCGAAATCCAGCGCCAACCAGCAGCCGTTTCCCGTAGTACAGCGCCAGCGCGTGTCGGCATCGCCGTCGACCGCCTTGGCGGGGGTGTTCTGCCCTGAGTAGGAGGAGGCTGTGGCGGTCGTGTTGAGCGCAATGTTCGATCCCGAAGCGGTGACGGGAATACTCTTTTCTCGGATGCGGCGCCTGGCGACGGTGTTGGTTGCATCGGGGGCATACCCAGACGAGGTGATCGTGTAGGTCCCACCCCCGTTGTCGGTGGTCGTCACGGTATACGTCCCCGCTCCAAACGAGACGTCGCTCGCCCTCCACCGCACGGGCACCTGGTAGCCTTCGAGTTGGACACGGCTTGACACGACGCTGTTGTGGGCGAAGACCCCGACGGCCAGCGCAAGGCCGCTCAAGCCCAGCATGAGGAGGAACGTCAGCAGGAGTGCCGCTCCCCCCCGACGCCGATCCGGGCTGTCCGTGCGGTCACGAGCCCGCATAGAAGAGGTTCCTCACGAACACCGCGGTCGGCACCGTGATCGTTTCATCCTCGAGGTCTGCCGTGACGGAGACCGTGACGACCCGGATATCATCCATGGAGCCGGAGGCGACCGGCGTGGAGAGGCTGTTCCCATCCAGATCGGTGTAGGCAAAGCTGACGCTCTGAGCGTTCTTCACAACACTCACCGAGGTCCCACTTTCTGTCCGCACCAACTGCCCGTTGCTCAGGGAATAGTCCACCGTTTCCGCCGAGTCATCTTCGTTGAGATCAACCGTAAAGACGACCTGGGTCGCATCAGCCGTGGTGAACGTAATCGCCTGGGCCAGCTCCCGCGTGAGCCGCTCGAAGCTGAACGCGAGCTCCTCTTGGACCTCTTCGCGCTCATCCGTGACATCGACAACCCGCAGGCCGTGGATGACGCTCTCTTGGACGGCGACGAGGAAGATCCCGGCCACGCCCAGCACCACCATGAGCTCAATGAGGGAGAAACCTGCTGGTCGGTTAGTGTTGGGAGACATGGGTCTGGAGGGGGGTACTCGCCTCACCGCCTTGCGTATTCCAATACACGGTGACAACGATCTGCTTGAGGTTGCTCAGCGGTTCGGTGACTGTGACAGCCCGGCTAAACCGTGTAAAGCCTGATGGACTCGTCACCGAGGCTTTTGATTCTGAGACCAGACTCCCGTAGGCCGTGTTGCGCAGCTCGGCGAGCCGACGTTGTGCCAAGTGGGTCGCGATCAGGACGTTCTCTCCGTCCGCCATCCCCGCATGGGCGCGCTGGATGAGTGACATGACTGCAAGCGTCCCCACCGCGAAGAGGACCAGCGCCAGCATCATCTCCATCAACGTGAACGCGGCGGTGCGTCGCTCGTCGTTCGTCGCTCGTCGTTCGCTCTTCATCATTCGCTGTTCGTCGTTCATCGTTCGTCGCTCTTCACATGGTGACGATCCACGAACGACGAATCACGAACGACGAAATTCAGCAGTTGCCGCTGGTCGCGCCCACGGGTGTCCCGTTGGTGATGCAGATGTCGTCGATGGACGTCGCGCAGGCGCCCCCGCTGCACTGAGGGACTCCGGCGGTGCTGATGTCCGTGATCGCCGCGGTCGCATCCGGCCCGTAGGAGTAGATGACATAGTAGAGGCTGTTGCTGCTCAATTGATACGAGTAGTCCGCCCCTCCGGTCCGGAAGGGATCGTCCGGCACCACGGTGATGATCCGCGGGGTCGCCGACTCCACCTGGTCCAACCCCTGGACCTCCGTGGGAAAGGCATTGCTGTTGTGGATGTAATAGGACTCGAGGGCCGTCGCGATGGTACGCAGTTCCGCGCGGGCGCGTTGCATCCTTGCCTCATCCTGCGTGCCGCGGAATTGCGGCAGCAGCACCCCCAGCAGGATCGCGATCACCACGATCACGATCATCATCTCGATCAACGTAAACGCGGATGACCGCGGATCAATACGCGGATCAACGCCGATGAACCGCATTCCTCTGCTTCTCCCCAACACGCATTGCCGAAGGGTTGAGACACGTTGCTGAGCTGACCCTCGAAGCCTCATCACGATCCTCCTCCCTTCCGGTCCGTCACCCTTGCTCATCTTTTTGCTCTACCTGTTCTCTGCGGAACCTGCGCATGCATCTGCGTAAATCCGCGAGAGCATCCGCGACGATCCGCGTCTATCGTATCACATTCACCATGCGGAACAAGGGCAACAGAACGCTCGCCATGATGAACGCCACCATGCCGCCCATGATCATCACGGAGGCTTCCCCAACGCTGATCATCTGGACGACCATCGGCGGGAACTCCTGGCTCATCTTCAGCGGATCGGAGATCGCGCCTCCCTGCTTGACGCTCGTCTGGACCGTTCTGATGACATCCTCGATGACCACGTTGCCGCACGTCTTCTCCACGATCGAGAGCGACTCAAGAATCGGCACGCCGCTGGACAACAAGGTCTCCAGGGTCCGCGCAAACCGCGACAGGGCGACCTTGCGGACGAGGGGGCCGATGACCGGAAGCTTCAGCAGCATCGGATCCAGGGCACGCCGTCCCTGGGGCGTGTGGATCCACCGGCTACTCGCCCAGCCCGCTAGGGCGAGTCCGCCAAGTCCCCACGCCCAGTAGCCCCGCACCAGCTGGCTCACCCGGTACAGGATGGCTGTGGGCAGCGGCAGCGCCACCCCGGCCTCCAGGAAGATCTTCATGAACTTGGGGATAATCCCGGTGACCAAAAACCCTATGACGGCGACACCCACGATCAGCAGGATGGCCGGGTAGGTGAGGGCGGTCTTGACCTGCTCACGGAGAGACGCTTGGTGCCTGGTAAATTCCGCCAGACGCCTGAGGACCTCATCGAGTTTTCCCGAGATCTCACCCGCCTGGATCATGTTGACGAAGAGGTTGGAAAAGATGCTGGGGTGTCTTCCCAGGGCTTCAGAGAAGCTCGCGCCGGCCTCCACGGTTCTTGCGACGTCGCCAATCGCTTCCCTCAATCGCCGATTCTCGGTCTGCTGGGCGAGAGTGGATAAGGCGCTCACCAGCGGAATCCCCACCTGGACCATCTTCGAGAGCTGCACATTGAACAGGACCAGGTCATCGTAGCTGACTCGCCGCAGCCCCTGGAGCACCCCTTCCATCGTGGTGCCCTCGGCGACCTCGCGGGTCTGTGTCACCAGGTAGCCGGTGCGCTTGAGCTGGTCCGCCAGCGCCTCGAGGGTCGGCGCGGCGAGTGTGCCCGCCACCGCATTCCCGCGCTCATCCCGTGCAGTGTAGCGATAGTTCGGCATTGGATCGTCGCTAGTTGCTGGTTGCTCGTTGCTAGCACTACGGAGAGCTACTTGAGACAACGAATCAAGTTCGTGAGCATTTTGGATTCGTGCTGAAGCAACTCTAAGAACACTTCCTTCTTCCCCGCCTCCAGATACCTTAACGTAAACGCGATCTCACACTGGGTTTCGAGTTCCGCACAGGAGCCTAAAACCACGTAGAGCAGTTGCCGATACTCTTTGTTGTGCCTTCGATTAAATCCTTCTGCGATGTTCGAGGGAATGGACACCGCCGCCCGGCACATCTGACTGGTCAACCCGTACTCCTCTCGCTTCGGGAATGACTCGGTCACCTCGTAGATGTTTCGGACAATCTCCATCCCGTTCCTCCAGACATCCAAGTCCCGGAAGTCCTTGATCATCCTTGGCGTCGCCTATCCTTTTCACCATTCACTAGCGACTAGCGACGAGCAACTAGCAACGAGCGGCTGCATCTATTCCAATTGAGTCACGCGCAGGACTTCTTCGACTGTGGTCACACCCGCGAGGGCCTTGTTCAAGCCATCCTCCCGGAGGGTGCGCATCCCGGCCCTCTGGCCCGCTTCTCGGATGGTATGCGCCGGGGATTTGGAGACCACGCCGTTCTTGATCGGCTCGGTCATCATCAAGAGTTCAAAGAGACCGACACGGCCTTTATAGCCGCTCTGCTTGCAGGATGAACAGCCCTTGCCGTGGAAGAGCTGGACGTCCGGCTTCAACCCGAGCTCGTTGGTCACGCTTGTCGCCGGCTTGTAGGACTCCTTGCACTTCGGACAGATGACGCGCACCAAGCGCTGGGCCAGGATCCCCACCACCGAAGACGCAATGAGAAACGGTTCCACCCCCATGTCGATCAGGCGGGTGAGGGAGCTCGGGGCATCGTTGGTATGGAGGGTCGAGAGGACGAGGTGCCCGGTGAGGGCCGCCTGGATCGCGATCTCCGCCGTCTCACGATCCCGGATCTCGCCGACCATGATGACATTTGGGTCTTGGCGCAAGAAGGCCCGCAGCGCTGAAGCGAAGGTCACGTCGGCCTTGGGGTTGACCTGGACCTGGTGGATGCCGGCTAGGTGGTACTCGACGGGATCCTCAATCGTGATGATGTTGCGGCAGACCTCGTTGATGAGACTCAGGGCCGCGTAGAGGGTCGTCGTCTTGCCCGAGCCCGTCGGTCCGGTCACGAGCAGGATCCCATGCGGCACATGGATGAGGCGTTCCAACTGGGTGCGGGTCTGCTCATCGAGCCCCAACTCTTTGAGCGACAGGCGCATTCCGGCGCTATCCAACAAGCGCATGACGACCTTTTCGCCAAATTGCCCAGGCACCACGGAGACGCGCAGGTCAATATCCTTGCCCTCCATCTTGAGCTGGAAGCGGCCGTCCTGGGGCTTGCGCTTCTCCGCGATATCGAGCTTGGCCAGGACCTTGATGCGCGAGACCACGGCGGAGTGCAGGTGCGGCGGAGAGCCATTCACCTCCTGCAAGACCCCGTCAACCCGGAAGCGCGTGCGCAGCGTCCCATCGCCGGGTTCGATGTGGATGTCGCTGGCTCGCTCTTTGACCGCCTGCATGATGAGGAGATTGACGAGCCGAATGATCGGCGCTTCTCCGGCCGCCTCTTCGTCCTTCTTCGGCAGCTCGGCTTCTTTAATCGCCTGGGCCACCTCGGCGATGGTGCCGCTCGATCCGTAGTACTGGTCGATCGCCTGCCGGATGCTGGTCTCACTCGCGACCACCGTCTTGATCTCACACTGGGTCTTCAGGCGCAACTCATCCACCGCGAAGAAGTTGAGAGGATCTTCCATCGCGACGGTCAAGCTGTCGCCGATTTTGAAGACGGGGATGAGCGTGTGTCTGCGAGCCAGCGCCTCGGGCGCCAGCTGAATGACCTCCGGCTTAATCAGGTAGTTCGACAAATCGACGGCGGTCACGCCGGATTGGGCCGCGACCAGCGCACTGAGGTCCTCTTCGCCCATCAGCCCTCGCCGCACGATCACGCGTTTCAGCGGCTCTCCGGTCTTGGCGGCCTCCGCCTGGGCCTGCTGGAGCTGCTCGGGTTTCAGCGCACCGTGCTCCAGGAGGAGCTCATGGAGCGGCTTGGCGTTTCGGACGGTCGTGGCCATGGGGGGTTACGTGGTCGCAGTGAGCGCCTCAGAGCCCCACCCCTCAAGGCGCCTGCCGACGACCTGGAGCATATCCTGGTGATCATCCACCAGCAAGATGCGTTGGTGAGCTCGCCCGGCGCTCATGGTCGCACCGGTCCAGGCTGTGACGCAGGGGGGCTCGGTGGCGAGGCGGCAGCCAGCAGACCGCGGATCTTTTCGAGCAATTCTTGGGCTCGGAACGGCTTGCGGATGTAGGCGTTCGCGCCGCACTCCATCCCCAGTTTCTCATCCTTGTCCTGCGCCTTTGCCGTGAACATCATGATCGGGATGTTCTGGTACCGGGTGTCCTGCTTGAGCATCGTGCAGATTTCATAGCCGTTGAGTTTGGGCAGCATGAGGTCCAGGATGATGAGATCCGGTTGGTCCGTCTGCGCCTTCGTGAGCCCCTCCTGCCCATCCATGGCCACCAGCACCTCAAACCCCTCGACCTCCAGGCGCTTGCCCACCATCTTGACGATGCTCGGTTCATCATCGACGAGCAAGATCCGCGGCTTCTCAGCCATTGCCCTCACCCCTTTTTTTTTCAAGCGCTCGATGGATCTTCTCCAAGAGCACCTTCGATTGAAACGGCTTCTTGATCCAATCGGTCGCCCCGACCTCGATGCACCGATCGGCCAACTGCTCGATCTGGCTCTCCGATGCGGTCACGACGATCACGGGGATCCGGGACGTGGCGGGCGTGCGCTTCAACGCCCGGCACACCTCATAGCCGTTCAGTCTCGGCAGCCTGATATCCAGGAGCACCACGTGAATGGGCAGCCTCTCCGCGGCGGTCCGCAGGGCGGCTGCTCCATCCATCGCGACGAGCACCTCGTAGCCTTCATGCTCAAGTCGAGCCCTGATCATCTTGAGCACGCTGGCGTCGTCTTCAACGATGAGGATGCGTTTCTTGGCCATGCCAGCCTATCCCGAGGCGTTGCCAGCCGCCATCATGAGCCGGTCAAGCCCCTGAGTGACTCGTTGGGCGGCGCGCTCAAACAGCGCCGTGGCGTCAGCGCCGTCGGCTGGATACACCGCGCCACCCCACTGCAGGCGATCCCCGTCCCGAACCTTCTCCTGCAGCCGCTTCGCGATCGCGGGGAGGTGTCTCGGCTCCGTCACGGCGAGGACGAGAACCCACGAGGGATCGATCGGCAAGACGATGTCACCCCGGTGCAGATGACGCCGGATGTCGTCCGCGACACGCTGAAGGGATGGCTGCCGCTGTGCCTCGTCCCTCTCGGCATCGAGGAGCGCCTTCGCCTGAATCGCGAGCACGCCGACACCCTGTTCGTTCCCAAGGCCCTCGTGGCTCAGCAGCTCCTGCAGGCTTGCTGACAGCGCAAACCGATCCGTATACATCGGCAACCACACCGTGAACGTCGTCCCGCGCCCCAGCTCGGACGCGACGTCAATGCGGCCGCCATGCAATTCGGCCAGCTCCTTACACAGCACCAACCCCAACCCTGTGCCCCGCGGACGTCCGTCACCCTGCGGGCCGACCTGGGAGAACTTCTGGAAGATCTTTGGGAGATCCTCTGGGGCGATGCCGCAGCCGGCATCCACAACCGCGACGCTCACCATCCCGTCAGCTTGCCTCAACCGAATGGTAATGCTCCCATCGTCTGGTGTGTATTTGAGGGCATTGGAGAGGAGGTTCGTCAGCACCTGCAACGTCCGCTCTCGATCCACAAACACCGGCGGAACCGGCTGGAGCCCGTGACGGATAGTCCGGGAGCCGAGAATCGGCCGAGAGCTGCGCACCAGCGAGTCGATGAGTTCGTGGAGATCGACGCGGACGCGAGTGAGTCGCATCCGGCCCGCTTCGATCTTCGAGACATCCAGCATGTTGTTGATGAGTGCTGCGAGCCGGTCGACGTCGGCGTCCATGATCTTCAAGAAATCTTGCTGCTCGGCGTTGGTCTCGCCCAGCGCGTTGTCGATCAAGAGGCTCAGCCCTTCCTTGATCGAGGTCAGGGGGGTGCGCAGCTCATGGCTGACCTTGGCGACGAACTCATCCTTGAGCACTGAGAGCGCCCTGAATCTGGCGTTGGCCATCTCGAGCGCCACGGCCTTGCCCTCAAGATCGCTCTTGACGGCCTCCAGCTCGGCCGTCCGCTTGGCCACGACGCGCTCGATCTGGTTGGTCCGCCTGAGGGCCAGGAACAGGTAGCCTCCAAGCAACAGCACAAGCGCAAGGCCCACCATCAGCACCTTGGCCGCCCTCCAGTTCGCGCGAGCAAACGCCTCTCCCGGCTCCGGATAGCACAACAGCGACCATGGCCGGCCGGCGACGAAGAAGCTCGCCACGTAGGAAATGCCGGATCGAACCTTCTGCTCCTGCGCCTGAGCCTGCTCGGGCGCGCCGTACTCGTCCAGCGAAAACAACAGGCGTTCCCCGGCCTCAGCCGAGTCGTCGAGCAGATGGAGATCCAGCCCCTCGAGGGCGATGCCTTTCAGGGCGCGCTTCATGAACGCGTTGCACTCGTAGAACATGGCCACGAATCCAACGAGCTGCTGCCGGCGCTCCGCCACCGTCTCAAGGGAGAACCCGTTGCGGTAGACCGGAAGGAAGATGATGAGGCCAGGCGGCGCACCCGGGACGCGGACCAGGCTGATCCGCCCGGTCGCCACTGGACGGCCGAGATCGCGGGCGCGCTCCATCGCCTCTCGCTGGATGGCCTGCGACGCTGAGTCGACGCCCAGAAGCCGGGCGTGCTGTTCAAATGGCTCGGTGTAATACACCGGGAAGAACTCATCGCGCGATCCTGCCCGAACCAGCCTCCCAGAGGTATCGAGGTCGCGGATCTCAAAGCCAGGCCATCCTTCCGCGCGCACCCGCTCTTCGAACGCTCCGCGTTCCGCCGCGGGCACGCGCGGCAGCCAGTCCAGCGCAGGAATTTCCGGGTGAGTCGGAAGGCACCTCCTCACGAAGGCCCTAAACTCCTCCCGCTCAACCGAGTGGCTGGCGGCATACAGGCCTCCGACAGACTGCAGCAGTTCGATGTCCTGCTCGATCATGCGCTGAACCGCCACGGCGACGGCGTTGGCCCGATCGCCGAAGTCGCTCCGGATGCGCTGGAGCTCTACGCCTCGCACAAACGCAAACGCTCCGACGGCCGCCGCGACTCCGGCGCACAACACGAGCGCCACCGCCGGAACCCGCAGCCGATCCAGCAAGGATCGCGCGCCGTTGGCCTGCCTGTGTGCCGTGGCGAGGCGCACGCTCATCCGCTGTGCCTCCGTCTTGCGCGCCCGCCCGCGCGCGCGCTGGTATCCTCCGCCCTCAAATGCTCCACGGTCACCTGGTCGGCCACCCAGGACTCCAGCATCCCCTGGCTGAACCGCCACTGCCCTCCGATCTTCAGGCCGGGCAGAACACCCCGCTGGGCCAACCGGTACACTGTGCTGGTGGTCACGCTGAAGCGTCTCGCGACTTGTGCAATAGAGAGATACGGCTGCTCCGCCATCTGTGATCGTTTCTTTAAGAAGCATGCCTGACTCGGCTAGCCGTTGTCAAGGGATGCGAAAAATCTTTTGTCTTGATTAAGGTTGACGAAAGAAGGCCAACCCCCGAAGCGCAGGGGCCTGTGCTATAATCCCACCACCTGCCAGTTCGCCGGAGGCGAGCCGCTGCGCGGCGGTTCGCGTTCAGCGAACCCTGGCAGGTGGTGGGATAAGGCCCAGCAGTGGAGATCATGGCAGAGCCACGGCCGGCTGAACTCAAATACCTGGTGGAGCGGCAGCGCGAGGAGCTCAAGACCCTCAATGAAGTCGGCCGGCTCCTCAGCTCAACGACCGCCCCCCAGGAGATCGCTCGTCTCGTCGCGTCGTACCTGCGGCAGACCTTCCCCCTGGCGCTCTGCGGCGTCCTGGGGGTTGAGCAACGCAAACTTCTGGTCATCCAGTTTGCCAAGATCGCCCAGGTGGACATCGCCGCCGCGGTGCGGGAGATCTGTCAACGAGCCAGCGAGCATCTCCAGCGGCCGCTGAGCGAGGAGGACCTCGCACGGACCTTCGAAGATCAATCCCCGGGCGCCGGGCAGTGGGCGTTGGCCCCCATCGGCTACCTGCGGTCGAACCACTTCGCCCCCTTGCGGTTCAACGGGCAGGTCACCGGGCTCCTCAGTGTCTTCAGCGGAAAAGCAGAGGCCTTTACCAAGGAGGACCGGCATGTCATTGACATCGTGGCGGATCAGCTCGGCGCGGCCCTGCGGAACGCCTTCCTCCTCGATGAGCTGAAGCGCGCCGGCCAGCTCAAGAACGACCTCTTGATGATCATCTCCCATGAACTCCGCACCCCCTTGACGTCGATTCAGGAAGGCGTCCATCTCATCGTGGAGGGGGCCGTGGGACCCACCACTGCCGAGCAGCAGGATCTCCTCAAGACCGTTGGAGAGGAGACGGATCGCTTAGGGAGGCTGGTGGAGAAAGTCCTCTTGGCGACCCAGCTGGTGACCGGCGAGCTCCAGTGGACGTTTGGAGACGTCAACGTGGACACGCTCGTGAAGGAGCTCGAGTCGACGGTTCGACCCCTCGCTCAAGCCAGAGGGGTTCGGCTTGAAGTCTCAGGCGTGGCCCCCACCCTCACGTGCGTGGGGGATGGCAAGCGCCTCAAGCAAGCCCTCGGCAACCTGGTGGAAAATGCCATCCAGGCCACCCGTGCCGAAGGGCAGGTTCGCGTCACGTGCTCAGCGACGCCGGCCGGGCTTGACTTCCAGGTGACCGACACGGGAGCCGGCATCCCCCCTGAGGACCTGCCGAAGCTCTTCGAGCGATTCCACTTTACGGGCGGGGTTGATGACCGCAAGACCGGGGGGCTCGGGCTAGGGCTGTTCATCACGAACGCCATCATCGAGGCGCACCGAGGCACGACCCGTCTGGAGAGTCAGGTCGGCCAAGGCACCCGGGTGAGCGTCCGCCTTCCTCAGAAGCCCGGCTGACGTGACATCCTCGGGGGGATGATTCAGAAGACCCGCAGGCGGGCTGAGACTTTGAGCTGCTCGATCCATCGCTTCAGCGCCTCGTATTTCTTCTTCATCTCGACCTGTTTCTGATAGGCGTCCCGCGCTGCGGGAAAATCCTTCAGATCCCCGGTCCGCTTCTCCAGCAGCCGGTAGACACACCAGTGCTTCCCGAACGGCATGGGGGGGCCGACGGCGCCGAGCTCCATCGCATGAAACGCGTACATCTGGTCCTTGGGGATGCCCCACAGATCCATATAGGCTTCTAACGTCATGAGGCTCACCGGTCGAACCTTGGAGTCGCCCTTCGCCTTCATCGTCTCCCACGCCTTGGGATCGTTGACCTGCTCGTAAAAGGTCTGCGCGTCCTCTTGCGTGTCAAACGTCACCATCTCCCCGCCGACGTGATGCTTCTCGTTCAAGAACTCCTGCCGCAGCTCTTCCTCGTCGGCCACCGTGCGCTGCTCCTGGAGCATCTGGTCTTTCAGCTTCTGGATCTGAATCAGGTACCGAATCTGATTCTCGAACAGCTCCACCTCCTCATAGAGGGTTTCGACGACCCACCGCCGGTAGGCGTCAGGGTCATCGCGCCGCCCAAAGGGTCTGTCGTAATTCCGCAGCAGCCCGTTGACCATCGTCTCCACTTCTTCGTCGGTCGCGCGCACCCCGCGCCGGAAGGCCTCGTAATGAAGGATGAGGCTCTCCCAGATCGCGGGTTCCCGCTCGGCTTCAGGCAGATCTGAGGCGCCCCAGGGACGTGGGAACATGGACGCCACCCGCTTGGCGAACGCGTAGTTGCCGACGCTGACCGGGGTCCCGAAGATCTCTCCGGCAACCCGCTCCTGTCTGGGCCATGGAACGGCCGGGGCCAACGCCAACGACGAGCCCACCACGGGAGCGGGACCCGACAGATCCCCCCCCGCGGAGAGCCGCGAGAGATACTCCTCCATGGAGATCCCGACGTCCGATTGGCCTGGTTGGCCCCGTGTCTTGTCTTGGGCCCATGCCCAGGGGGTGAGCATGAGGAGCGCCCCCAGCACCTGGCTTGCGCGGGCGACAGGGCCGTGCGTCATCCCGAGCCGCCTGGTCATGGTGAAGCCCCTCCGGATCGGAGGCCCTGCTGTTTGTTGAGCTCCTCCTCCAGCACGCGGATGCGCAGCTCCATCGCCCCCACCTGCTGCTCCAGGGCCCGGAGCCGGCTCTCCATCGCGGAGAATTTGCGAAACATGTACTCCTCGATCGGGATGGGCGCCACCACCCCGTCGCGCTTCTCAACCGGCCAGTCCGGCGGCACCTTAAAATGCAGGCCCTCTTTCGTCTTCAGGACCATGTCCACCCGTTCCCCGGCCCGATCCTCGGCCGATGCGGGCCAGCCGCCAAGACACCACGCGGCCGCCACAGCGACCAGCAACCCTGCTCTGCCCTTGGAAGTCCTCACAACTCGTTCCAAAACCCTGCCTGATTCCACAGATTTCGGATTGATTCCGCAGATTGACGTCGAATCTGCGAAATCAGTTCGAAAATCTGCGAAATCACCTCGTAGTTTTGAAATGCGCTCGAGAGGTCTCATGACGCCTGCTCACTTCGCAGCGCTCGGCTCGTCAAGCGGAGCGATCCCTCCAGCACGTCGACGCCTTCCTCTGTTCGCGCCACGACGGCCCGTTCGATCGCCAACAGGGCTTGTGAGGTCTGGAGGAGGTACAGAAAGTGCATCCACTGTTGCAGGGAGCCTTGATATCGGACCTCGAGGGCGAAGGTCTGGCCTTGGTCCCCTGCGGTCTCCGACAAGGGCTTGACTTCCCCCAGGGTGATCCCGCTCTCTGCCCCCAACGCCTCAACCTCCCTGAGCACCGACACCACGCTCAGCATTCCCGCCTGGATCACGTCCATCTGCTCACGATAGGTCTCTGCTTCAGCCTGGATGAGGGGTTTTCGGCTGAGCAGTTGCTGGTACCCGCGGATGGCCTCCTCGAGCCGGTCAATCTCTTGGCGGACATGGCGGGTATGCCGCCACCACGGCCCCAGGACCAATCGATCCAACAGCACGACAGCGAGCAGGAAGCCGCCCCCCACCGCCAGCAGGCGCTCACGACGCGAGAGGGTTGAGAGGTTTGGCAAGGCAAACCGTTTCATGATGTCTCACTAAGAGCCCCTAACATCATGAGCACATGGCCGCGTTGCGAGCGCCAGCTGGCCAGATGCGAGGAACGACGACGACGGCGTATCAGCAGGGAGCGATACGTCAAGGAGGAGTGACGACGCAGATGGCCAGCTGCCGCCGCAACCCGAAGGGACGGGCCGAGCTGCGGCGCATCGCGGCGTCGTTCGTCGTCGCCGTACTTCTGCGTCCTCAGTACGGCTTCCTCCTCACTCCTTGCGCTGCTGGCAGCTAGGCCCGTCGCGACCATGCGATCATGATGTTAGGGGCTCTAAGGAACAGACGATCTCAAACTCGGTCACGTCGCGCTCGTCGACCCTGCGTTTGGTCACCCGTTTCGCCTCCACCTGGCTGAACAGCGGGGAGGCTCGCAGCTCAGCGACGAAGTCGTAGACCTTGGGCATCTCTCCCGAGAAGCCCCTCAGCGTGATCTGCTCCCTGTCCGTGAAGCTGACAGACTCCCACTGAATGGCGTGAGGGGTGTGCTGATTCAACTCCGCCACCGCATTCAGCAGTTGCCCCCGTGTCTCGAACCACCCCTGGATGACCCCAAGCCGCTCCAGGACCCCCTCGACCGCTTGAGCCTCCTGCGCCATGGTCTGATGCTCGCGAAGCAGCCAGGCATGATAGCGCTCATCCTTCAAGGCCTTCCCAATCAGCAGGCACGAGAAGAGCAACAGCCCCGCAATCACCTGGCAGCCCAAGCCCACGAGCCTCCTGGCCCTGACCTCGAAGGTCCGATGCAGCTTCAGGGCGTTGGGGGTCAGGTCGACCTCGCTCGGCCCCAGCGCCAGTCCCAGGAGACTCGCAAAGGACACCTGACGCAGCGCGGCCTCTTTCGCGGCCTCGCTGACCGCGCAGTCCTCAAACGGCGATGCCACGATGGTGGGGAGATTCAGGCCCTGTTGGACGCGGTCCTTCAACCCAGGGAGGCGCTCCGCCTGCCCGGTCAGCACGACCTCAGACACCGCCACATTGAGGCCCTCGGTCTCAAAGGTGTCCAGCGATCGCTGCATTTCCGCGATGAGCTTGGCAGGCCCTTCGGTCGCATCGCCTCCCAATTGGTTCACCCCCATGGCCAGGCTTCGATGGAAATACGGCTTGCCCTGTTGGAGGATCAGCAGGGTCGTTGAATCGCTATCCATCTCAGCGACGAGCGTTCCTCCCTGATCGGCGCCTCCCTTCACCAGTCGGAACCAATTGATCAACCCTTCCAGCTCAAACCCGACGCGTTCGAGGGGCCAGCCCATCCGTTCCACCAGCCGCAGCCCTCGATGCACGATATCCTGGTGCGAGATCACCAGCAGCACACGGGAATACCCGGAACGGTCCGTCTCGATCACCTGGAAATCCGTCAGGATTTCCTCCTTCGTGTACGGGGTGTGCTTCTCGGCTTGCAGCTCGACGATATCGTGGATTTCGACCGGATCGGTGGAGGGGAGGTTAAACAGGCGCGTCGTCGTGAAGGGCGCGGGGTTGGCGATGAGCACCGGTCCAGGTTCAAACCCGATCGCGGCGCACGCGCCGCTGAGCTCCCGCGCGATGTCCTCGTCCGCCATCCCCTCGACGGGCTGCGCGATGAGCGCCGTGACCGTTCGGCGCGAGTGGCCCCCAACCGCATGGAGGAGCTTGAGCCACTTGGCGTCCACCGAGAGGACCGTGAGCCCTTGGGACCCCTTTGGAACCCACTGACTGATCCGTCTGGACAGGCCCCTGAGTTGGCCACGCCAGCCCACTCGAACGCGCCTCAGCCAATCGAAGAGCCGCATCCCGTTCATCACGTCTCTCAGGGCCATCGATTAGTGTTCTGCCCACGCGAGCACCTGCCCGGCCCGATCCACCACGCACTCGAGATGGACCGGCACGGCCAGCTCGTGCGCCTGAGCGGTCATTGATACTCGAAACGCTTCCGAGCGCACCGTCAAGAGATCCGCCTGAACGAGCTGGCTCAGCCGGGCCGCATCCTCCCGGGGAATCACCTGCGCCAGTTCTGCGCTGATCGCAGTGACCGAGATCACGGCCCGGTCATCGGCCGTCCGCTCACTATTGTCGTCCCCGGCGCGGTAAAACACAACCCCATTCACCCCGTCCGCGCTGAGCCCCAATGCGCGGAGCACGGTGGGGCTTGCGGTGTTCACGTTGACCCGGCCGGAGCCGTAGACCGTGACGGACGGCGCAATCCGATCAAACACCTCAACCGTCATCCCTCTCACAAAGAGGAGTTCCTCGATGCTCTCGAAGGGCCCGTCCTTGCACTCATATGCCGGGGAGCGTCCCTGGTAATAGAAATCCTCGGCGCCGTGCGGGTGCGGCTCCTGGTCTTCATCGCGCCAATCGACGATCGCCTCGGCGGCCGCGCGCGCCTCGTCTTCCCGCATCCCACCCGCCTCTTGGAGGAGCGCCTGGAACACCTCGACCGGCATGGTGTTGAGCGGCAGCTTGCGGTCTTCGTCCATGAGCCCGTAGATGGGCGGAGCGCTCGCGCCGGGTGACACGTAGCTGACGGTAAACGAGCCCTCTCCGAAGCGACGGTTCGCAAAGAGGGCCTGATTGTCCATCCAGTAGTCGCTGAAGCCGTCGAACTCTAGCGTCGGATCGTCAGCCAGGATGGTGACCACCTGCTGCACGCCGGCCCGGGCGATATACGACGCCTGAAGCTGCTGGTCCAGCCGCGCGGTGAGGTCAAGGGCGAACGCGCCCCGTGAGCCCAGGCCAGCCACGAGCACGCTCAGGAGCGTGAGCACCCACACGATGAAGATCAAGACGCTCCCTCTTCGACCCTCCATCCCTTCCATCCCTACGAGATCGACGCCGCTGGAAGCAACACGAGCAACGACCGGCTCGCCGATCGTTGCGTCGATGCGTCACGATAGCCAACCTCAATCTTGACGGCAAGCGGGATCTCGGCGGACGACCACGACTCCGACCAGGTGAGGACGTTCGTGTCCGGGTCGAGAGCCCCGTAGCGAACTCGCAGTCGATCAACCTCGGCCAGCACGGTATCGCATGCATCCTTCACGCGGTGTCCGCGCAGGGTTCGGTAGGAATGCCGCGACCGGCAGAGCCGCTGGTGGATCTGGTCGAAAAAATAGCCGAGCCTCCCCACCTCATCGTGGCTGGGCGCTCCCTCCACATCAACAGGCACAAGGGCCGGAAACGCGAATTCATCATAGGACCCCTCAAATCCGATCGGCTCAAAGGCGCGAAGATTGTGGAGGTCATGTCGGAGCTGCTCCAGGGCGACCTGCACCCATTGGTCGCGAGTCCCGCGCGCCTCAAGACGCTCCCAGACCCGAACGCCGCCGGCGAAGGTGGCCGCAACGGTTCCGATCACCGCGGCCAGCAACGCGAGCGTCACGAGGAGCTCCACCAGCGTCAATCCCGTCGCCTTGAGCCTGTAGGGCTTCATGACGGCTCCCTGGGGAACCTGAGCAACGTTTCGAAGCGGCGTTCATACGCGTTCGCGCCATGCCCCCACGACACCATCAGCAACACCGAGGCCAGGTCCGGGTCGTCAGCAACGGGTGTCGCGACCACCTGCCATTCAAAGGCCTGGTTCCCGATGCGGAAGCTGCCTTCCTCGTGGTCCTTGAGCTCACGGGCCTCGCGAGCCGCCAGGTCGATTTCGGGCAACTTCGACGCCGCAAAGAGGTAGGCGGTGGCATGCTGTTCGGCGACCGCGTGGGCATAGGAGACCCTCGCCAGGGCTTGCATGACGAGGGGCGCCCCCGCGGCGAGGATGACCACGCTCACCAGCACCTCAATTAAGGTGAACCCCGCCTTACCAATTCGTAACGTCGTCATCGCCCTCTTTCCCGTCCGGTCCAAGCGAGTACAAATCGTAATCACGCGGGGGATGGCTGCCGGGATACCGGTAGAGATACCGCCGCTTCCAGGGATCGAGCGGCTCCTGCTCCAGATACGGGCCTTTCCAGTTTTTGGGCGTCGGAGGGCTCGTGGGCTTCTCCAACAGGGCCGCAAGCCCTTGCTCCGTCGCGGGGTATCGCCCGTTGTCGACCTCGTACAGCTTGAGGGCGAGGGCCAGGTTGCCTTTGATGTCCGCCTCCGCCACACCCCGGCGCGCTTCTTCGGAGCGGCCCGCCAGGCGGGGCGCCACCATCGCCACGAGGGCGCTGATGATCACCACGACCAGCATGAGCTCGATCAACGTAAACCCCACCCTGAGCCTCTCCATCGGGATCCCCCGTCTGTTGAATGTGCCATGTCGCATGTGACACCGCTTCGGTCAACGGACGACCATGCCCATCTCCAAGACCGGGAGGAGGACCGCCATGACGATGAAGCCGACGACGGCGCCGACGGCTAAGATCATCGCGGGTTCCAGGAGGCCCGCCATGATCTGGAGCAGCCGCTCCACCTCCCGCTCGTAAAAATTCGCCACCTCCAGCAAGGCGTCGCTCACCTTGCCGCTCTCCTCCCCCACTGCCACGGCGTGGATCACGAACGGGGTCGAGATCGCCAGCGCCTTCAGACAGGGCGCGAGCGGGCTGCCCTCTTTCAACTGGGCGGGGAGGCGAGCGAGCTGCTTCCGGATGGCCTGATTCCTGACCACCGGAGTGGCCACCTCGACCGCCTGGAGGATCGGAATCCCATGATCCAACAACAGCCCGAACGCTCGCGAGAATCTGGCCAGCTCGAGCTGTCGGATCAGGATCCCGATCAAGGGGAGATGCAAGCTCAGTCGATCGAGGAGCGCACGTCCCTTCGCCCGATGGCTTCTGAACAACACCCCAAGGACTAGCGCCGCGGTCGCCGCGATCCCCCAGAACCATCCACTGGCGCACCACTGGCTGACCAGTAAGAGGACTCGGGTCACCATCGGCAACTGGCTCCCGAATCCTTCGAACAGCTTGAGCAGCCGCGGCATGACGAAGGTCAGGAGGAAGGCCACCGTCGCCACACCAGCCACACCCACAAACAGCGGATACGCGAGGGCCGCTTGGAGCTTCGCCCGCAAGGCTTCGTCACGATCCGCCTGCGCCGCGAGGCGGTCCAACACGGTGTCCAGCATCCCCGCGATCTCTCCGGAACGCACGAGGCTGACATACAGGGGCGAGAACACCGTTGGGAATTTCGCGAGCGCCCCGGAAAGCGTCTGGCCCTGACGGATGTCCTCTCCAATGACCCCAATGACACGGCGCAGGTGGGGATGGGACGCCTGCTCCTCCATGATGGTCAGGGCGCGCAGCAGAGGAACCGCCGAACGCACGAGGCTCGCAAACTGACGGGTGAATTGATTGAGCTGCCGGACCGGAACCTTGCCGTCGCGAACAACCGCGGGTTCAGCAGGCTTGCTCTCCGCGGCGGTCTCTGCGATGCGCACGGGGATGTAGCCAAGGCTGGTCAGGCGGCTGAGGGCGGTGGCGCGGCTCTCAGCGTCAAGGACGCCTTCGATGAGCTCCTGCGGACCGCGCTTGGCGAGATAGCGGAACCGTGGCATCACGTTTCATCCTGGGTGACGCGCAGGATCTCATCCAGCGTCGTGAGGCCCGCGGTGACCTTCTCCCAGCCGTCCTCCCGCATCGTCCGCATGCCCAGCTCGACGGCCGCGCGCCGAATGTCATCCGCGGAGGCTTTCCGCAAGATCAGCTCCTTGATGGGCTGCGACATGAGGAAGAATTCATAGATCGCGGTCCGCCCGAGGAACCCCGCTCGATGGCAGGCCTTGCATCCGCGGCCCTGGTAGACCCACTCCACGTCGGACCGGCCGGACGGCACCCGTTCTTTGCAGGAGGGACACAGCAAGCGGACCAACCGCTGTGCCAGAATGCACTCAACCGATGACACGATGAGGTAGGGGTCGATCCCCATATCCATCAGCCGGGTGATCCCGCCTGTGGCATCGTTCGTGTGCAGCGTGGAGAGGACGAGATGCCCGGTGAGGGCGATCCGGATCGCGAGCTCCGCCGTTTCCAGATCCCGAACCTCCCCGACCATCATGACATTGGGGTCATGCCGGAGCATGCTGCGGAGCCCCCGCGCGAATGTCAGCCCGATCTGCGGATTCACGTGCACCTGGGTGATGCCTTCAAGCTCATACTCGATCGGGTCTTCGATCGTGATGAGCTTGCGTTCCTGGCTATTGATGGTCTTCAGGCACGCATAGAGGGTCGTCGTTTTTCCGCTGCCGGTCGGCCCCGTCACGAAAATCAACCCATGCGGCTTGCGGATGATCGTGGCGATGAGCTTGAGGTCTACCTCGCGAAAGCCCAGCTCCGCCAGGTCTAAGAGCATGTGGTTGGGGAGGATCCGGATGACCACGCTCTCCCCGGTCGACGTCGGCAGGACCGAGATGCGCAGGTCCAACTTCTCTTCACCGACCTTCACGCTGGCCCGGCCATCCTGCGGAAGCCGCCGCTCCACGATGTTCAAGGTCGAGAGCACTTTTACCCGGGAGATGATGGCGGGGAACAACTGACGGATCGTGGATGGGACATCCACCTCGTGCAGCATCCCATCGATCCGATAGCGCAGTTGCACCTTTCCCCGGTAGGGCTCAAGGTGGATATCCGTCGCGCGCCGGTGGTGGGCCTCGAGGATCAGTTGATTCACAAGATTCACCACGGAGGCCTCATGAGCCAGTTGCTCGAGATCTTCGACGGCCTCATCCTCGACGCCCGCGAGGGGAGCCGTGCCCGCCCGTTCGG
>JACPSQ010000098.1 GCA_016193195.1 Candidatus Omnitrophota bacterium
CACCGGCACGACCACCCGTTTCCCTTTCAAGAGCATCTCCTCAATCATCCGCCACGTCTGCACTTCATACGGCAGGGCCACGTAACAGCACACCGTCTTTGCCCTGCGAAACGCCGGCAGGCGAAACACCTTCCGCCGAATCGCCTCACTTCTTCGACGCCGTTCGTCCTCCTTCTGCTGTTTCAACAGGCGCAGGAACGTCGTTCGTAACTGACCCTTCGTCATCCGCTGACCTGAACCTGCGGACGTATTTTAGATTTTGGATTTCCGATTTTGGATTACCTGCTTCCCCCCTTTGACTTGACGTGGAAGGTAATCCAAAATCCAAAATCTAAAATCCAAAATTCGCTCGCTCATATGTGAAAGACGTAGCGGTGGTCGAGGGGCTCGCCCGCTTCGGCTCGAACCTCTTCACAGAGGTCCTGGAGCGTCACCGCGCTCAACGATTGCGTCAGCCGCTCATGGACGCATCGCCACACCGCCCGGGCAATCCGTTGGGCATGTCGATGGACCTCTTTGGCTTGACCCTCTTTGGCCCGCGCGCGAGACCCCGACGCCACCCTGATGGAACGCCCTCCACCCGACCAACCCAGACCATTTGGAACAGCATCCGGGCCATCCCCGCTCCACCCGCCGTTCGTTCCGTCAAGGATGCGGACCACGTCCGCCATCGTAATCTGGCGGGGGTCTCTCGCGAGCACGTAGCCGCCCTGCGGGCCGCGGAAACTGCTGATGAGCCCCTGCCGCTTGAGGCGGTGGAGCAGCTGCTCAAGGTAGGCGACGGAGAGGTTCTGACGCTTGGCGATGAGGGCGGCGGACACCGGCCCCCGCCCCGAGGTGAGCGCGAGCTCCACGAGCGCCCGCATGCCGTACGTCGATCGCGTCGATAATTTCATCTAGTATTCAGTATAGAATACCCTACTAATCCTGTCAAATTTTAGCGAAACGATGCTGGATGCTCCGTGATGCTGAATACTCGGTGATGGATGATGGGTGATTGGTGATGAATGGAGAACAAAAGGCATGGCATCCATAATCCATCATCCAGCACCCAGCATCAGCTCATGGCTTACGTCGTGAGGGACGCGCCCCCGTCGATGATGATCGTCTGACCCGTGAGGTGGTCCGAGGCCCTCGAGGCAAGAAAGACCGCCAATCCCTTGAGGTCTTCCGGTTCCCCAAAGCGGCGCAGCGGAATTTCCGATTGTCGGGCCCGGCTCCAGCGGCGATCCGCAAAGAGGACCCGTGTCATGTCCGTCCGGAAGACCCCCGGCGCGATGCCGTTGACCCGAATCCCGTACGGACCCCACTCAACCGCCAGGATCCTCGTGAGGTGGATGAGCCCGGCCTTGGCCGTCCCATAGGCCCCGTTGTGCGGCAACGCGACGATCCCCGCGGTCGAGGCCACGTTGATGATCTTGCCGTAGCGACGGCGGATCATGGTCGGCGCTACCGCCTGGCTCACGAACAGGACGCTCGCGAGGTCGGTGTCGACGACGCGAGCCCACTGGCGGGAACGCAGCCGCAGCGCTTCGTCGCCGTCCCAGATCCCGGCGTTGTTGATGAGCACGTCGATCCGCTTGAACGAACGGAGGGCTGCGCGCACGGCGCGACGGACCGCAGACGAGTCAGTGACATCGAGGGGTTGGACGAGGAGACGACGAGCGTGCTGCTGGAGGGTCCCGGCTTGACGCTCAAGCCGCTGTCGATCCCGAGCCCAGAGGACAAGGTCCGCCCCGGCCTCAGCCAGCCCCTCGGCCATCGCCGCGCCCAGACCGCGGCTCGCGCCGGTGATGAGGGCGACGCGGCCAGTCAGGTCGAAGGCGGTCGCCTGGGGTCGAACGTTACCGACGAGCGGAGAGCTTTGTGGTCCGCGTGCGCCCATCAGGGGTCCTGGTCGATCCGTCCTGCAGGGCGTCGAGGATGGCGCGCATGAAGGCCGGGAGGTCGTCAGGCTTGCGGGAGGTGATCAGGTTGCCGTCACGAACGACCTCTCGATCAACGTAGGTGGCGCCGGCGTTCACGACGTCGTCTTTGATGGCGGAGAAGCACGTCACCGTCTTCCCGCGCAACACATCGGCCGAACACAACACCCACCCGGCATGACAGATCGCGCCGATCACCTTGCCCTGCCGGTGTGCCTCTTTGACGAATTGGACCGCCGCCGGGTAGCGACGCAGGATGTCGGGCGCGTAGCCGCCCGGGATGATCACCCCATCGAACTCGCCGGCCGACGCCTGCTCGGCCGCCGTGTCGGCGTTGATGGGGTAGCCGTGTTTGCTGGTGTATTCCCGTTTGCCTGTTCCGATGACGACGACGTCGGCCCCGGCTTCTTTCAACCGATAGTATGGGTACCAGACCTCTTGATCTTGGTAGAGATCCTCAACGAGGATGGCGACACGCTTGCCTTGAAGGGCCATGATCAACATTCCGTCTGCTGATGCTCCACGGGGGATGTCCCTAGCTTAACGGAGGACGCCGGAGGCGTCAAGCGCCCGTATGAATGGGGACCTACAGGGTATTCCGGAGCCGCACGCGCAGCGTCAACGGAGTGGGGGAGAGCACCATGCTGCCGCCAGGAAGCTGTTGAGACGTCACCGAGGTTTGCAGCTTGACCAGGATAGTCCGCGTCGCATGGTTATACATAAACGATGAGTTGGCGAGGTTCGGGGTCAGGCTGTTCGCCAGCACCCGGCAGCCGGCAAAATCCACCGGCATCGGGTCAAGGCGGTTGGCGGTCACGCACCGCATGAGCCGTGCGTTTTGAGGGTTCGTGGCATCGAGGACGTAGTGGAGCCATCCGTTTGGCAGGAGCACCGCGTCCGTTCCCCAACAGACTCCTCCACAGACCGAGATATCGAAGCTGCGGGCGATCTGGAAATCCAGGCGTTGCACGCCCGGATCAAGAATCGTGACGTTGTTGTTGACCTGTCCGGCTCCCCGCAGCTCCCTCGCCATCCCATCGAACGCACGGCGCGCCTCCTGTTGCAGTTGCACATAGGCCTCGGCGGAGACATAGGAGCTCCGGCCCATGAGCAACCCCAGGAGCAGCGCGGCGAGGATGCCGGCGAAAATCACAGCCGCCAGCTGGATCTCCAAGATCGTAAAACCCCTGGCGTGATGTTGAACCGTGTCCATCATCGCTGGGTCCTCTCAGCGTCGGCACGTCATGGCGGTGGAGAGCATGGCCGGGGATTCGGTCACCGCGGGATTGCCGCCCGCTCCGGGATTTGGGGCCAGCGTCGCCCCATTCCAGGTGCATTCGCCCACGGTTCGATTTCGCTCGCGCCAGCACGCCGCCACCGTGATCTGCAGCGGGTCGGCGCCTGAGGTCGTGATGACGATCAGCTCGTTGGCGGAGGGGTTCGGTTGAACGCTTTTCCCGCCTCCGCCATTGGCGGTCGCATCGGCCAGCCAAGCGTCCCAACTCGAGAAGCCGGCGGGAGGGTTCCCGCTGGGTGTGGCGCAGTCGCTGCCGCTGTTCTGCCTGCGTAACTCTTCCAGGACTTGCCTCGCGTCGTTGACGGCCCACGCGCGGTTGCGGGCGTGCTCATCGACGGTCAGTTGCCCCAAGAACGCCCGTAACAGCGCGACGATCGCGACGGTCAGCAGCGTCCCGCCGATCATGAGCTCCACTAAGGTGAGGCCGCGCGGACGGACCGGCACGGACATGGCAGCGATCAGGGTTCGCGCCAGGAACGAAGGCGGGAGCCCATCCGGTCAATCCTCCCGCCATGAGACGAGCTTCGTTTGGTACAGGTTTGAAACCTGCGTCTGGTCGGTCAACGCTTTATCGTAGTGGATTTCGGCGCTCCCGCTCACGTTGGCCTGCTTGATGATCACGGAGCCGAAGATCTCGGCATCGCCGGTGATGTTCACCGTCGCCTCCGGCCCATAGATGGCTCCGTAAAATTGGGTCGAGCCGGTGAGGGTTCCGTTCTCCAGCGTCCCCGATGAGGTCGGGCTCATGAGGATGAGCATCTGTTTGGGGTCGGACGGCGCACCGACGATCGAGTTGCCCTGGGCGGTCAACTGGCCCGTGAGGTACACCGTCACGGAACCGGCCGTGGTCAGCGTCCCGTTTCCCTGGATCGTGAGGTCGCGGTAACAGTAGGTCCCGTTCCCAAACGGCCCGCCGGTGGGCGACAGGGCCACCGTGGTGTTCCCTGTGACGGTGAAATCGCTGCAGGTCAACCCTGACGGCACGATGACCGGCGTCATGGGAAAGGAGCTGGAACGCGACACCACTTTAGGATCCCCCGTAATAAAGGCGGGGTTGTAGCCGGTCACCACCGATTCAGGCGTCGCCACATTGGGCCCGACCGACAACTGCCCTTCAATAAAGATGCTGCCGCCCACGGTGATCCCGCCGGCCGTGGTCGCATTCGTGCCCACGTCTCCGTTCTGTGACTGGTTGTATCCCGGCCCAGGATCATCTTCGTAGGGCCCGAGCCTCGAATCATAGCTGTCCGTCTGCGCGTGCCCGCTGACGTTCACCGACTGGTCCCCGAACAAGCTGAACTGAAAGACCGACTGCGGGCTGAGCTGGAAGACCGCTTCCAGGGTATACCCCTCAGTCGGGTTCTCTGCGCTGAACCCGTGCGACGCGACCTTCCACTGCAGGTTCCCGAGCGACTGCGGGGGGTCGAGCTGGAACGTTCCCGTCGGAAAGGTGGCCGTCGTGACGTCATCGGCAAGATCCGTGGGGGTCCGGAGGTTCAGGAGGGCTTGATCCACCCCGGCTTCCGCGAGGAAGAAGGCGCCCTGCCGCGCCGCGCTCCGACGCCCCAACTGGTTCTCGTTCAGGCTCCGGAGCAACAGGGTGGACCCGAGCGCCGTCAACACGAGGATGACGCCTAACGAGAAGAGCATCGCCGTGCCGCGCTGATGACGGTGCTTCATCGCCGTCCCCTCCCATATAAAAAAACACGAGCCCTCGAAAGGAAGCTCGTGCCTGACGCACCATCCCTCGGCCTCTCGGCCTCGGGATCTCGTCCGCCAACGGCGGGACCCGACCGGCAACCCGGCTGCCCTGTGTGTTCGTTGTTCATTACGAACTCACGAGGATCCGTGGCTTTGCGTCCTCTCCTTTCGCCCCGCATGCTTCGCATCGCGAAGCAACCCTGCGGGGTCCGCCAGGCGTTGCGGCGGAAAGAGTTTGCCCACTTATCGGTTGTCCTACTTAAGAGTATGCCCCATCCGTGCAGAAAAACCAATGCCGGGTTACGACAGAAAGGTGCGGGCGAGTGTGGCGACCAGCCACGCGATCAGTCCACAAACGGGGAAGGTGAGGATCCAGGCGACGATGATGTTGCGGCTGACGCCCCAGCGGACCGCTGAGAACCGGCGGGTGGCCCCCACCCCCATGATCGCGGTACTGATCGTGTGGGTGGTGCTCAGAGGGATCCCGAGGCGGGAGGCCAGCTCGATGGTCAGGGCCGCGGCGGTCTCAGCGGCAAACCCGTGGACGGGCTCCAGCTTCGTCAGGCGCAGGCCCATCGTCTTGATGATCTTCCACCCGCCGAAGGCGGTGCCGATCCCCATCATGAGCGCGCAGAGCAGGATGACCCATAGGGGCACCTGAAATGCCGGCAGGATCCCGCTCAAGACCAACACCAGCGTGAAGGCGCCGATGAACTTCTGACCATCGTTGGAGCCATGGCTGAACGCCATCAGCGCCGCCGAGAGCAACTGCAGTTTCCCAAAGAGCCGGCGGATGGTCGCCGGCGACTGCTTCGCGCACACGTTGTAGATGAGCCCCATGAAGAACAGCCCCCCGCCGAATCCCAAGAAGGTCGAAAACGCCAAGCCGGTGAGGACCTTCTGCCACCCTGACCAGAGCAGCACCTGCGGGCCGGCCGTCGCCAGCCCTGCGCCGGTCAGCCCGGCGATCAGCGCGTGAGATTCGCTGGTCGGCAACCCGTACCTCGCGGCCACGCTGCTCCAAAAGATGATCCCCACCATGGCCGCGCCCACCGTATAGACGTTGATGATCTCGGGGCGCACGATGCCCTTGCCGATGGTGGCGGCGACCGCCGTCCCCGACATGGTGCCCATGACGTTCAGGAGGGTCGCCAGGAGGAGGGCCCGGAAGGGCGAGAGGACTCTCGTTGAGACCACTGTGGCGATGGCGTTTGGGGCGTCGGTCCAGCCATTGACGAACTCCGCCGCCAGCACGAGCGCCAGAACCACCAGCACCGCGACAGAAAGTTCCATCAATGGGAATGCGGCATGCGGAATGCGGCATGCGGAATAACGGCGTTGCCACTCCGCACGCTGAATTCCACACTCCGCATTGAGGAGTTAGGCATTCTTGAGGACGATGCCTTCAATGACATTCGCCACGTCTTCGCACTTATCGGTCGCCGATTCCAAGACTTCGTACAGCTCGCGCCACTTGATGACGGTGAGGGGATCAGGGTTCCCGTCGAAAAGGGCGGCGAAGGCGTCCCGCAGCAGCCGGTCCCCGAGGTTCTCCAGACGGTTGATCTCAATGCAGTGGCCGATGATGTCCTCATGCCGCATGCGGCGCAGCTTGGGGATGATCCCGTGGATCTCCCGGACCTGTTGCTGGATGACGCTGGCGATCTCTTGAGCCTGTGGCGTGATCGCCGTGATTTTATAGAGGATGAACCGTTCGGTCGACGCCTCAATGAGATCCAAGACATCGTCCAGAGCGGTCGTGAGCCCATGGATGTCCTCGCGATCCAGTGGGGTGATGAAGGTGCGGTTCAGGCGGGTGATGATCTCGTGGGTCACCTGATCGCCGTCGTGCTCCAGCCGCTCCACCCGTTTGGCGTTCTCCGGCAGCGTCTCGGCATGCGCGGTCGCCTCCACCAGGAAACCCGCCGCCTTCAGCAGGATGCCGGCCAGCTGCTCAAAGAGATCGAAGAACGATTCTTCTTTGGGGATCCATCGAAACGCCATGGCGCCTCCTGTTCAACGATCACGGAGCGAGGACGAGCTTGCCGAAGACGTCGCGGTTCATCATGCGCTCCTGAGCGGCTCGCGCTTCGCGCAACGGGAACACGGTATCCACGACGGGACGGAGCTTTCGCTCACCGACCAACTGGACGACCGTCCCAAGCTCCGAGCGCGTCCCCATCATAGACCCCAGGACGGAGAGCTGCCGGGAGAAAACATACCGAAGATCGAGCCCGACGGCGGGACCGCTCGTCGAGCCGCAGGTGACGAGGCGCCCCCCTTTCGCCAGAACCCGGAGGCTGCCGTCCCACGTCGTTGGGCCGATGTGCTCCACGACGACGTCAACCCCGCGCCCGCCGGTGAGCGCCTTCACGCGCTCTTCAAAGCGCTCGCGCCGGTAGTTGATGACCTCATCAGCCCCCAACGCTTTGGCCTTCGCAACTTTGGCGTCCGACCCCACCGTGGCCAAGACGGTGGCCTTGAGGTGCTTGGCGATTTGGACCGCCGCATGGCCGACCCCGCTGCCCGCCGCGTGCACGAGCGCCGTTTCCCCCGCTTGGAGTTTCGCACGCGAGACCAGCATATGCCACGCGGTGAGAAACACAAGCGGGAACGCGGCGGCTTCCTCGAAGGAGAGCCCTGGGGGAAGCGGGATGACTTCATCGACGCCGGCCGCCGTCAGCTCGGCGTAGCCCCCGTCGCCGGCGGCTCCGCGGATGCCGTACGAGGCGCACAGGCTCTCGTCGCCCGCCCGGCACCATGGGCACCGGCCGCAGCTTGTGCCCGGCGCGAGCACGACGGGGTCCCCAGCCTTGACGCCGCTCACCCCGGACCCCACCCGCTCGATGACGCCGGCGACATCGCACCCGGAAATGTGCGGGAGGCTGATCCGGTACGCGGGGATGCCTTGGCGGATCCAAATGTCCAGGTGGTTGATGGAACACGCCTTGACGCGGACCAGCACCCCCTGGCCATCCTCGAGAGGCGGGTCAGGCACGTCGGCATACTCCAGGACATCCGGCCCGCCGTGCCGTCGGAAGATGACTGCCTTCATATCTGTTTGGTAACAACGAAGGAAATTGCGAATTGCGGAATGCGGATTGCGGAATTAAAAATCAGAAATCCGAAATCCCAAATTCGAAATCCGCAATGCGACGGCGCTGCCAGATTAGCTGAGGGCGTTGATGGTGGCTTCCAGGTCGTTCGTGCGCAAGACGATCGCGCCGGTGGTCTGAGCGGCTGACGCGGTGCAGTAGGCGTACTCCAGGTTGATGCCCGCCTCGGCCAACCGCTCGGCGATGCCCGCCAGCGCCCCGACTTGATTCGGAACATCCATCACGATAACCTCGCGCCGCTGCACCATCGCGTGGATTCGAGCGAGCACCTGCTCGGCGTCCTTCGGCTTATCCACGACCATCCGGACGATGGCGTGGTCGACGGTATCCAGGATGGAGAGCGCCCGGATGTTGATCTTCGCTTTCGCAAGCTCCTGGCACGTTCTCGCGAGCATG
>JACPSQ010000088.1 GCA_016193195.1 Candidatus Omnitrophota bacterium
CCGTCGCCCGATGGTTCGAGTCGTTCAACGTCAGCTATCTGCATTCGAGTCTCGGGTATCGGACACCCGAGCAGTGTGAGCAACAGCATTTCAGCCATCAGATTCTCTTAGCCCCGGCTTGAAAAATGGGGAGCATTACAACGGATCCCAGGTTTTTAAACTTCACCAAGTATGTCCGTCGATATGAAATAGCACGGTTCCTCGCTCAATATGAATTGTTTAAAAAAATAATTGGAATCAAGGGCTGTATAGTAGAATGCGGGGTTTATGAAGGGGCAGGCGTCATGGCTTGGGCCAAACTTTCAGAGACTCTGGAACCTTACTCATTTCTCAGAAAGATTTATGGCTTTGATACTTTTGAGGGCTTTCCATCAGTCAATGAGCTGGACTTGACAGGCTCTGCTGCGGTTGCGGATGTCGGTAGGTTACGACCATCTTACGACGTATTGGCCGAGCTCAATGACTGCATCAAAGAATTTGATAAAACACGGCTTCTCTCCCATCAAGAAAAAATCATTCTTATAAAAGGCGATGCGACTAAGACAATTCCTGAGTTCGTGGAAAAAAAACCACCACCTGCTAGTGGCAC
The DNA here is from genome assembly GCA_016193195.1 of Candidatus Omnitrophota bacterium. Lineage (GTDB taxonomy): Bacteria > Omnitrophota > Gorgyraeia > Aquiviventales > Aquiviventaceae > JACPSQ01. The sequence goes on from JACPSQ010000088.1 coordinate 590, forward strand.
TCCTTTATTTGGATTTTGATCTTTATGAGCCGACTTTATTGGCGATGAAACATTTTTTACCAAGGATGCCGAGGGGGTCGATCGTCGCCTTTGATGAAATAAATGACCCAAAATGGCCTGGAGAAACCAGAGCACTGCTTGAAATAGTCAACCTCAACGATCGCAAACTCGAATGTTTTCCCTTTGAACCCCACATCAGCTGGATTACTCTTTGAAGAATGTCAGTCCAACGGTTTAGCCTATATAAATCATGGACGAATCTTTGCGTAGGAAAGGCCGGGGCGGCTCAATTTAAAACATTCGCAGTTGGGTCCTGAAGCTATCAGATCTTTATGCGGTTAGGCTTGGATATCCCATTTTTCACACAGTTGATAAACCGTAACAGGCGTAGCCGGTTAAGAAGCGTGATGCGTGGCTATCGGATTCTAAAGGAATCCAATCGGTTAGGACTCGTCAGAAAGATGATGGGGGAGGTAAGTACCAGGCGCCTCAGTAGGTTAGGTGACAGCGTCTCACGGCTAATTTATGGGGCTGGTCTAGCTGAAGCAGAGCTCATAACTCGTCAGTATCTTGTGGGGCACACGGCTGATCTTAATAAGCTTAAGCTGAGCCAAGTCTTGCTGTATTCGCTCGCTACGAAATCTCCGGTTGTTCATCCACTGCCTTGGGAATGGCAGAAGGTATTGATCCATCACGGGTTTACTGTGGCGACTGGGCGATGTTCGCTCGCTTTTGCAGGCTTCGTCGGAATGCTCTGGGTATTGGGGATGCTACGGATCGCAACGCAGATCCTCGCGTACTTACGTGGGCTGGTGTGGCCAAGCCCTGGCGGACCGCGGCACTATGCCTATTTCTTCGGCGTGACGAAGAATAACTTACCCCAATCACGCCACGAAGGTGTGAGCTACGACATCTTTAGCTGGTATGCTCGTTGGGGGGGTCGAGTCCGGCCGCTAGAGAGCCTTCGTCATGGTGTGAGAGACGTAGAGGATTCCAGCACGTGCGGATTGCGAGTAGAATTTATGCCGCGGCCGATCCCGCAAATTGGCACCCTAGCGGGGACTTGTCGATTCGTCATGTGGGCCATAAGGGCAATTGGTATTTCGAGTTTTGATCTCGTGCGCGGGAGATGGTGGAATGCGTTGATGCTCAGTGAGGCATCACTTGCGGCTCGGGTGCGTTATCAGGAAGTGGAAACGCTCCCCAAGGATTGTTTATTTAATAATGCGTGTGGTGTCTATCGACCGCTGTGGACTTATGAAGCTGAACGTCGTGGCGCGAGAATCACTTTTTGTGCGTTCTCGACCAACAATACTTGGATTTGGTGGAGCGAAGGGGCTTATCATTCGAAAGTCAGTTATGAGTGGGAGCTGATGAGTTGGCCGCTCTATCTCGCGTGGGGGAAAGAGCACGCGGCTTTTATTCGCATGGCCGTAGGTCATGCTCCGGCAATTGAGATTGCAGGGCCGCTCTGGTATGGCGATAGCGCTGTTGAGTTGCCTAAACTGCCGATGAGGTCAGTGGCGGTATTTGATATCCAGCCACATAGGAGTTCTTTTCATCACTCAAGGTGCCCACCATCGCGCTTTGCAGAGCCCGAAGCCGTTGACCAGTTCTTAGCGGACATCTATGCTGTTTTGAGAGAGAGCGGCTGCACGATTGTTCACAAGCGCAAGCGCAATATCGGGAACTTGCTTCATCCGAAATACGCTGCCCTAGTGAGGAGGCTTTTGCAGGCTACCGGTTACATCGCTGTCGAAGCCGATACCTCCGCCCTGAGGGTTATCGAGGGCTGCGAGGCGGTCATTTCCATGCCTTTTACCTCTACCGCCCTATACGGCAGGCACTTAGGTAAGCCCTCCATCTACTACTATCCAAACAGCCTCATCCAAAAAGATGATTCGGCAGCCACCGGCATACCGGTTGTGTGTGGTAGAGATGAATTGCGGGATTGGGCGCTGGGGGTGTTTGGACCTCTAACCGAATGAGGACGTTCCGAATCACGTCTGTGAGCACGACCTGTAGCAAGCGGCGGTTTCACTGAGGTCAGTGCTAAAGTTACGCTGGCCGATGGACATTGGTGGATGAGCTGGATCCGTTTCGCGATGGTCGGGCGGCCCAACGGATTGGGGCGTACCTCCAGTGGCTCCTGGGAGGGTTTGACGCCGGGCTTGATCGCGAGACGGTCCTCGCGGACGCCGCCGAACGGTATGCGGCGCGTTGGGGTTAACAGATGGTGCTCGCGGTGAATGCGGGGGGATCGATCAGCACGCATCCGAGGACACCAGGGTGGCCCATGCCGTTGCCGCATGAGACCGGCCTGGACTCCCCGCCGGTGAACGGCGCGGACGCATCGACCGAGTGGATGTCTCGCTACGCGAGGTTGACCGAGGCCATCTACACGGTCAAGCGACTGTGCCCTCGACTCGCCGCGCTGGGGACATCAACGCTCAACCCCAGGCATCCTCTGCCACCGGATCAACTGCGCTTGATGGATCGCCTCGCGCAAGCAGAAGACGCGGCCTCGTCTGGCCGGCGCGCGCTCCCCTCGTGGCCGGCGCTCGTGGCGCGGTGGATGTGGTGCGTGGGGTATGCCCTTCGCGAGACGCTGCGGCTGGCCGCTGTCAGATGGCAGTGCCGCGGGGCCCTCCGTCGCTTGAGGCGAGCGCGTGCCGAAGTGGTCATGAAGACCTGGGGCTTCGGCGCCGAGTTTTTTGACGGGAGCAGGGATTTCTATTACGGGACGCTGCCGGCCCAGCTGCAGGCGCGAGGCATCAGGTCCCTCTTGTTGGTCGGCGACACCCGAGAGAAGATGGACCGGCCGTTTGTGGACGAGATCCTGCGCTGCGCGCAGGGGCCGGCGATGCCCGAAGAGGCGTTGATCCCGCTCTGGGCGCCGCTGGCGGTCGCGTGCAGGCAGCTGGCCGCTGCGCTGTCACTCTTCCGCCTGGCCGCGCACACCTCAGTTCGTGAGGTGGCGTTAGTGTCGCTCGTGACGTGCCACACCGTAGTCCAGCCGATCACCTTGCGGAATACCCTACACTTCTATGCCGCCCGTAATGCGGTGCGGAGATGGGGGGCACGCGCCTACCTCACCCTCTATGAGGGCCAGCCGTGGGAACAGCCGTCCTGGCAGGGAGCCAAGGCGGCTCGTTCGGACTGCGTGATCGTGGGCTATCAGCACACGATCGTCATGCGACACTCCCTCTCGGTGCTCCAGCCGAACCATCAGTCCTGGGAGTGCTCAGCGCCTGAGGTCGTGTTGTGCGTGGGCCAGGTGACACGGCGACTGATGGCGCCGGGACATGCCCCACGAGGCACGCGGTTGGTGACGTTCGGAACGTTTCGGCGATCTGCCGGGGACCGCCTGCACGATGTGCCGCACCCGGACCGCCGCACCGTGTTGGTGCTGCCTGAAGGGAACCTGCCCGAGTCCGAGGCGCTCTTTGAGTTTGCCATCCAGGCTGCGGAGCGGCTTTCGGACCACCGCTTTATCTTCCGGTGCCATCCCATGCTGCCCTTTGAGCAGGTCCGCCCCCATCTGCGCGCGGTCCCGGAGCGGTACCCGAACATCGCGTTCTCCGGGGAGCGGTCGATTGCCGAGGAGTTTCAGCGATCATCCATCCTCCTGTATCGCGGGTCCTCCGCGGTGCTGTACGCGTTGCTGCATGGCGTCAAGCCGATCTATGTCGAAGCCGAGGGCTCGCCGGACATCGATCCGTTGTTCGAGCTGACGGATTGGCGCGAGCGGGTGGCGTCGATTGACGCGTTCGCTGACAGCCTCCAGCGGTATGCGGCCTCCAGTCGGGATGAGGCGATCGCGCAGTGGCGTGGCGCGAGCGTCTACGCCCAGGCGTATGTCAAGCCGGTCGATGATGAGGCGATCGATGAGTTGCTGGAAGCTGTGGGACTCACGAGGCCCACGGTGGAGACGCAATGAAGTGCCTCATCTTTGGCTACGGCTACATGGGGAAAATTCGCTACCGCATCTTACGCAACCATCCGCTCGTCAGCGCGGTGCTCGTGGCGGAGCCGGCCCTCGAGGCCTCGATGGCCGAGGCGCCGGAGGGATTGCTTCCCGCGGGCCGGCCGGCTCCCTGGCGCGAGTGCGATGCCGTCTTCATCTGCACGCCGAACCACGTCACGGCCGATCTGTGCGTGGAGGCTCTCCAGCACGGCCGGCACGTGTTCTGCGAAAAACCGCCTGGGCGAAACTTGGAGGATTTTTGCCGAGTCGCCGAGGCGGCCTCGAACGCGCCCCGCGCCGCGCTGGCGTTCGGCTTCAACCACCGCTTGCACCCATCGATCCAGGCGGCGAGGGCCCTGGTGGGATCAGGTGGGCTGGGCGATCCGCTCTACCTCAAGGGGACCTACGGCAAATCGGGCGGGATGCGGTTCCGCGAGAATTGGCGTAACAACCCCGACCTCTCCGGCGGAGGCATCCTGTTGGACCAAGGGATTCACATGCTGGACCTGTTCCACGTGTTTCTGGGACCCCTCACGCTGGTCGATGCCATGCTGGTCGACGCCTTCTGGAATTGCGGGGTGGAGGACAACGCCTTTGTCCTGCTGCGATCCGAGCAGGGCGTTCCCGCGTTTCTGCATTCCTCTTCGACGCTTTGGAAGCACACGTTTCGCCTGGAGATCGGCTGCCGGGACGGCTACCTCATCGCAAGCGGTTTACTGTCGCAAACCGGCAGCTATGGGCGCGAGCAGTTGGTGATTGGGAAGCGTCAGTTCGAAGACGAGGCCTTGGCGCTCGGGAACCCCCGTGAAGAGGTGTTGTACTTTGATCGTGATGACTCCTGGGAGAAGGAAGTCAACGAGTTCCTCGTGGCGGTGCAGGAAGGTCGCCCCTCAACCCATGGAACCTTGGAGGAGGCCAGGCGAGTGATGCAATTGATCCGTGACATCTATGCTCTGACGGGTAGTCCGACAGCCACAAGCCGTTGATGCGCACCACTCAGACGAGTCCCACATTTCCCCTCGCCTCCGTGAAGCCCCTGGAAGGGTTGGTGCGCTATCGGGGCTATTGTTTGGCTCAGACCCGGCGTGCCATGGCGGGCCGGGGCCAGCGCCGCGCCCACTGTCCGGTAGACCGTGCCATCCTTGAGCCGTGTGGAGCCGTTGAGGGATTGGCGTATGTGCGCTGCCCGAGCTGCGGCAGCCTGTTCTTGGCCGACCTGCCTGATTGGTCAGCGTGGGCCGGCCTCTTGGCGGGGGTCAGCCGGTATCGGCAGTCGCCGGCCACCTTCCATGCTGACCTCGTCCAGTCCCGCGCCGATCACGTCTATGCGCCCAAACTGGAGTGGATCCGCGACACCTTGCGGCTGCAGCAGATGGACCATCCGACGCTGTTGGAGGTCACGACCCCCCCCAGCCCGTTCACGCCACTCCTGCACGACAGCGGCGTCTGCGCCGCAGCGTTCACGATTGATGAGATGGCCGTGGCCCATCAGCCTATCGGCCCGGCCGATTCGCAGACGGTCGAGGTGGCAGTGCTGCTCGAATCCCTCGATCGGGTGGATGATCCGGCGCGTCTGCTGCAGCGGGTGGTCGAGCGCGTGGTCGTCGGGGGGCTGGTGTTTGTGACAGGTCTGGTGGTCTCCGGCTTTGATATGGCGGCACTCGGCTTGCGGAATCTGTATCTCTATCCGCCGGATCGGACGAACGGCTTCAGCCTGCAGGGCCTGTCCGCCTTGATGACGCGTGCGGGCCTGGAGTTGCTTGAGGTGAGCACCCCCGGGGTGCTCGACGTCGGTGTGGTCCAGGCGCATCGTCAACGCGATCTTTCGCTCACGCTGTCGGCATTCGAAGAGCAGCTCCTGAGGGCGAATCCTGAGACGCAGGAGGCGTTTCAGACGTTTCTCCAGCAACAAGGCCTGAGCTCGTTCGCGCGCATCGTGGGGAGGAAACCTTGACTCATGTCGAGCTTTCTTGAGCGCCATTTCGAAGAGACCGCTGAGGTGGCTCGGCAGCTTGATGTGGAGGCGATCGATCGCATGGTCGGGCGCTTGGTCCGGTTACGCGAGGAAGGCGGCAGGCTCTTCCTGTGCGGTGTGGGAGGGAGCGCCGGCAATTGCTCGCACGCGGTGAATGATTTCCGGAAATTAGCCGGGATCGAGGCGTACAGCCCCGTGGATAACGTCTCCGAGTTAACCGCTCGCACCAACGATGAGGGATGGGAGACGGTGTTCGCCGAGTGGCTCAAAGTGAGCCGGGCCTGCGAGCGCGATGTGTTGTTCATCATGTCGGTCGGCGGCGGTAGCCGAGAGCGCAGCATCAGCGTCAACCTGGTAGCCGCCATTGACGAGGCGAAGGCGCGTGGCCTGGACGTGCTGGGCATTGTGGGGCGGGACGGTGGGTATACCAAGCAGCGGGGCGATACCGTGGTGGTCATCCCCACCATCAACCCACAGTCCGTCACGCCGCACACAGAGGCGTTCCAGGCCGTCGTCTGGCACGCCTTAGTGAGCGATCCGCGCCTGACAGTGAGGGGGAACAAGTGGGAGACGACGGCCGTGGCGGCAAGGGGGAGACGATGAGCTTGGTGGCGACACGGGAGGGAGTGGCGGAACAGACGATCTCCCCCGCCACATCGGAGAGGGCTGCCCGCGACGCGAGGCGGGCTCGGTTCCTCTACGGGGTGTCGTTAGCGATCTTCGCCCTGCTGTACGCCCTCGCGTTCTTTCAAGGCCTCGAGCACCAGGGCGGGTATCGCGGGAATTCATTCAAGGCGATCCATCCGGAGAGTTTTCCGGGGGATCGATACGTGACGGGTCGACATCCGACCATGGTCTCGCTGGTCTACGTCGTCGCGCATATCGCTGGAGACCTGTGGCTGGATGACCGGTTCCAGTTGGCGTGGTATCTGGGCTTGGTGATCCTCGCGATTGCCGCGGTGGATCGGCTGGCCGTGCTGTTTGGCGCCTCCACGCCTCTCGAACGGCTGGCGGTCCTTGCCCTGGTGTTAGTGGCCCACCATTTCAAGACCAACTTCGCCCAGCTGGTCCCGTCCTCGGGGACGCCGACGGCGGCGGTCCACCCGATCGGGTTGTGGGTGGCCTATCTGCTCTTTCGTGGAGACCGCCTCTTCGCGGCGATGGCGTTGAGTGGATTGATGGTCCTGATTGCACCGAAGAACGGCTGGTATCCGGCGATGATCGCGTTCGTCTTCTGGTTGCGGGAGCGTTGGCACGTGCCGTGGAAACGGATCGCCGTGGGGGTCGCATTGAGCCTGGTGACGCTCTTCGTGGGATTTGCGCTCGTGAACCGGGGGAACCGGGAAGCTGGACTCCTCTTTGATCTGTGGGACTGGTACGAAGACGGTGAGGCCAACCCCTTCCGGGATAGCCTGGCGGGGAATGGGCTGTACCTGCTCCTCATCCTTGGAGCGATGCGAGCGGCTTGTGGCAGCGGTGTCTTGCAGGCACGGTGCCTGGCGTTTTTTACCATCGCGCTGGCGGCGTTCTTTTTGGGAGGGGTGTACTACACGTATGCGCCTGATGTGATGAAGATCCCGATTCTGGTGGGGATGTCCGTGAATCGGACGTCATGGTGGCCGCAACAGCTCAGCTATCTCGTCCTTGGGTGTTACGCTGTCCGGCTGTTCGACCGAGGCGCCCGGAGGACCCAGGTCCTGGCTGCCCTCCTGTTGGGGGGCTTGTACCTGACCCCCATCTTTGAGTCGCGATCCACCGAGGTCTCGAGTTTTTTCATCAAGCGATCGCTCTTGCTCCTGTGCCTTTGGAGCGGCCTCGCCCTGATGGTCGTGGCGACGCGCGCCATCCGAGCGTCGCCCAGGCGCGTGATGGCCAAGGCGCTGCCTGCGAAGGCGAGCCTCTTCCTCCTTCCCATCGTGCTCACCACAACGGTGTATCTCCTCCGTTGCGTGCACACCCAACGGCCTTCGCTGCAATTCCTGACGGCCCATGGGGTCATGGGCAATGCGTCAAGCGCCAAGTGGGTCGGCGTTGACGACTATCTTCGGACCCAGACTTCTCCCACGGCGTCTGTTCTGGCGCTCTCTCGGGATCGCGACGGGATATACGGCGCGGATGACGCCCTGAGGGTGAGGACAGGTCGTCCGATGCCGATCACCCGCCCGGCTTCCACCTACCTGAGTTACGAGATGGCCTCTCGGTATTTTGAGCAGCAGTGGCTGTGGGAGGAGCTGGCCAGGCATTGGGAGCGGCATGACTGGCCGGGCGTCTCACAGCGGCTGGCAGCCCTTGGTTCGCCCGAGTACTTCGTGGTCCCGGCGGATGGCGCTCAGTGGCTCAGGGGGGTTCCTGACCTTGACTATCGGGTCGAGGCGACCATCCGAGGGGTGCTCATCTTGCGGCGAACGGATGCGGGGGCTGCCCGCGCCGCATCGCCGAGTCGCGAGTCATGAAGCTGACAGCCGCGCGGTCTCCATTGGCTGATGTCATCCAGCACGCCAGGGTCAGGGTGTTCGATTTCGACGGGACACTGGTCGATTCCACCGCCATCAAGTGGCGGGCTTTTGACGAGTGCTTCGCGGGATTTCCTGAGCATCGTGCCCAGATTCAGGGATACTGCCGGAGTCGCCACCACACGCCGCGGCGGGAGAAATTCCAGTATGTCTACGAGGAGATCTTGGGCCTGGCCTATACGCCTGAGATCGAAGCGAGGCTGCTGGCCCGGTTTGATCGAGAAACCACCAAGCAGATTATCGCGGCGCGCGAGATCCCGGGTGCCGCGCAGTTCTTGGCGGCCGCCGCCGCGGATTGCATCACCGGGGTGCTGTCGAGCACGCCACACGAGACCCTCCTGCACATCCTGGAGCGGCGTGGGTGGCGGCGGTGGTTCGAGTACGTTCAGGGAGCTCCCGTGCACAAAGCCGATTGGTTGGCGCGGTTCAAGGCCCGGTATGCGCTCACCCGGCAGGAGCTGGTCTTCTTCGGCGATACCGGGGAAGACGCCCAGGCAGCCCAGGAGGCCGGCTGCGCGTTCGTTGCCGTGGGGGACGGTGCCCTGGGGTCCGCGGTGACTGAGGCCCCGTTTGCTTTGGCACCGAGGTACTGGCTGGCGGACTTCACGGCCCTGTCATGAACAGCGTCATCGAGCGGTTGATGGACGTCGTCGAGCATGATCCGGCTCCAGCCGTGTATACAAGCTCCTATTGGCAGGAGTACACCGCCAGGAACACCGTCCGGCTGGAAGAGGGGCAACTGGTCCTGCGGGGGTTTGGCATTGGCGATGTGGGTCGGCCAGGGCTGCCCGGCCGTCTCTTGCATCAGCTCGAACGGCTCTCCTACAGGCGCCTGACCACCAGCCTCCCGCAGTACCCCGCGGTGTGGCGGAGGACCACGCGGCTGGCCCGCCAGATGCGCTTTGGGCTCACCTTTGACGTGTGGAAATCGGCGGTGATCTTGACATTGCTTGCGGACCACTGGAAGGATGCTCGGCTCTCACCGAGGACCTGCGCGATGATTGGGGATGGGTACGGATTTCTCGGCGCGCTGATCCGTCACTACGTCCCAGGGATCCGGATGTACTGCATCGATCTTCCCAAGACGCTGGTGTTTCAAGCCGACACGCACCAGCGTGCCGACCCCAGGGTCAGGATATCGTTCCTGGCGCAGCAGGGAGGGACCGAGGAGGGGCCGCCGGCTGAGCTGGCACTCGTCCTCCCCCAAGCGATTGAGCGGGTGTCCGACCCGATTGATTGCGCGATCAACGTGGCCAGCATGCAGGAGATGAACGCCGCGACGATCCAAACCTATTTCGCTTTCCTTCGTCGGCGCAGCGGACCCGAGTCGCGGTTTTACTGCGTCAATCGCGTGGAGAAAATACTGCCGGGTGGCGAGGTGGCGAGGTTCGCCGACTACCCCTGGCATGACCGTGACGAGGTGTTCCTCGACGGCGTGTGCCCGTATTACACCCATTATCTGTCGCGGTACCGTGGAGCTCACGGCCCGACGGTGTGCGGCATCCGGGTGCCATGGGTGAGCTGTTTTGACGGCGAGCATCGGCATCGGTTGGTGCGGCTGGCGCCGCTGCAGGCGCGCTGATGACCGAAGGGCTGGCGCGGTCTGGGGAGACGAGCTTCACCGGGTTCGAGGCGGCCACACACCTGTCGAGGGCCGCCGCGTTGCGCCGACGGCTCAGATCGAGGGCCCGAGTGTATGGGGCTTGGATGTCGATCGGGCATCCGGAGATCGCCAGCCTCTTTGCCGCGGCCGAGGGGGACTTTGTGGGTATTGACCTGGAGCATACGACGATCGATTTGGCCTCGTCACAGATGATCATCCGCGCCTGCCATGAGCACCAGCGGGCGTGCCTGCCCAGGACCTTTCCAGGGAATGTCGAGCAGGTGCGCCGTCTCTTGGATGCCGGGGCGGATGGCGTCATCATCCCTCAGGTGTCCAGCCGTGAGGATGTGGATCGCGCCGCCGAGGCGCTGTGGTACCCGCCGGCCGGCCGCCGGAGTTTTGGCGTCGCGGCGGCCCACCGGTACGGCCTCGCCTTTGAGGACTACGTGGGGGCCGCCAACGAGTCGTTGGTCCTCATGGTCCAGGTCGAAACGGCGAAGGCGATTGACCAGATTCACGCGATTGTGTCGCATCCCGCTGTGGATGCGGTGATGATCGGGCCGTACGATCTGTCCGGTTCGCTGGGGCTTCCCGGGCAGCTTGAGCATCCCGAGGTCGTCGCAGCCTGCGCCCGCGCGATCGAAAGCTGCGAGCGCCATGGCAAGGCCTGCGGCACACACCTCGTCGAGCCAACGCGCGACAACGTCACCGAGGCCTTCAATCGAGGCTACACCTTTGTGGTCTTGGCCTCGGATATCTTCATTTTGTGGAAATGGGGCGAGCGGATGCGCGAGCTCATCGGCGTCCATCGCCAGCCACGCGAGGCCTCGCAGGGCGTCTCGGAACACCAGGGAGGGAGAGGATGACGATGGTTGACGCCTTCATGAGGTCCGGATGCGACTACTTCTATGCGGTCGAGAATCCCAAGATGCCGGAGTACGGTCATGCCATCATCCGCAAGGAGTACGTGATGGCGCACTGGCCGCAGGTTGCCGGTCTGAAGCTGCTTGACTACGTGGAAAGCGCCATCGAAGCGTATCCGGAAGGGTGCCAGGATCTGGTGCTCCTGGCAAAGGCCGCGGGATGAGCGGCGTTCGTGTCGCGGCGATTATCCCGGCGCGGATGGCTTCCAGCCGATTTCCCGGCAAGCCGCTCCTGGAGGTCGCCGGGTTACCGATGGTGGAGCATGTTCGTCGCCGCGTCCTGCGCTGCCAGCGGTTCCACGAGGTGGTGGTGGCCACGTGCGATGCGGAGATTGCGGAGGCCGTGGCGGCGTACGGCGGGAAGTGTCTGATGACCTCACCAGCCCACCCAGCAGCAACCGATCGCGTCTCTGAGGCAATGCGTCAAGTCGACTGCACGCATGTGGTCAATGTCCAAGGTGACGAGATCCTGGTACTGCCTGATGACCTTGAGACGATGGCGCGCGCGATGGAGGTGGAGCCCAGCGTGCCGGCATGGAACGCCGTCGCCCGGATTGAGACGGTCGCTGAACTCGCCGATGCGTCCATTGTGAAGTGCGTCGTCTCAGTCTCAGGGCGGATCCTGTTCTGTTCACGCAATCTGTTGCATCTCGCCGGGGGCCTTGCAGCAGATTTCGGGCCCGTTCGCAAGGTCCTGGGGATTCTGGGGTACCGTCGAGATTTTCTGGAGCGCTACGGCGAGCTCGCCCGCACCCCGCTTGAGCGGGCCGAGTCGATCGACCAGTCGCGGGTCATTGAGCACGATGTCATGCTCCGGGCGGTGGAGTTCAGCAAAGGCTACCCCGGCATCAATGAACCTCGTGAGGTCGAGCTCGTGGACGCCTATCTCCATGAGGACGCGCTGCAGCAGGCCGTGCTGCGCGAGATCCTGTCTTAAATGAGTCATCGGGTGGTCTACGTGGCGCTTCAACAATTCTGTGAGACCGATGATCGGCCGAAGCGCCTGCTGCTCGAGGCGGGCTGGGACGTGCGGCTGAATACGATGGGCCGCCGCCTCCTCCGCGAGGAGATGCCGGCTGTGTTGCGCGACGCGGATGCGGTGCTGGCCGGTGTCGAGCCCTATGACGCGGAGGTCTTGGCCGCGCTGCCGCGCCTGCGCTGTATCAGCCGGTGCGGGGCGGGGACGGACTCGGTCGATCTGGAAGCGGCTCGACGGCTCGGGATCACGGTCTACACCACGGCAGAGGAAGTCGTCGAGCCTGTCGCTCAGATGACCGTCGGGATGATTCTGGCGCTCGCGAGGAACCTCCCGCTCCACCTGGATGATGTTCGCAAGGGTCTTTGGAAGAAACGCACAGGCATCCTCTTGTCCGAGTGGACGATCGGCGTGGTGGGGTTTGGCCGAATTGGCCGACGAGTGGAGCAGTGTCTGAGAGGATTCGGGCCTCGTGTGCTCGTTCATGATCCGCGATTTACGCCGTCGGACCTCCCGGACGGCGTCGCGCTGCGCTCTCTGCCGGTGCTGCTGGCCGAGGCCGATCTGGTGTCGATCCATGCGAGCCGTCGCCAGGAGGAAGGAGCGCTCATCGGCCGTCAGGAACTCGCGATGATGAAGCCAAGAAGTTACCTCGTGAGCTCGGCGCGGGGGTTTCTCGTGGATGAAGCGGCGCTGTATGACGCCCTCTGCACGGGTCACCTGGCCGGCGCCGCCATCGATGTGTTCCAGGTGGAGCCGTACACCGGGCCGCTGGCGAGACTGCCGAACGTGCTCTGCACGCCGCACGTGGCGTCCTTGACGACCGCATCCCGGTCCGCAATGGAGCGGCGATGCGCGGAGAGCGCGGTCCGACATTTCACGACGGAGCGTCGCCCGACGGCGACGGGGGTCGCCGGATCATCGTCGGCGCCGGCCCTGGTTCGCGTGATGGCCGGCGCGGACCGGACGGACGCGGGCCCTCGTTCATGAGCCCTATCGGCGTGTTGATTTGGGTCATGGCGCTGGTCTACCAGCTCGCGATGTTTCGGGGGGTTGACGGCCAGTCGTGCTACCACGGGTCTGTGTTCCAGGTGACCCATCCGGGGAGCTTCCCCAACGACATGTTCATGTCGCCCTCTCGGCCGATCATGCACTCGCTGTACTATCGCTTGGTGGGGATGATTGGCAACGTGTGGCTCGATGAGCGGGTCGTTTTCGTCGTCGCGATCGGCCTCGCGGCGCTGACGCTGGCGGCCGTGGACAAGACGGCGCAGGGCTTTGGAGCGCGGCGGGTCAGCGAGCGCGTGGCCATCCTCTCGTTGATGCTGCTGGGGCATACGATTCTTGAGAATAACGCCTTTGCGGTGAGCCACCACAGCGTGAATCCGACCTATGTCGCTGCTCCGGTCAGCCTCTGGCTGCTCGCTCAGAGCCTGGGAGGCCGTTCCCTGCTGGTGGTCGTGCCGCTGCTGCTCCTGGCCGTGTCGATCTCGGTGAAAAACGCCTGGTGGCCGGCCCTGATCGCCCTGGCGCTGCTGGGCAGGCACCGCCTGGGGTGGCGCGGTCAGGCCATCGCCTGGGCCGTGGCTGCGGCGCTGATGGGGGCGGCGCTGACGGGCTACTATGCGGTGCTGCGCCCCTCGGATGGGAGCCACGAGGCGCTCTTCGATTACATCCTTCATCATGTGGAAGATCGCGAGGCCAATCCATGGATGAATCCACTGCTGGGCAACCTTCTCTTCGTCGCGCTGTGCGTGGCGGGCTGGATGGTGAAAGGCCTGCGCGCCGCGGCGGCGGCGGACGTCCGGCTGGTGGCAGGCATGGGCCTTGCCTTGTGGGCGGCGGGCGGGCTGTATCTCAGCTATGCGCCGGAGGGAATGAAAATCCCCTACCTGGTCGTGCCCAATCCCACCCGAGCGCTGTGGTGGACACAGTACGTCTTGCTGATTGCGCTGGGCGTGGCGCTGCTGAAGTGGCTGCAGCGCACGGTATCCTCGGCGGGGGTCGCTGGGGCCTGGGCGGGGTTGATGGCGGTCTATCTGCTGCACAACACGTTCAGAGCCAAGCTGGCGTTCGTCGTGGTGGCGGCGACCCTGGTGATGCTGTGGCGGTCCAGATCGCCGCGCCGCCAGCGGGGCGGAGATGTCGCGGCGAGAGACGAAACGGGCTGGCGGTTGAGCGCGATGTCTCCGGAGGGACGCCTGCGGATTACGGCGGCGGCGATGTGTGTCGGGGCGCTGAGCCTCTACGGCATCGGCACACGGCATCGGGTCCCAGCCCTGAGCTTCCTCGTCCGCCACGGTATCGTGGGGGATAGTGATGCCGCGATGTGGGTGGGGGTCAACGAATACATCCGAGAGCGGACGCCAGCCTCCTCAACGGTGCTGGCCCTGGTGGCGCGGAACGCGCTCGGCAAAGAGATTGGCCTGCAGTTCGGCGGGTCACTGCGGACCCGGACGGGCCGGTCCATGCCGATGATGGGGCACCCGACGTCGCTGTACTTCGACTACCACAAACTGCGATGGCGGACTGCGCAGGTCGGGCATCTGGCTGAACTGCTCGCCGCATGGGAGCGGCATGACGGGTTGGATGTCTCGACGCGTCTGGCGGCCCTCGGCTCGCCCGATTACGTGGTAGCGCCGGTCGAGAAGTCGCAGTGGGTGGGAGGCGTTCCAGGGTTCGCGTATACCGTCGAGACGGTGATTGGCGAGTACCTGATCATGCGGAAGCTCGCCAGGATCTCTGGCGGAGACGCCGAGCGGTCCCCCGGGGATGCGATGGACAGGCGGGTTGGCGACACATGGTGAGGAAAGCGCTCGAGACCGTCGATCGCGCGCCGGCCCGGGGCTGGGTGGAACGCCAGAAACGCTTCTACGCGACGCGGACCCATCGACACCTCCGGTATTCGCCGGGCAGTGTGTATGCGGGTCACCTGGTCCAGCACCTGATGCATGCCGCGCAGCTACCGGCAGGCAGCCGCGTGCTTGAGGTGGGCTGCGGCGCGGGGCGCTTCACGTTCGACGTGCTGCAGAGCTTCGATGGAGAGCTGGTGGTTTGTGACTTCTCGGAGACGCTGCTGGATCAGCTCAACGGGCATCTGATGACATTCCCGGCCTCGCAGAGACATCGCGTGCGAATTGTGCCTGGGGATGTCTACCGGCTCGAGTCGGTGTTCGGCGAAGCGCAGTTCGATGCCGTGATTGGTTTCTTTTTTCTGCATCACTTGAACGATCTGGCGGATGCGCTGCGCCAATTGTGCCGACTGGTGGTGCCAGGAGGGCAGATGGCGTTCATTGAGCCGAACCGGCGAAACCCTCTCTTTCTCCTCCAGACCCTCTGCTGCCCGGATATGAGCTGGGCGGAAGAGAAGGGGATGTTCGTGCTGGGGCGCTCCAGGATCCGGCAGGCGTTCCGTTCAGCCGGCATGATGGCCCCCACCATTCGGACCTTTGGATGGTTTCCGCCGCAGATCCTGGATCGGTGGGGCTGGGCCATCCGAGTTGAGAAGCGGATTGAGCAGATGGCGTTCTGCCGCGGCATCCTTCCCTTCAGGCTCATTCAAAGCCGGCGGCCGGCCGGGGCATTGGGCGCAGAGGCAGTGGAAACGGGTGAGGGGATGCCGGCGGGACGAGCGGCCGAACGAGTTGTGCAAGTGGGGGGTAAGGCATGGGCGCGGCACCGCCGCTCATCAGCGTGATCATCCCGAATCATAACTACGGTCGATATCTGGGACAGGCGATTGAGAGCGTCTTGGGGCAATCCTATTCCCGAGTCGAGGTGATCGTGGTTGATGATGGCTCAACGGATGACTCGATGGAGGTGCTGCGCCGCTTCGGCGATCGGATCCGGTGGCTGCAGCAGCCTCGCCAGGGCGTGTCCGCCGCGCGCAATCGGGGGATTCAAGCCACCCGGGGCGAGCTGATCGCGTTCCTCGACTCAGACGACGTGTGGCATCCGGAGAAGCTCGCGCGGCAACTTGCGCGGCTGAGCCGTCCTTCGGTGGGAATGGTCTACTGCGGGCGGTGGTTGATCGATGACGCAGGCCGTTGCCTCGGCATCGAGCAGCCAAGACACAGCGGCTGGGTGTTGAGGGAGATTGCGCTGCTGCGATGGGCTCAGGCGCCGGGCGGAAGCTCGGCGCTTGTGCGGAAGGACTGCCTGGACCGAGTCGGCCTATTCGATCCGCAGCTCTCCACGTCGGCGGACTGGGATCTGTGGCGGCGGATCGCCTGCCGCTATGAGATCAGGGTGGTGCCGGAGCCGCTGGTCTCCTACCGGCAGCATCCCTCAGCGATGCACAGGAACGTCGAGCTGTTCGAGCGCGACATGCTCCGGGCGTTCGGGCGGATGTTCGAAGATTCCTCTGCGGCGGCTGTCCATCCCCTTCGGCGCCGCTGTTACAGCAACCTCTACCTCATGTGCTCAGGGGCCTACCTCCATGCCGGGCGATGGGACAAGAGCCTCGCCTACGCGTGGCGCAGCGTCCTGGAGTGGCCGCTCAATGTGGCGACGCTGGCGTCGTTTCCGGTGCGCAGGCTCAGCTGGCTGGTGAGCCACGCCAGCGTCTGACCATGCCGGAGCCGCTGCGGGTTCTGTACCTGTCCTACGACGGCGTGTTTGAGCCGTTGGGGCAGTCCAAAGTCCTGCCCTATCTTCGGGGGCTGGATGTGCTGGAGTATGCGTCTCCATGAGCCGCCGCGCCTTCATTACGGGGATCAGCGGGCAGGATGGTTTCTACCTGGCGGAGCTCCTCTTGAACAAAAGCTACGCGGTGTATGGGCTCACCCGGCACAGCCCGGCGGCCGGCAGGGATAGGGCGGCGAAGCAGCATCCGGCGCCGGCTCAAGGCGACCGGCCCGCCGCGGAACGAATCGATTGCCTCGGTGATCTGTCGGACGGCGCGCGCCTGCGGGAGCTGATGCAGGAGATCCGGCCGCACGAGGTCTACCATTTCGGCGCCCAGTCGGACTCCCGGATCAGCTTCGAGATTCCCGACTACACGACCGACATCACGGGGCTCTCGACGCTACGCCTGCTGGAAGCAATCCGGCAGGTCGATCCCGGGATCCGGTTCTACCAGGCCTCAAGCTGCGAGATCTTCGGGGACGCCCCGCCTCCTCAGTCCGAGGGCTCGCCCATGCACCCGTGCAACCCCTACGCGGTCGCCAAGCTCTACGCGTATCACCTGGCGCGAGTCTACCGGGAGGCGTACGGGATGTGGTGCGCGAGCGGCATCCTCTTCAACCACGAGTCGCCGCGCCGGGACGAGCGCCATGTGACCCGCAAGATCACCCGCGGCATCGCCCGCATCCTCGCCGGAGCGCAGGAGACCATCACGCTCGGCGATCTCCGGGCCCGGCGGGATTGGGGCTATGCGCCGGAGTATGTCGAGGCGGCGTGGACGCTGGTGCAGCGCGAGGCCCCGGAGGACGTCGTCATCGGGACCGGGGAGGATCACGCGGTCGCCGACTTCGTTGAGGTGGCGTTCGGGTACGTCGGGCTGCGCCAGGAGCGGCGTGTGAGAACCGACCCGAAGCATTTCAGGGCTGCCGACTCGTGGGTGCTGCGGGCGGATGGCTCGAGGGCAGACCGCCTGCTCGGCTGGAAACCGAGGCTCTCGTTTGAAGCGTTGGTCAAGCTCCTCGTCGATGCAGACCTCCGGTTGGCGGGCCTGGACGTCATTGGTGAGGGCGTGGAGGCGGCCCGGCGGGCTGGTCTCGAGTGGAGCCTCGCCGGCCTCTTCGGCCCGCTGACCGTGGACGAGGTGGCCGCAGGCACGGCGCAGGGGAAGGCGGGGGATGGCCGGTAGCTCTCAGGACCTAGCGGCCGAGGTCTGGACGC
>JACPSQ010000091.1 GCA_016193195.1 Candidatus Omnitrophota bacterium
TCCGCCACCCCGATGGCGTACGCCAGTTGAATCTCGCACTTATCGGCGACGCCGGCCGCCACGAGATTCTTGGCCACGTAGCGGGCCATGTAGGCGGCCGAGCGGTCCACCTTGCTCGGATCCTTCCCGGAGAAGGCCCCGCCCCCGTGCCCGATCATCCCGCCGTAGGTGTCCATAATGATCTTCCGGCCCGTCAGCCCGGTGTCGGCCATCGGCCCGCCGACCTCAAAGCGGCCCGTCGGGTTGACGAAGAGCCTCGTCCGCCGATCCAGCCATTGCTTCGGGACGACCGGTTCGATCACGAGCCGCTTCATATCGGAGCGGATCCGGGAGAGCGACACCCCCGGTTTGTGGTGGGCGCTCACGACGATCGCCTCAAGCCTCGCCACATGCCCGTCGTGGTACTCGACGGTCACCTGGGTCTTGCCGTCCGGCCGCAGGTAGTCCACGAGCCGCTGCTTGCGCACCTCGGCGAGGCGGCGGGCGAGCCGATGCGCCAGCATGATGGGCAGGGGCATGAGCTCCGGGGTTTCGTTCGTCGCGTAGCCGAACATCATGCCCTGGTCCCCGGCCCCCCCTCGATCCACCCCCAGGGCGATATCCGGAGACTGCGCCTGGATCGACGTCTGCACGCCGCAGGTCTTGTAGGCGAAGCCGTGCTCCGGCTCGACGTATCCGATGCGATGGAGGGTTTCCCGCACGATCTGTGGGATCTCGATGTAGCACGAGGTCGTGATCTCCCCCGCCACAAACACCAACCCGGTGGTGACGAGCGACTCACAGGCCACCCGCCCGTTCGGGTCCTTGTCATAGATGGCGTCAAGGACCGCGTCCGAGATCTGGTCGGCGATCTTATCCGGGTGTCCTTCGGTCACGGATTCTGACGTGAACAAATGCCGCCGCATCGCTGCTGTCCCTCCTAATTAAATGTTAGGTGTGAGGTGTGAGGAACACCGAGCGACCGACGGCGTTCCGCCTGAATCACGCCTCGCACCTGTCACCTCTCACCTCACACCTGGTTGTTGCCACTCACGAACAACCGCCTGGTACGCTTCCAGCGTCCCGATATCATACCACGGCCCTGGCATCATGACCCCATACACCTCGCCCTGCTGCACCAGCCACTGGATGAAATAGCCTGGGGCATCGGCGTTGCCTCCCCCCTCGAGGAACGCTTGGATGCGCCCACACATGGGCGCAGGGAAATAGTATACGCACAGCGCCACTTCCGTGGTCGGGGGATGCGGCGACTTCTCGACAAATGCGGTCATCCGGCCATTCGCATCGCGCGTCACGACGCCGAACTGCGTCGCCACCTCCTTGGACGGCGCCAACCAGAGGGCGATGCTGGGATGCGGGCGGTGGCGCTGGGCCTGCGCCACAAACTCAGACAACGGCCAGCGGAACAGGTTATCTGTTCCCACGACGAGCAGGTCATCTTCGGCGTCGACCTCGCGCCTGGCCAACTGCAAATCCCGAATGGCCCCCAGCCGGGCCTCGGCCGTCTCGGTCCCGTCGTCGACAATGCGGACGTCCACCCCACGGGCTCGCTGCCACTCACGGAACTGATTCGCAAAGAGGTGATTGGTCACGAGGATGCACTGCCGAAGGCCCCGAGCCGACCTGAGGGAACTGAGTATTTCGTCCAACATCACGCGCCGGCCGAGTGGCAGTAACGCCTTCGGTTGATTTGTTGTCAACGGGTAGAGCCGTGTGGCGTACCCCGCTGCCAGCAGCACGGCGCTCACCGCCATGAAGGTGCTCCAGGAGCGCCGTGAGTCCATAGACCATAGACCATAGACCCTAGAGGGTTCGCCATGGACTACGGACTATGGACTATGGACTGCATTATTCGACGAGGGCGGGGGCGATCTGCTTGAGGCTCGCCAGGAGAAACGCCTCCACCTCTTTTCCTGTGCGCAGCTTGAGCGCCTCCTGGATGACCGATTGGGCGAACGAGTACTCAACCGACCGGATGATCTGCTTCACGATCGGCAACTGCACGGGGGACGTGGAGAACTCATCGAGCCCGAGCCCCAGCAGCAAGAGGCTCAACGGCGGCTCCCCCGCCATCTCCCCGCACATGCCCACCCAGATGTTCGCCGCATGGCCCACATCGATCACCTGCTTGACGAGGCGCAGGATGGCGGGGTGGGTCGGCTCGTAGAGGTACGCGATCTTCTCATTGACGCGATCAACCGCCAGGGAGTACTGGATGAGATCGTTGGTGCCGATCGAGAAAAAATCCACTTCGCCCGCCAACAGATCGCACGTCAGCGCCGCGGAGGGCACTTCGATCATGGCGCCCACTTCGAGTTGCTCGGAAAACGGCACGCCCTCCCTGGCCAGCTCTTCCTTGACGGCGTTGAGGATCTCGTTGGCACGGCGCAGCTCTTCAAGCCCGGAGATCATGGGGTACATCATCTTCAGGTTGCCGCAGGCGCTGGCGCGCAAGATGGCCCGCAGCTGGACGCGAAAGAGGTCCGGCCTCGCCAGGCTGAATCGAATCGCCCGCCAGCCCATAAAGGGGTTCATCTCGGACGGAAGATGCAGGGGGGAAAAAAACTTGTCCCCTCCGAGGTCCATCGTCCGGATGATCACGGGGTGGGGCCTGAGCTGCTCGGCCACCGTGTGGTAGGCCTCGTACTGTTCCTCCTCCGATGGGAAATCGAGCCGATTGAGGTAGAGAAACTCCGTGCGAAAGAGGCCGATCCCATCGGCCCCATGGGCGATCACAGACGGAACCTCCTCAGGCAGCTCGATGTTGGCCGAGAGGACGACGGTGTGGTGGTCGAGCGTCTCCGCGGGAAGATCCTTCAGGTGGAGCAGCTGCCGATTGACTTCCTGGTGGCGCCGCTGTTCGAGCTCGTAGCGCTGAATCGTCTGCGGATCCGGATCCACGATGACCTCCCCGCGTGTCCCGTCGACGATGACGAACTCGCTCTTTTGGATCCGCCTCGTCGCCACCTCGGCCCCGACGACGGCGGGGATCTCGAGCGACTTCGCCATGATCGCCGTGTGGCTCGTCCGCCCCCCGATGTCGGTCACGAAGGCCAAGACGTGCCGCTTGTGCATCTGGGCGGTCTCCGAGGGCGAGAGGTCTCGGGCGACGACGACGACGGGCTCGCCGAGCTGCGCCAGCGTGTCAGGCTGCTTGCCGAGCAGGTTGCGGAGGACGCGCCGGCGGACGTCCTCGATGTCCGCCGTGCGCTCCCGCAGGTACTCGTCGTCGGTCCGTGAGAACGCCTTGAGGTGCCGTCGGATCACGTCGTTGAAAATCGTTTCCACGTTGAGGAGCTGATTCTTGAGGCTGTTGATGATTTCCTCGCGCAGGGCTTGGTCCTCGAGGACCAAGAGGTGCGCGTTCAAGATCTCGGCGTGCTCCTGGCCGAGATCGTCTGAGAGCCTCTTCTGGATGTCGAGGATCTGATGGCGGGTCTTGATCAGCGCCTCTTCAAACCGGAGGACCTCAGCGGGGACGTGGTCCTCCGTAATGGGACGCCGAGGGACTGACACGTCTCCA
>JACPSQ010000092.1 GCA_016193195.1 Candidatus Omnitrophota bacterium
GAAACGCGGCGTTGAGGCTCGTGAGCTTCTGCTCCGCGAGGCTCAAGCCGTCGGCTTCGATCGCCGAGCGGATCGTGTCCGGATGCCGATGCGCCGTCTCAGTCAGATCCTGGATGACCACCCCCTGCTCCCCACGGGGCACGATGAGCCAGGCCCCGTTGGCCCGCGCGGCGAGCTGCTCATTCCCGAGCGGACGGGTGAACTGGGCAAGCTCGGCTTCCGTCAGCGGCAGCCGCGAAAGCAACGAGGGCTGCGTCGGCGAAAACCCCTGCATCGGATCCAACAAGGACACGTCGGTGCGCCGCCAAACGTCATCGCTTGCGTGCGGCCAGGGGAGGCTCGTGTGTACGGCCCACGCCTCGTGCCGTAGCTGAGTCAGCCACGCCGGCTCCCTTAGCTGCCTGGCCAACTGATCAATGGTCGTGTTGCTGAACGTTTCGCTCATGTGACCGACGCTAAAGGCTCAAGGCTGTAGCCTCGAGCCTCCCGCCTAAGTGCCTGGACAAAAGTTTCTTGATCTCGTTGGAAGGTGTTCTCGTCGAGCTGTTCACCCATCACTGGTCACTCATCACTGACCACTGACTTAGCCGACCGCCCCCTCCATCTCGAGCTGGACGAGGCGGTTCATCTCGACGGCGTATTCGAGCGGCAGCGCCTTGACGAACGGCTCGATGAAGCCGTTGACGATCATACTCATGGCTTCCTGTTCCTTGAGACCTCGGCTCATCGCGTAGAAGAGCTGCTCGTCTCCGATCTTGGAGACGGTCGCCTCGTGGCCGATCTGGACGCGCTTCTCGTCGATCTCCATCGTCGGGTAGGTGTCGGAGCGCGACTCTGGATTGAGCAGGAGCGCATCGCAGCGCACGGTGGACTTCGCGTTCACGGCCCCCGGATAGACCTTGACGAGGCCACGGTAGCTCGTCCGGCCGGTCCCCTTGGAGATTGATTTCGAGGTGATCACCGACGAGGTGTCGGGTGCCGCGTGGATCATCTTCGCCCCGGCGTCCTGGTGCTGGCCGTCGCTCGCGAACGCGACCGAGAGCACCTCGCCGCGCGCCCCTCGGCCCATCAGGTACACCCCAGGAAACTTCATCGTGAGGCGTGAGCCCATATTACAATCGAGCCATTCCACCGTCGCGCCCTCGTGGGCGATCGCCCGCTTCGTCACCAAGTTATAGACGTTCTTCGACCAGTTCTGGATCGTCACGTAGCGAAGCTTCGCATGCGGCAGCGCGATGAGCTCCACGACCGCCGAGTGGAGCGAATCCGACGAGTAGCTCGGGGCTGTGCAGTTATGCACTGCCACGCCTCCTGCGACATACGATTCGTCTCCTTCAACGCTGAAGTTGTAGACCGGGGTGTTCTTCACCAGACGTTTTGTGATTCGCTTGATCGGAACGTACGCGTATCGCTCATCGATCGCGAACATCGCGGCACGCTTCTTGCCATTCAACGAGCTGCGCACCTGGATCCCCACGAGTTCCCCGAATCGGGAAGCGAATTCCCCTCCAACGCCAATGGTATACATAGCCTGCCGATGCTCATGACGACGATCGCGTCGGTTGAGGCAGGCGACCACCCCGAGGCGGAGCAGGACATCGCGCACCTGGCGTGCAAGGACCGGAGAGACCGTCGTAATCCGAAAAATCTCTTTGCGGCCGTGCTTGTTGCGCTGGTTGTAGTAGTTGCCGTCGCCGCGGAACACCCCCACGATGAGCTCTCGCTGCTTCTCGGGTGTCTCGAGCATCATCCACTGCGGGATGCGCCGGGTCCCAGCCGACTCGCCGAAAAGCTGTCGGAAAGCTCGCGCCAGTTTCGCGGAGCTGACGACGAGATTGATCCCGTGGTTCTTGGGGTGCGGAAATTCATCCGCTTTGGTCACCCCGAGAGTCTGTCGGAGGAGAGACTTGACGTCCTCGATCAGTTCACGCTCAGTCTCACCGAACGCGAAATGGATGTAGCCGCGAGGGTCCGTACTCCCCTCCGCGAGGAAATAACCTACCAATCGAAAGAACCCGGCCGTGCTAGGTAACTCCACCGTCTCAGATTGTCGACGGAAGGGCACGGTGACCTTCGTCGAGGAAACAGACTCCGTAATGCGATTTACCGGAACCGCCAGGTAATCTCTCCACTTGAGATCCTTCGGAGTGCCCCACTGCACGTCCCAATGCCGGTTGCGCTCATTGGCCCGCTCCCGCTTGACGTAGAGGAAGGGGTGCTCGGCGGTCACTTCTAGCCGCTGGGTGCTATCGCCATACATCTCAACGGTGTAGAGCGGTCCGCTGTATGGCCGCTCCTGCGTGCGGTAAACGTGCCGGTACTGGCCGGCGTGCGTGAGGACGCGCTCACCCACCTTGATCTGTTCGATGGGTTTATAGTCCGGGTTCGTGGTGACAAGAGCCCCCTTCGTAAAGCAGCCCTCGATATAGGTGACCTCCGCGCCCTCATCGGCGATGATCAGGGTCCGCTCGAACTGGCCCATGTTCTTCGCGTTGATGCGGAAGTAGGCCTGCAGCGGCATCTCGACCTTGACGCCCTTCGGGACGTAGATGAACGAGCCGCCGCTCCACGTCGCCGTGTTGAGCGCCGCGAACTTGTTGTCGGCCGGAGGGATGACGGTTCCGAAGTAGCGCTTGACGAGCTCCGGCTGCTCCTTCAAGCCCGTGTCCATGTCGAGGAAGATCACGCCCTGCTTCTGCAAATCCTCCCGCATCGAGTGGTAGATAGCTTCGGATTCGAATTGGGCACTGACCCCCGCGAGGAACTTCCGCTCGGCCTCAGGGATGCCGAGGCGGTCGAATGTCTCCTTGATCTCCGCCGGGACCTCCTCCCAGGACTCGCTCTTCTTCTCCGTCGGCTTGAGGTAGTAGTAGATGTCGTCGAACTTGATGCTGTTCAGCAGCTCCGTATTCGCCCACTGCGGCATCGGTTTCCGGCGGTAGTGATGGAAGCCCCGCAGCCGCAGATCCAGCATCCACGCAGGCTCGCCCTTCATCCCGGAGAGCTGCCGCACCTTCCCCTCATCCAGGCCGGGCTCGGCTTTGAAGACGGCGTGCTCCGGCACGTGGAAGCCGTAGAGCTTCTCGTAGTCTTCGTTGATCTGGACGTTCGGCTTCGGCGTTGACATCCACCCGTCCTCCTATGACCCCACGCCCACGGACGCTCCCGATGGACGAAAGCCCTCGTAGCCCTTCGACTCCAGTTCCAGCGCAAGCTCCGATCCGCCCGAGCGCACGATGCGACCGTCCATCATGACGTGGACCGCGTCGGGCTTCACGTAGTTCAAGAGGCGCTGGTAATGCGTGATCACGAGGATCCCGCGCTGCGGGCTGCGCAGGGCGTTGATGCCGGCGGCGACCGTCTTGAGCGCGTCGATATCCAGCCCGGAGTCGGTCTCATCGAGCACCGCAAGCAGAGGCGAGAGCACCGCCATCTGCAGGATTTCCAGCCGCTTCTTCTCGCCGCCGGAAAAGCCGTCGTTGACGTACCGGTTCATGAACGCATCCGGGATGCCGAGGGCCTTGAGGTGCGGCTTCACCGTCTGGCGGAACTCTTTGACCGGCACGTCTCCTCCGCGCACGCCGCGGAGGGCGGCCCGGAGGAAATTCGCGATGGTGACGCCCGGAATCGCCGTGGGGTACTGGAACGCGAGAAAGATGCCGCGCCGTGAGCGCTCATCCGGCGAGAGGGTAGCGAGGTCCTCTTGGCGGTAGCGGATCCTCCCCGCCGTGATCTCGTACTTGGGATGCCCCATCAGGCAGAAGGAGAGAGTGCTTTTGCCGGAGCCGTTCGGGCCCATGAGCGCATGGAGCTCCCCCGCGCTGACGCTGAGGTCCAAACCCCTGAGGATCTCCTTCCCCTCAACGGCGACGTGGAGGTCTTCGACGGCCAGGAGCGGCCGATCCATGTCAGACTCTTTGGTCATCTTTTCCTCATCAGTCATGCTTCGTCCGGGCGATGATTACGCAGCGAAACGCTTCGAAAGACGCTCCGCCACCACGTACTCGTCCTCCAACAGGCTGCTCAACGACGTCTGGTCCAAGAAGTTCTGGATGTACGTCGTCAACCCGGACCAGACCGATCGGATTCCGCAACTCGTAAAGTGCACGCACGCCGCCTCGTTGCCGGTGAACTGATGGCAGATGCGGTCGGTCGTCTGCACGGTCCCGAGCGCCCTCACGACTTCCCCCAGCGTGATCGCCGATGCCGGACGGTTCAACATGTAGCCGCCCTTGATCCCTCGAGTGCTGTGCACGAGTCCTACCCGAGAGAGGAACCGCAGCAGCTTCTCGACGTAGGCGCTCGAGAGCCCCTCCTTCGCGGCGATGTCCTTCACCCGCACGAGCTGACCCTGGGGCACTCGGGCGAGCTGGAGGAGGCACCGTAACCCGTATTCCTCTTGAGCGGTGATCTTCATGTTACCTTAAAACTACTATAATACGACTCTTTTGTCAAGTATTATCGCCCGAGGGAGGTAATCCGACCGTGAGGCGGCCATTTGGTGGAACCCGACCCGGCACGGCGAGGTTACGAGAAGCGGCCAGGCGAGAACGGGGAGAGGTCGAATGAAGAGCGGCCGCGCAGGATCAGCTCGCTCATGAGCGTCGCGGTGATGGGGGCGAGCAAGATGCCGTGCCGGAAGTGGCCGGTGGCGACGTACAGCCCCTCCACCGGGGTCCTGCCGAGCATGGGGAGCCTATCTTTCGTGTAGGGCCGCAAGCCCGCCCAGGCCTCGAGGAACGTGCAGGCGCCGAGCGAGCCCGTCATGTGACGCAGGCCGCAGAGGATGGCGTGGATGCCGTCGAGGGTTAGCGTTTTCTCAAACCCTGCGAACTCGACGGTGGAGCCGACGAGGAGCCTCCCATCCCGTCGCTGCACCACGTAGGCCCGCTCCGACATCACCACGCGCCGGATGAGCCGCTTCGGGCCGCGGAAGGCGAGCATCTGCCCGCGCGCCGGTTCGACCGGCAGGGGGATCGGGAAGGCCCCGCCCATCGAGGCCCAGCTCCCGAGGCAGTTGACGAGGACCTGGGCCTCGAGCGGACCGTGGTCTGTCTCCACCCCGCGGACGTTTCCTTCACGGATGAGGAGCCGGCGGGCGGCGGTGTGCTCTTGGAGCTCCACCCCCGCTCTGCGGCAGGCGGCGGAGAGTGCGCGCATGAGCTGGACGTTGTCCACCTGAGCCTCCGTCGGAAAGTGAAAGCCGCACCTGATCTTTCCATCGATGGCGGGCTCATGGCGACGGACCTCCTTGGACGACCACCGCTCGACCCGCAGTCCCTGCCTCGTCTGCCAGCGCGCCTGGCGCGTCATCGCGCGCTCCTCGCGACCTGACATCGCAAGGGCGAGGATCCCGTCGACGTGATAGCCGACCGGCTCATTCGTCCGCCGCTCGAGGTGCTCAACCCAGCGGGGGTACATCCGCCTCGCGGCCTGGCAGAGCTCAAAGAACGGTCCGGGACCGGCCAGATCCATCTGCGCCGAGAGGATGCCGGCGGCGGCGCTGGACGCCTCCGCCCCGATGGAGCCGCGCTCGATGAGCGTCACCCGCTGGCCATGGCGCGCCAGCTCCTCGGCGAGCGCCGCGCCGATGATCCCACCTCCTAAGATGATCATGTCGTAGCGGGCCATGTCAGAGCACCGGTTTCATAAACCCCCAGGTGATGAAACGACGTCGAGCGATCACGAGGCGTCACACGGAGGGGTGGTCTCTCTCAGCTGCCGGCGCTTGGCCGGCGTGAGGGCGGACTCCAGCACGAACTGGGGATTGGCGTCCTGGTCGGCCTTCTTCATCAAGAGCCACTCCTTCCCAGTCGCACGAGGTCCTTTCAGCTTCACCAGGGCAAACACTCCCTTGAGCCGCTTCCCTTTGAGGGAAAATTTCAGCGACCCCTGCATCAGCCCTGCGGGTGCGTCCGTGCCCTCGAGCGGCTCAAACGTCCCCGCATCCCACATCACCACCGCTCCGGCCCCATAGCGTCCCTCGGGGATCACCCCTTCGAACGAGCCGTAGTCAAGCGGGTGGTCATCGACCATGACGGCCAGCCGTTTCTCGGCCGGGTTCATCGATGGACCCTTGGGGACGGCCCAGGACTTCAACACGCCGTCGATCTCGAGGCGGAAGTCGTAGTGGAGCCTTGACGCGTGGTGCTCGTGGACCACAAAGCGAGGGGGATGAGCCATCCGACGGGGACCCCTGGAGAAATTTTGCTGCCCGTCTGTTACGTCTCGATCGGGAAGCCGGCGTCGCGCCAGGACTCGATGCCGCCGATCATCTCCCGCGCGGTGTAGCCTCTCGAGGCCAGCACGTAGGCGGCTTTCGTGCAGAGGAGGCAGGTCACGTTCCAGCAGTACGTGATGATGTCCTGGTGCTTCGGAAGCTCGCGCA
>JACPSQ010000035.1:0-2417 GCA_016193195.1 Candidatus Omnitrophota bacterium
GCGCGCGGCGCGCCCTGACGCCCTGTTCATCCTCCCCCGGCATTTCCTGGAGGAGTTTCTTGAGCGGGAGCGGTCGCTGCGCGACGCAGGGACCCGGTTCATCGTCCCGTTGCCGCAGGTGCGGATCGTGTGACGAGGCATTGGAGAGGAGCGACGCGGATGCAGAAGACGGCGTTGATCACCGGCGTGACGGGGCAGGATGGCTCCTACCTCGCCGAGCTCTTGCTGGAGAAAGGCTACCGGGTGTACGGGATGGTCCGGCGCTCGAGCCTTGAGCGGTTCGACCGGATCGAGCACCTCGTCGACCGGCTGCGCCTGATCCAAGGCGACCTGACGGACCAGTCCTCGCTGAACGAGGCGATCCGCGCGACCCGCCCGGATGAGGTGTACAACCTCGCCGCGCAATCGTTCGTGCCGACCTCCTGGAACCAGCCAGCGCTCACCGGCGAAGTGACCGGTCTTGGGGTGACGCGGATACTGGAGGCGGTCCGGCTCCACAAGCCGGACGCCAGGTTCTACCAGGCCTCCTCAAGCGAGATGTTCGGCATGACCCGGGAGAGCCCCCAGGATGAAGACACGCCGTTCTATCCCCGCAGCCCCTACGGGGTGTCCAAGGTCTATGGGCACATGATCACGGTGAACTACCGGGAGAGCTACGGGCTGTTCGCCTGCTCGGGGATTTTGTTCAACCACGAATCGCCCCGCCGGGGCCTGGAGTTCGTCACGCGAAAGATCACCCACGGGACCGCCCGGATCAAGCTGGGGCTCGCGAAGGAGCTGCGGCTGGGGAACCTCTTGGCGAGGCGCGACTGGGGGTTCGCCGGGGACTACGTGGAGGCGATGTGGATCATGTTGCAGCAGGACCGGCCGGATGACTACGTGATCGCGACTGGCGAGAGCCGCAGCGTCCAGGACGTGGTGGACCTGACGTTCGCCCTGGCGGGCCTGGACCCCAACGGGCATGTCCTGGTGGACCCGGAGCTCCTGCGGCCCGCCGAGGTCGAGCGCCTCATCGGGGACGCGGCCAAAGCGCGCCGCGTCCTCGGCTGGGAGCCGAGGACGTCGTTTGAAGCGCTGATCGAGATGATGTGGAAGAGCGACCTGGAGCTCGTCGGCTCTCCCGCGCGCCGCCCCGTCTCTGCCGCGGCGGAGTATGGGGGGGACGAGGGCTGATGGCGGAACCCGCGAAGGTCCTGCTCGTCATCCCGACGTACAACGAGGCCGGGAACATCGAGCGGCTGCTCCGCGAGATCCTCGCCCAGGGGCTCGGACTAGCTCTCCTGGTCGTTGACGATCACTCGCCGGACGGGACCGGGGCTATCCTAGACCGCTTGGCGGGGGAGCTGCCGTTGCGGGTGATCCACCGGGAAGGGAAGCTCGGGATCGGCAGCGCGCATGAGCGCGGGTTCGACGACGCGCGGGAGCGCGGCTACACCCATGTGCTCACCATGGACGCGGATTTCGCCCACGACCCGTCGTACCTGCGGGACCTGCTGGCCCACGCGGGGCACGCGGACGTCGTGGTCGGCTCCCGCTACATCGAGGGCGGAGGGCTGCGGGGCTGGAGCTGCATCCGGCTGCTCCTCACGCACACCGCGCACTGGTGCACGACGCATCTCCTGGGGTTGCCGTACGATTGCACAGGAGGCTTCCGGCTCTATGACGTGTCGGCGTTCAAACGGTTCGACTACCACGAGGTCCGTTCAGACGGCTATGCGTTCCTGATCGAGATGCTGTATCACCTGCGGCGGGTCGGCTGCTCGATCCGCGAGGTCCCCATCACCATCGCCTCCCGGGACATTGGCACGTCAAAAATTTCGCGGGTGGAGATCCTCAACGCGATCAAGACACTGCTGCGTCTGAGCCTCCAGCGGGTGAGTTGGGACAACCGACAGGCGCCAGCCGGGCGGACGGCCGCCGGCATGGATCCCACCACCCGTCAAGATGGCGGGATGGACTGGGACGAGTACTGGGCCAACGCCAAGCGCCGCCGGCCCGGCTGCTACGACCGCATCGCGGAGTTCTACCGACGGCACATCATCTCCCGGGCGGCAGCCGCGATCCTGGCGCCGCACCTGCCGGACGAAGCGGACCGCCGCTACCTCCATGCAGGGTGCGGGAGCGGCGGCTCGGACCTGAGGTTGCCGCTCAGGCGTGCGCGGGTGCATGCCTTGGATCTTTCCGTCGCCGCGTTGGCGCTCAACCGTTCGCGCCGGCTGCCGTTTTCATCCTGGTACGTCTGCGGGGATCTGTTCCGCCTCCCGTACCAATCGGCGACGATGGACGGCGTGTTCAACTTCGGGGTGATGGAGCATTTCGACGATCAGGACATCGAGGCGATCCTCGCCGAGTGCCATCGGGTGCTGAAGCCGGACGGGCGCCTCATACTGTTCTGGCCGCCGGAGTTCGGCCTCTCC
>JACPSQ010000035.1:2434-55360 GCA_016193195.1 Candidatus Omnitrophota bacterium
CGTGGGGCTGGCGAACCTCATCCGCCGCACCCCGCTGCGGCTGCACCCGGACGAAGTGTCCAGGATCCCATCGTTCCCATGGATCCGGGGGCTCTTGGCGAAGAATCGCTTCCGGGTGCTCGAGACCCGGTTCGGCTGGCGGGACCTGTTTACGTATGTCGTGGTGGTGGGTCAGCCCGAGGAAGCTGGAGGAAAGCCGTCGGCGCGCCGGCCGCTCGCCGCCCCTGAGGAGGTCGCTGCCTAAGATGACCCGGCGTCCTCTGTGGATGACCCTGCTGCTCGTCCTCCTCGTGGCGTACAGCCTCGCGCACGTCGGCTATTCGATCGCGCAGTACAATCCGATCTCCTATCCGTATGTGAGCGGGGATTTCGGGAGGGCGTTCGGTGAAATGCTCCACTGGCGGGCAGGGGACGCCCTCGCGCCGCGCGAGATCTTGCACCCGCCCCTCTACTATGTCCTCTTGCGCCCGCTCGCCCCGCTGCCGTTCACCACCGTGGCGAAGCTCCTCTATTTCTCCCAGTTCATCTTGTACGCCCTGGCGATCCGGTGGATGGTCCTGGCGGCCTCGGGCGCGTCCCGGCCCCGTGCCGTCGACTACCTCCTGGCGGCCGTCCTGACGGTGAACTTCCAGCCGTTCTTGGAAACGGTCGCCCTGCACAAGGTGGAAGGTATCGAGTTTGTGCTCATCTGCCTGGCCATCTTCTCGTTCAGGAAGCGGCGGGACGCCCTCACCGGGGCGCTTGTGGTCTTGGCGGCGAACCTGAAGTACCTGCCAGGGATCTTGGGCCTCTACTTCCTGGTGAAGCGCGAGCGACGGGTCATGGTGGGCATGCTCGTGGCCTCTGTCGTCGTGCTGGCGGTGAGCGTCGTGGCGATGGCCGGTCCTATGGGTGGGTGGGTCGCGGTGCTGCGCTACCCGCTGGCCCTCCTTGCCGACCACCAACATGAGGGCAACCGTCCGGAGGCGAGCATCGAGTTCCAGACGTTGAGCGGCACGGTCAATCGATGGCTGGTTGGCCCGGAAGGCATGGTGAGGCATTTCGAGACCCAGGCCTACGCGGCCGTGAGCCAGCCGGGGCTGGCCCTGGCGATCGCTGCGGTCCTGAAGCTGGGGCTCGTGGGCCTCTACCTGTACGCGATGAGGAGGCGGTGGACGGCGCGCGCGCGGGAGACGCACTGGCCGGTGGTCCTGTGCGAGATCTCGCTGACGCTCACCCTGATCTTCATCATTGCCCAGGCCTCGCGCGTCCATTACGCCGTCCTGCTGTTACCCGCGTTCGTGAGCGCGGCGCTCCTGCTCATGCGCTACCCTGACGTCCTCGGATGGTCTGAGCGGATCCTCTTCGCCGCGGCGTACGGGTTGACCGCCATGCTGATCCCCGGAGGTCTGCTGAACCGGCTCCCCCCGCACCACCTGTGGGGAGCGCATCCCTCCTTCGCGTATCTGTGGTTCTCGCTGCCGTTCTCCGGCTACCTCCTGCTGGGCGTGTGCCTGCTCCGGTGCCGCTCGCGGCTGCTGCGCGCAGGCGTCGTCGCGGGGGAGCAGGCGGGTGGGTAGGGGAGCGCGATGCGGATTCTGGCGTTGGCGACGCATGGGGAGGCCGGGCCCAGCACGCGGTTTCGCGTGTTGCAGTGGGCTCCTTATCTTCGCCAGATGGGATGCTTCCTCTCGCTCAAGGCGTTTTTCTCCGCCGAGATGACGGTCGCCTTCTATCAGCCTGGGCGGGTCATGGCGAAAGCCGCCGAGATTGCAGCCGGCACGGCCCGACGCTGGGCGACGCTCGCCAGCCTCTCCAAGCAGGCGGACGCGCTGCTCATTCATCGCGAGCTCTTCCCGCTCGGCCGCAGGCCCTTCTGGGGGGCGCTGGAGCGGTTCCCCGGGCCGGTGATCTACGATTACGACGACGCGATGTTCCTGCCGCAGCGCGCCGGCCGCGGGATCCTGGGTCGGCTGGAGAATGTCGAGACGCCCAAAGCGGTGATGAGGCGCAGCGATGTGGTGCTGGCGGGCAATCAGTTTTTGGCCGACTACGCAAGGCCCTATGCCCGGCGTGTCGTCGTGCTGCCGACCTGCATCGACACCGGCCGCTTCGTCCCTCGGCCTGCCTCCGTCGACGGCGGCGGGACGCCGGTGGTGGGCTGGATCGGCAGCTACACGGCTGCCAAGTACCTCCACAGCCTCGCTGGGGCGCTCAGGGAGGCGGCGCGCACGGCGCCGTTCCGCTTGTACGCGATCGGCTCCGACGCGCTGCCGGTGATCGAGGGGGTGCAGATTGAGCAGGTGGAGTGGGAGCTGGAGCGCGAGGTGGAAGATTTTCAGCGATGCGACATCGGGCTCTACCCCCTCTGGGACGACGCGTGGGCGAGGGGCAAATGCGCCTTCAAGGCGATCCAGTTCATGGCCTGCGGCGTGCCCGTGCTGGCCTCGGCGATCGGGATGAACCTCGAGCTGATTCAGGACGGCGTCAACGGGTATCTCGCGTCGACGCGGGAGGAGTGGGTGGACAAATTGACCAGATTGTTTGAGGATCCGCAGTTGCGTCTGCGCCTGGGGCGCGCAGGGCGTCAGACGGTCGAAGCCCGCTACGCGGCGCACGTGCACGCGCCGACCCTCCTGGGGGTTCTGCGTGAAACGCTGAACGGGCGATCGGATGCCTGAGATGGCGCTGCCGGTGTGGCTGGTCGTCCTGGCACTCTGTGCGTTGGGAGCCTGGCTCTTGTGGTGGTTGGTCGGTTGCGCCACCGATGACGGCTCTCCCATGCAGGCGGGGTCGGATCGACGGTTTCTGCGCCGCGTGCTGTTGTGGTCGTATGGCCTGCGGGCGGTGTTGGGGATCGCCTTGTACCTCATCTCGTATTGGGGCTTGCCGATTTTGCCCTCATTGCAATTCCCATCGGAACCTGGGTTTTGGGTCTTTGGACTCGATTCGCATTTGTACCACCACTACGGCTACCTCATCGCCGAGGCGTGGAAGCATGGCACCGAGCTCCCCGTGCTGGAGCTGAGCCCTGAGTATTTTGCGGTTGTCGCGGTGATCTACCGTTTGCTGGGAGCCCATCTGCTCTATCCGATCCTGCTGAGCTGTTGGCTGGGCGCGATCACGGGGCTGCTGGCCTTCCGGATCGGCCGGCGGCTCTTCAGCGTTCGCGCCGCGCGGCTGGGCGCTTTGCTGGTGAGCTGCTGGCCGTCTTCGATGCTCTGGTCCGCTCAGTTGTTGAAGGATTCGTTGAGCTCGTTTCTCGTGTTCAGTGCCCTCGCGCTCACGCTGCGGCTCGCCTTCGAAGAACGGCCGATCCGTCGCAGGGGATGGCACGCGATGCTCTTGTGGACAGGGCTGGTCGTCACCATCATGCTCGTCACCCGTCTGCGCTTCTATCTCGGCTCGGCGCTCTCGCTGACAGCCGTACTCATCTTGGTGCCCAGTGGATGCGCATTGCTGATGCGGCGCAGCAGAGGCCCGGCCATTGCCGCGTTTGGCGTCGCGCTGATCGTCGTGGCCTCCACCGTGGTGGCCCGGACGCTCGATCCTCTCGCGTGGGTGTCCCCGCCTCATCCGGAGATCGGCCATCGACGACTGGCGAGATCCTACTGGCAACAAGGGAACTTCAAGGAGGCCAGCCGTGAGTTCAGCCGCGCGATCGTGCTGAACAAGGTGGACAAACCCAGCTATCTGGGTCTCGCCGGCCTGTACGCCCAACAAGGTCGCTTTGACGAGGCGCTCGGGGTCTACGCCAGCTACGTGCAGGTCGCCGAGCCCGATGAGCAGAGCCTCATCCGGCGCACGATTGGCGGACTGTGCGTCGAGCGTGCGGACGAGGCCCTTGGGCACGGTCGCGCCGCAGAGGCGGTTGCCAACTATGAGCGGGCGCTGGCGTTCGATCCTGCGGCGCTGTCTCCGTTCACGTACCTCGGGCTGACGTTGCTTGAGCGCGGCGAGCTGGAACTGGCTGCGGAATTCCTGGAGAAGGCGCGATCGTTGAACTCGACCGCTGCTGACCAGCGTCGGGTTGGGCTCATCCAGGAGCGCCTGGCGGCAAAGCAGCACCTGCTCGATGAGGTGGCACGGTTAACGGCGTTGCGGGCTCGCTTCAAAGAAGAAGAGGTGCGGCTGATCGAAGCCCAGAAAAGCTTTCAAGCGGGGCGGCCTGATGTGGGGCAGCCGCCTGCCACCGCGGCCGCGCCGCCTGCCACCGCGGCCGCGCCGCCTGCCACCGCGGAGGCGCAGCTTAGGGCAGAGGAAGCGCAGTTGGCTGAGATGCTGCTCACGGTGAGGGGAACCATCCAGGAAGGTTGGCGGTGTGCCGCTCGGGGCGCTCATGAAGGGGCTGAGCGACGTGACCACGGCCGCGAGGCAAACGGTGTCTGAGGCGCGGCCTCAGGAGCTGGCAGGTTGGCGTCACGGGTTCGTGGAGCAACAAGGGCAGCATGCGCTGGTGGATGTCTGGGCACAGATCTCGACCCCTCGCGGGCTCCTGAGCTACCTGCCGAGGGCTCTCCTCATCGGCGTGTTCGCGCCATTTCCCTGGCAGTGGTTTTACACGGAAGGAAGCACCGGCGTCATGCGGGTGTTGTCCGGCGTGGAGATGCTCTTCTGGTACTTCCTGGTTCCTGGGCTCCTGATTGGGAGTCGGAAGGTCATCACGTCCCGTCGGGCCGATCAGCTCTTCCTGCTGGCCTTCGGCGTGCTGGTTTTGGTGCCGATCGCGCTGGTGATTCCTAACCTCGGGACGCTCTACCGGCTCCGGCTGAGCGCGCTCCTGCCTCTGCTGATCATTGTAGCCGCAGGCGATCCACGCAGGTTCTACGAAGACCTCAGGCACTGGATGAAGGCTCATCGAGCAAGACGCGTGGCGCTGGCGTTTGAGCGGGATGTCACGGAGCCAGCGTCTGTAGAAATTTCGCTTCGCAAAATTTCCTAAGCAGGATGTGCGGGATCTTTGGGGTGATCCGCTTCGACGGACAGACGGTGGAGGGGAAGCTTCTCACCCAGATGGGCGAAACGTTGCGGCACAGGGGGCCGGAGGGGTTTGGTGTCCGGGCCTTCGCCTCAGCGCCTGTCCATGCGGGCCTTGGCCATACGCGCTTGCGGATCATTGATCTGTCGGAGGCGGCCTCCCAGCCGATGGCCAACGACGACGGGACCGTCTGGGTGACGTTTAACGGGGAGATCTACAACTATCAGGCGTTGCGCGCCGAGCTGGAGACCCGCGGCGCGCGGTTTCGGACTCGCTCTGATACCGAGGTCGTGTTGCGCTCGTACGAAGCTTGGGGGCAGGCGTGCGTGAGGCGCCTGGATGGGATGTTCGCCGTTGCAGTGTGGGACGGGCGGGCCCGCCGACTGGTGCTCGCCAGGGACCGGGTGGGAAAGAAACCCCTCTTCTACCACCTGTCGCCGCGGAGGCTCGCCTTCGCTTCGGAGATCAAGGCGCTCCTCCGACATCCAGGGATTCCGGCCGAGGTGGATGAGGATGTGCTGCCGAGCTTCTTCCTCTTTGGGTATGTGCCCACCCCGGCAACGCTCTACCGGGGGATTCGCAAGCTCCCACCGGGGCACCTCTTGGAAGTGGACGCCGGGGGCCAAGCCCGTCTTGAGGCCTACTGGGATCTCAGGCAGCCGTTCGAACGCCTCGGCCGCGTCCCGTCGTGGGCTGAGGCAAGATCGACGGTCCGCGCCTTGGTGACTGAGGCGGTCCACAAGCGGCTCATCGCGGATGTGCCGCTGGGGGCGTTTTTGAGCGGCGGGATTGACTCCTCCATCGTCGTGGGGATCATGAGCCGTCTGATGCGCGAGCCGGTGCGGACCTTCAGCATCGGCTTTGCCAAGGACCCGCAGTTCGACGAAACGGCCTATGCCCGTCTGGTGGCGAGGCGATTCAAGACCCGTCATACGGAGTTTGTCGTGGAGCCCTCCTCAGTGGCGCTCGTGGAAGAGCTGGTCTGGCACCACGACGGCCCGTTCAGCGACTCCTCGGCGATCCCGACATATCTGCTCTCAAAGCTGACCCGGCAGCATGTCACCGTGGCCCTCAATGGGGATGGCGGCGATGAGCTCTTCGCGGGCTACCTGCGGTTTTACGCCGCCATCCTGTCTGAGCGCATCCCCCTGCGCTTCCGCCGCGCAGCCGCAGGACTGCCGTCCGGCCTTCCGGCGTGGGGGAACCACCGCGGCCTGTTTCGCCGCCTGCAGAAATTCACCGCGAGCGCCTCGCTCCCATTTGCCGAGCGCTTCAGCCGGTGGATCGCCGTGTTCTACGACGACCTCGATCGCCTCTTGCCATCCGATGGCGATGGCCTGAGCGGTTCGGCCCCGCCGCCACTGGCCGCCTTGGAGCCCTATCTGGCGCGCGCGCAGCGGGCGAGTCCCCTGACGCAATTGCTGTACCTGAACTTGAAGACGTATCTGCTGGATGACCTCCTGGTCAAGATGGATCGCTGCTCGATGGCACATGCGCTGGAAGCCCGCTCTCCTTTCCTGGATCACCACTTGATCGAGTACGTCTTCGGACTCCCCGATCAGATGAAGCTTCGGTGGGGACGGACCAAGGTCGTCCTGCGCCAGGCGTTTGCTGATCTGGTGCCGCCGCAGATCCTTCGACGCGGCAAAATGGGTTTTGGGGTTCCATTGCGGCTGTGGTTTCGAGAGGACCTGCGGGAGTACCTTCACGACGCGCTGCTAGCGCCGAGCGCTCGGCTGCGTCGCTACGTGGATCAGGCGTACGTCCGCGAGCTGGTTCAGCATCATCTCTCCGGGCGCGCCGATTACTCCGATCGGCTCTGGACGCTGCTGACCTTCGAGATGTGGCTGCGCAATCTGGCGCTTCACCCGCCGGGCCAGGCGGCGCCGCCCCCAGCGGTGGAAGCGGCGCTGAGGAGCTGAGCAGCCGATGGCGTCCCGTTCGCCGGCCAGAGATTTTGGTTGCAGGGAGCCTGCGCTTTCTTTATACTCTCTTGAGTGTTCAGAATCTGAACACTGGTCCTCATCATGAAGATTGACGCCTATCGTGATTTTCGGCTGCTGACCGAAATCTCCTCCGACGTCTCCGTCACCCAGCGGCAGCTGGCCAAGAAGTTCGGCCTGGCGCTGGGGTTGACCAACTTCCTGATGCGCCGGCTGGTGAGAAAAGGCCACATCAAGGCCGTCAACCTGGAACGCAAGCGCCTTCGGTATTTGCTCACGCCCAAGGGCGTGGCGGCCAAGGCCCGCCTGACTTACGACTATCTTGAGTACTCGCTCCACCTCTACCACGCCATCCGGACCTTTCTGGCGCACACGCTCTCCGTGATCGTGGAGTCGGGTCGCACCCAGACGGTCCTGGTGGGGACGGGCGAAGTGGCCGAGATCGCGTTTCTCATCCTGCAGCAGCACGGGGTGCAGGTCACCGCGGTCGCGGAGGAATCGCTCGACGGCCGAAGCCTCTTCTTTAACCAACAGGTGAGGACCCTGGAGGAGCTGTCCACCGT
Organism: Candidatus Omnitrophota bacterium; assembly: GCA_016193195.1. Taxonomy (GTDB): domain Bacteria; phylum Omnitrophota; class Gorgyraeia; order Aquiviventales; family Aquiviventaceae; genus JACPSQ01. Next base: position 9,898 of record JACPSQ010000035.1, read on the forward strand.
GTCCTATGATTGGGTCGTGATTGCCTCCTTCAAGGATACGCGGCCGATCCTCAACCGCCTGTCTCAGTGGGGGGTGCCGAAGGAGCGGATCATCAGGATTCCGGACCGGGAACCGGTGGACGCGGCTCACCCACTGCCGGTTGCGGCCATGCGCGATTCGTTGGAACCCGTCGTGGGGGCTCACCTCCTATGAGGCCCAGACGCCGCATCCTGTGGACGTCCCTCTTTGCCGCGCTCGCTCTCGCGGGGCTCTGGGGCGTGGCCTCGTCTCCGGCCACGACGCGGCAGGGCGTCAACTTCGAGGTGTCGGCGAAGCGCATGCCCCTGTATGTGAAGACGATCGACTTCCTCCATCGACACTCCCACTATCAATTGCTCGCCAACGAGATCACCCGGGGTCTTCGGTCAGACCGAGAGCGGGTCCTGGCCGTCTTTGAGTGGACGCGGCGGCATATCCGCCACACCCCAAAAGGCTGGCCGGTCGTCGATGACCATGTCCTGGACATCATCATCCGGGGGCACGGCCTGGACGACCAGATGGCCGATGTCTTCACCACGCTGACGACCTACGCCGGCGTGCCGGCCTTCTGGTGGCCGGGCTCGGTGGTCGTGTCCTTTGCGCGCGTCGACGGACGATGGCGGATGTTCGACGTCGCCAATGGGTTGATCTTCACCGATGCCCAGGGACAACTGGCAGATGTCCACGAGCTGCTGGATGAGCCTTCGCTGATCGACGCGGCTGCCGGCGGGCTGACTGCCGGAGGGCAGGTGTATGCCGAGTATGTGAGGAAGCGGCTGGGTTCGTTTGAGGTCCCCGCGGTGCTTCGGGCGGAGCAACAGATGCCGCTGCCCAGGCTGACGTGTGAGATCCGCAGCGCAGTCCAGCACCTATGGGCAGCGCAGGATCACCCGTAAGGAGGACGCGTGACAATCCCATCAAGCCACTTTTTGGACGGCAAGACGATCTTGGTCACCGGGGGGACCGGGTCGTTTGGCCAGCAGTTCGTCGACACGGTCCTGAGACTCAGCCAGCCGGAAGCCATCCGTATCTACTCCCGTGACGAGCTCAAACAGCAGCAGATGCAGCGGCGCGTTCCGGATCAGCGGCTGCGGTTCCTCATCGGGGACGTACGCGATAAGGAGCGGCTCTACCGGGCGATGCGAGGTGTGGAGATCGTGGTCCACGCGGCGGCGCTCAAGCAAGTTCCGGCGTGCGAATACAACCCCTTTGAAGCCGTCAAGACCAACGTGCTGGGGGCGGCCAATGTGATCGACGCGGCGATCGACTGTAGTGTTGACCGTGTGCTGGCGATCAGCACCGACAAGGCGGTCAACCCGATCAACCTCTATGGCGCGACGAAGCTCTGCGCCGAGAAGCTGTTCATCCAAGGCAATGCCTACTCAAGGGAGCGGAGGAAGCGGTTTAGCTGCGCGCGATATGGCAACGTGGTCGCCAGTCGTGGCAGCGTGGTCCCCCTGTTCCTGCAACAACGGTCCAATGGGAGAATCACGGTGACGGATCGGCGGATGGCCCGGTTCTGGATGACCCTCGAGCAAGGGGTGGCATTCGTCTTGCGCTGCCTGGACCTCATGCATGGTGGTGAGATCTTTGTTCCGAAGATCCCAAGCATGAGCATTATGGATTTGGCCAATGTGATCGCCCCTGGGTGCCGGATTACGTTCACAGGCATCCGGCCAGGGGAGAAGCTCCATGAGCTGCTCATTTCTCCTGATGAAGCCCAACATACCAGGGCGTTCCCAGACATGTTTGTCATCCAACCTGCCCACCCGTGGTGGACCACAGGTAGGTGGCGAGGAGGCACATCTCTGCCCGAAGGTTTTAGTTATAGCAGCGCCACGGCTCCGCGCCTGAGCGTGGAGGAGCTTGGCAGGATCGTCGCCCGGCTGGAGCAGCAGTCGGCCATCCCCGTCGTGCCAGATGGTGACGACGGCGACACGGCTCCCTTGACGCCTCCACAGCCCCGCGCACGGCCACGACGCACTCGGGTGTTGGTCAAACATGGCTGAAGGAGAACCAAAGGCCGCTGCTCCCTTGGCATCCACCACGCTTGCGTTGGAGGCAAGCGTCCAGGCGCGGACGCCCATGCTGCCGTACGGCCGGCACACTGTGGTTGAGGCGGACATCCAAGCGGTGGTGGAGGTGTTGCGATCCGAGCGCCTGACGCAGGGTCCTGTGGTTGACGCGTTTGAGGCGGCGGTGGCCGAGGCCGTCGGGGCCCGCTACGCTGTGGCGTTCAGCTCGGGCACGGCCGCGCTCCATGCCGCGGTGTTTGCAGCCGGACTTGGGCCAGGGGATGAGGCGATTACAACGCCCCTGACCTTTTGCGCGACGGCCAACAGTGTGCTGTACCAGGGGGCCCAGCCGGTGTTTGCGGATGTGTGTCCTGATACGCTCAACCTCGATCCGAGCGAGGCCGCGAGGCGGGTCACCCCTCGCACGAAAGCGATCCTCCCGGTCGATTATGCGGGGCATCCAGCGGATCTTGACGCGTTCCTCGCGGTGGCCGATCGGCATGGCCTCGTCATCATCGAGGACGCCTGTCATGCCCTGGGCGCGACGTTCAAGGGTAAGCGGGTGGGGGGGCTGAGCCATATGACGGTGTTCAGCTTTCACCCCGTTAAGCACATCACGACCGGCGAGGGCGGGATGGTGACGACCGATCACCAGGGGTTCGCGCGTCGCCTGCGCGTGTTTCGCCAACACGGCATCGAGGAGGATGAGAGGCACCGGGATCCCCACCGGCCCTGGTACTACGAGATGACCGAGTTGGGGTACAACTACCGGCTGAGCGACATTGGCTGCGCGTTGGGACTCTCCCAATTGACGCGCCTCCAGGCGAACCTGGAGCGAAGGGCCGCCATCGCGCAGCGCTACCACGAGGCGTTTGGGAGTTTGCCAGGGCTGCGCTGTCCGGCGCAGAGATCCGGGGTCCGGCACGCGTGGCATCTCTATCCGATCCGCCTGGAGTCGCCAACGCACGGGATGGACAGGGCCAAGGTCATCCACGAGTTGCGGGCACGGGGGCTTGGGGTCAGCGTCCATTTCATTCCGGTGTACTGGCATCCCTATTACCGGCAGCGGCTTGGCATGCGGCCGGGGCTATGCCCTGTGGCGGAAGACGCCTATCACCAATTGATCAGCCTCCCGATGTTTCACGGCATGGGGCAGGACGAGGTTGAGCGGGTGATTGTAGCGGTGGCAGACGTCTTCAGGGCACTGGCCTGATTCCGAGATGATGCAGGCGCGCTCCACAACCGATCAAGCGCCGGAGCGGTTCTATCAACGGTTTGGGCCGGACGGGCGAGTGCTGAACCCCACCTGGCCTCGGTTGACGACGGAAGCGTCCCTCCAGGCGTTCCCCTCGCGGCCGAGCGGCCGGCGGCTGCTGCTGATCAATGCGCCGATTCGGGAATGGTCCTATCCGAACATCATGCCCATCGGGCACGGGTATGTCGCTGCGGCGGCCATCATGGATGGCCATACGGTACGTGCCCTGGATCTGAATGCGGCGCGCCGAGGACCGATGCAGCTGGATGCCGAGGCCCTGGCCGCATGGGTTGAGCGACACGTGCTTGACGCGTTGGAAGAGGACAAGCCGGACGTCATTGGGCTGGGCGGCATTGTGACCCAGTACGCCCGGATCAAGCAGGTCGCCCGCCTCTGCAAGTCCGTGTATCCCGATGTCCCCATCGTGCTGGGCGGGGGTATTGCGTCCTCGATTCCGGAGTTCATGGTCCAACGCCTGCCGGTCGATGTGGCGGTGCAAGAAGAAGGCGAAGTGACGTTCTCTGAGTTGCTTCATCGGCTGGAGGAGGGGGCGTCCCTTGAAGGACTGAGGGGCACGGTGTCTCGACGGACCATTCGTCCAGGTGAGTGGGACATCCGCAATCACGGCTTGCGTCCCTCCGTCAAGAGTCGAACCCTTGGGCTGGATGCGCTGCCTTGGCCGCTGAGGACGCTCTGGCCGATTGACGGGGTCTACAAGCGCAACCCTGTCGGACACCTCAACTGGAAGACGAAGTGGATTGATGGCGCGCCCACCGGGCCGGATCAGTATTCGGAGTCCATGATCGCTTCCAGGGGATGCCCTTATGCGGCGCGTGCGTGCGACTACTGCTACGCGGCCTATCTGGGCAAGCAGTATCGGCTCCGGAGCCCTCAGGATATAGTGGATGAAATGGAATTCCTCAAGCGGCGCTACGGGCTGTGCTACATCCATTTCCTGGATGACCTCATGATGACGGATTTTCGGTGGGCCCTGGAGTTCTGCGCGGAGCTGCGCCAGCGCCGCCAACGGACGGGATTTGCCATCATGTGGGGCGGAACGTGTCGAACCAACATCGTGGCCGATGACGTCATTCGGGCTCGACAGGAAGGCCGGCCGCACATGCTGGAACAGGCGTTTGAGGTCGGGATGCGGCAGGCAGGCTATGGGGTGGAATCCGCGAGCCCCACGATCCTCAAGGCCATTGATAAGAGCGGACAGACTGTGGAGAAGATGGAGCTGGCGATTCGGGAGACTCGGCGCATTATGGGCTACGCGGACTGCTCCTTCATGATCGGTTCTCCAAGCGAGTCTCGAGAGACCGTTCAGGAGACGGTGGACTTTTGCCGGCGCGTGGGGCTCAAGCCGGAGGTGTTCTTCTTCACGACGGCCTATCCGGCGACGACCTTTTGGGCCCTGGCGCTGGAGAAGGGCCTGATCGCCAAAGCCGTCACCGGCAAGCCCGGTCCGGCTGATGAGGACATCATTGAGGAGTACCTGATCCGGCTGGGTGAGCAGGGGGAGGCGATTCGGACGAACTTCAGCGACCTGCCGGATGAGGAAGTGGTGGACCTCTCGTGGTGGGCGATTCAGGAGCTGGGGGCCCAGAACACCGTGCGGCATCCCCACACGGGTGATGAGCAGGTGTTGAGGAAGAGCGCGGTTCGTGGCGCGACGCGGGCGGACCTCTAGGGTGATGGATGAAGGAAGGATGCGATTGATTCTCCTGGGTGCTGGCTCAATCGGGCGGCGTCACCTCCAGAATGCCCTGGCGTTGGGGCATGAGGTGGTGGCCGTCGCTGATCCCGATCCCTCGAGCCTGGGGCTGGTCCGACGCCAGTGGCACATCCCCGTGCTGACGGCAGACGTCTCGGAGGCGTTTCGACAGCGGGCCGAGGCGGCGGTGATCTGTTCGCCGACCGTAGAGCATGTGTCGCAGGCTCGGTGGGCGGTGCGCGAGGGCCTCCATGTGCTTGTTGAGAAACCCCTTTCGCACACGCTGGATCAGGTGGATGAACTGATTGCGGAAGCGGCTGCCGCCCAGCGGGTTGTCCTCATCGGATGTAACCTGCGGTTCTTCCCAAGCTTGCAGGGGAGTGCTCCTTGACTGGATCCACGAGTTTGATTATCTGCGCTGGTTCTTTGGGCAGGTCGGGGAGGTGTTCTGCTATACCGGGACCACGGGGACGCTGGATGTGGAGGTCGAGGACTACGCGGAAGTCCTCTTGCGATTTGACGCCGGCGTCGTCGCGAATGTCCATCTGGACTACCTGCAGCGGACCTACCGTCGCTCATGCGAGATTATCGGCGCTGAGGGCGTGCTCATCTGGGACTACATCGCCCAGACCGTGACGTGCTACGGCAGGACGGATCGCCAGGTCGAAGTCTTCACAGAGCAGATCGATACAGAACGGAATCAGATGTTCCTTGAAGAAAGGATGAACGGTGAGGGGGTCTTTCGCTCGGTCAGCGTGATTGCCGACATGGCCCTGTCGTATGAGGGATCGTATGATCTGGCCTTGGCGACCGTGGAGGCCGCCGCGGAGGCCCATGCAGGCGCCATCAATTTTCAGATTTTCCTCGCGGATGAGTTGGCCGTGCCAGGCTACCACTATTACCCCTTGTATACCCGGCTGGAATTGCCGCCCGAACGCTGGGCGAGCCTCATCACTCATGCACATCAGCGTGGCCTGAAGGTTACCGCGAATGTCTTCGGAGCCGCGACGGCCATGTGGCTTGCCGAGGCCGGCGTCGACGCCTTCAAGGTTCACGCGGCCGATGTCGGCAACCGCCCCTTCCTGCAGCGGATCGGTGCGCTCGGCAAGCCGGTCCTCCTGTCGGCTGGCGGCAGTACGCTCGGAGAAATCAGCCATGCCCTCCGCGTCCTCCAACAACACGGCGCCCCTGAGGTGGCCCTCCTGGCGGGCGTGCAGAACACCCCGACGGCAGTGGACGACACCCACCTCGCCCGCATCCGGTTGTTGAAAGAACGCTTCGGCCTACCCGTGGGCTATGCCGATCACCTGGATGCCGACGCCCCTCTGGCTCCCGTCGTGCCGCTCCTGGCGATTGCAGCCGGTGCTGACTTCGTGGAAAAACACATCACCCTGGCCCGGGCGCTCAAGCGCGGGGACTATGTCTCTGCGCTGAACCCGGATGAGTTTGCGGAGTTTGTCTTGCGTCTCCATGAGGCTCGCCGGTGCGTGGGGGTGCCGGGAGGGGATTTGGGAGAAGGGGAGCTCTCCTACCGAGAGGGCATGAAGAAGCGCGTCGTGGCAAGGCGGAGCCTCGAAGCCGGCCACGCGCTGCGTGAAGAGGATCTGACGCTGCTCAGGACGGACGAACCGAGCGATCTGTGGACGCTGGAACACGCCGTGGGTCGGGCCGTTTCACGAACGATTTCCCAATACGGCTCGATCGGCGAGCGCGATCTCTCGGCTCGTCCTGACGCTCTCAAACGGCTCGTGGCGGTGCTGTTGTGCCGGGCGAGTTCCTCCCGGCTGTATGCCAAACCGCTTCAGCGCGTCGGGGACAAGACGATCCTCGAGCATCTCATTGGCCAGATCCGCTTGATCCCACGCCTTGACGAGATCATCCTGGCTATCAGTGAAGGGCCGGCGAATGCAGGATTTGTCAAACTGGCCAACCAGTTGGATCTGGACTATGTCATCGGGGACGAAGAAGACGGGCTGAGCCGCATGCTTCGCGCTGCGGAGTTTGCGCGTGCGGACACCGTGTTTCGCGTCACCACAGAGAATCCGTTCTTGCACATCGAGAACATCAACCAGCTCATCGAGACGCATGCGGAGCGCCAATCGGATTTGACCTATTGCGACCGGCTGCCGGAAGGGACGTTTTCGGAGCTGGTGGAGCTGTCCGCCTTGCGGCGGTCCTATGAGCGGGGAACCAGACGCCACCGCAGCGCCTGGGTCAATCTCTATATCCGGGAGCACCCGGAGCAGTTCCGCATCGCGACCCTGCTGCCGCCTGAGGAACTGCAGCGTCCGGAGATCAGGCTGACCGTGGATTATCCGGAGGACCTGATCGTCGCGCGCAAGGTCTATGAGGCCTTCGACGGCCGGATGCCGATCCCCATCCGCTCGATCATCAGGTTTCTGGACGAGCATCCGGAGATCAAGGCGATCAACCAAGGCCTGGAAGTTGGGGCGCTGCCCGTCTGACGATGCGCGACTCGCATTCGCAGGAGTGGCTCGCCCGCAGCCGCCAGGTGATTCCCGGTTGCACACAAACGTTCAGCAAAGGTCCTACGCAGTTCGTGCAGGGCGCCTCGCCAGCCTTCCTCGTCCGCGGGCGCGGCAGTCACGTCTGGGACGTGGATGGCCAGGAGTATCTCGATTACTCGATGGCCCTAGGGCCGGTCATTCTGGGATATCGCGATCCGGTCGTCACCAAGGCGGTGAAACGGCAACTAGAGTCTGGGACGATCTTTTCACTGCCACATCCACTTGAAGTCGAGGTCGCCGAACTGCTCACCCAGGTTGTCCCATGCGCCCAGATGGTGCGATTCGCCAAGAACGGCTCTGATGCGACCGCGGGCGCGGTGAGACTCGCCAGGGCCGTGACAGGACGGGATCTCATCGCGTGCTGTGGCTACCATGGGAATCAGGACTGGTACATTGGGACGACCACGCGCAATCGGGGCGTGCCCGAATCGGTTCGACGCTTGACCATCCCGTTTGTCTATAACGACATTGACAGTCTTGCGCGGATCTTCGCCGAGCATCCCCACCAGGTTGCTGCGGTGATCATGGAACCGGTAGGCCTTGAGCCGCCGCGCGAGCAGTTTTTGGAACAGGTACGCGACCTGACGCATCGGGAAGGCGCGGTCCTCATCTTTGATGAAGTGCTGACAGGATTCCGCGTGGCGCTGGGTGGGGCGCAGGAGTACTTCGGCGTCACACCTGACCTGGCCTGCTTCGGCAAGGCCATGGCGAACGGCTACCCCCTGTCAGCCGTGGTCGGACGACGGGAGATCATGGAAGCGTTTGAAGAGGTCTTCTTCTCGTTTACGTTCGGGGGGGAAGCGCTCTCGCTGGCCGCGGCGAAGGCGACGATCACAACGCTGCGCAGCCACGCGATCATTCCGCAGTTGTGGGAACATGGTCGTCGCCTTCAAGACGGATTCAACCGACTGGCGGCTCAGTTCGGTCTTGCGCAGCGCGTCGTCTGTGAGGGACTGCCGCCGCGGACGATGGTGAGCTTCACCGATGGGACCGGAGCTGAGTCGCTGCCAGTGAAGAGCTTGTTTCAACAGGAGTGTCTGACGCGCGGCGTGCTGTTTTCAGGAAGCCACAACCTGTGCGCCAGCCACACTCGGGAAGACGTGGAACAGACCCTCCGGGTGTATCGGGAAGCGATGGCGGTCGTGGCAGAGGCCGTGGCGGCTGGCGATGTCCTGGAGCGGCTGCAGGGTACGCCGGTGCAGCCGGTCTTCCGTCGCGCCTAGCATCAGGTCATCCATGCGGATCGTATTCCTGGGAAATAACTGGGTCGCGTGGCAGGCGCTTCGCTGGTTGAAGGCCCAAGGCGAATTGATCGTGGGATTAGTGGTGCATCCGCCCCACAAGCAGCGCTATGGCGAGGAGCTGCTCAGCACCGTGGCAGGTGATGCGACGAAGTGCTTTGACGGCTCGCGGCTGCGGGAGCCGGGAACGATTGCGGCCATTCGGGATCTTCAGGTTGAGATGGCCGTGTCCGTCTCGTTTGGTTACCGCTTGGATCCGTCGTTCCTGGCGCTGTTCCCGCGCGGGGTCATCAACCTCCATGCAGGCTACCTCCCGTACAACCGGGGCACGCATCCCAACATCTGGAGCATTGTCGAAGGGACCCCGGCTGGCGCGACGCTCCATTACGTCGATGCCGGGATCGACACGGGAGACATTATTGCACAACGAGCGATTCCAGTGGAGCCAACGGACACGGGTGAGACGCTGTATCGAAAGCTTGAACGAGTCTGCATGGAGCTGTTGATGGCAACGTGGCCGTCAATTCGCGACGGCACGGCACCTCGGCACCCACAGCCGTCAGGAGGCACGGCGCATCAGCGGCGGGATGTGGAGCGCATCGATGAGATCGCACCCGAGCGCCGGTATACAGCTAGGGAATTGATCGACATCCTTCGCGCACGGACCTTCCCTCCCTACCCCGGAGCCTATCTCCGGCATGGGGGGCAGAAGATCTCCCTGCGTCTTTCTGCCGCCAAGGAAGACCACCCCGCCCCATGGCTTCAGCCAACGATTGATATCGGGTGCCGGCGTATTGGTGCTGGCTATCCAACCTACATCGTTGCGGAGATTTCAGCGAATCACAACCAGGACTTTGAGCTGGCCGTGAAACTGCTTCAGGCGGCCAAGGCTGCCGGGGCGGATGCGGTGAAGCTGCAAACCTACACCCCAGAGACCATGACGATTCCTTGTCACCGCGAGCCGTTTCAGATCAAGGGCACCCTGTGGGATGGACAGACCCTCTACGATCTCTACCGCCGAGCGTACACGCCGTGGGAGTGGCACCCAAAGCTGAAAGCGGTCGCGAACGAGATGGGTCTCGATCTGTTTTCGACCGCCTTTGACGCCACGGCTGTGGATTTCCTGGAATCCCTGGGGGTGCCGGTTCATAAGGTCGCTTCGTTTGAGATGGTGGATCTGGCTTTGTTGGCGAAGATGGCCCTGACCGGCAAGCCGGTGATCCTCTCGACAGGGATGGCAACCTTCCAGGAGATCGCTGAAGCGGTGCAGACCGTTCGCGGGGTGGGTGCGACGACACAAGTCGCGCTGCTCAAGTGCACAAGTGCCTATCCCGCACTTCCTGAAGAGATGAACCTGCGTGCCATCCCGCACTTGACCGAGCAGTTTCAGGTACCCGTCGGCCTCTCGGATCACACCCTGGGCACGTCCGTTGCACTTGCCGCAGTCGCGCTTGGCGCCTGCATGGTGGAGAAGCATTTGACCCTCTCTCGCTCTGTTGCCACGCCGGATGCGGCCTTTTCCCTTGAGCCCGACGAGTTCAAGGCGATGGTGAAAGGGGTTCGGGAGGTGGAGCGGGCCCTGGGAGAGGTGCGTTATGGAGTCAGTCGTGGGGAGACCCAGAGCCAGGTCTTCCGGCGTTCCCTGTTCGTGGTGAGAGGGATGAAAGCCGGAGAGGTGTTTTCAGAGCGGAATGTCCGGTCGATCCGGCCGGGTTATGGGCTCCACCCCCGATACCTGAAGGACGTGTTGGGGCGGCAGGCGAGGTGTGATATTGCTGGGGGGACACCCTTCGCGTGGAAACTGGTGGACCCAGCGGGAGCAGAGGCTGCCTCGCCGGAAGAACCGAGTGCCAAGCGTGTGACCTGATCCGGTTGGTACGGTGATGGCGGTGGTGTTGTTTCGGACAGACGCTGCTCCTGCAGTTGGCCTCGGCCACCTGCGACGGTGCCTTTCGCTGGCGGCAGCGCTCCAACGGCAGGATGTGCGCAGTGTGTTTGTGGTCCCGGAGGATCGACAGGTTCGCCGGTGCGTCAGGGAGGCAGGGTGCAGCATCGAGATCGTGGAGCGTGTCACGGCGGGGGATGCCGTTGATCTGCAGCACGTGCTCCGTGCGGCAAGCCGCTCCGAGGCCGCCGCGGTGATCGTGGATTCCTACCAGATCGGTGCGGACTACCTGGAGGCGCTTCGGCAGGCAGGACTGTATGTCGCGGTCATTGATGATCTGGCAGCCATGGCCTTTCCGTGCCACGTGGTGGTCAACGGTGGGCCGCATGCGTGCCGGTTGCCGTACCGTTCGTCCTCCGGGGAAACCACGTTCTTGCTCGGTCCCTCCTATGCGTTGCTGGGTCCAGCATTCTGGAACGTTGGCCCTCGACCGGTGCGCCAGACCGTGCAGCATGTCCTGCTCACGCTGGGCGGGGCGGATCCTCATCACCTGATGCCGAGGCTGCTGGGCCTGCTCGACGATCTCCCTGGCGAGTTTGGCGTCACGGCCGTGATTGGCCCATTCTTCCAGAACCGTCTTGAGGTTCAACATGTGGCCAAGCGGTGCCAACGAACGGTGAGGCTCGTTGATGCGCCGGCGTCCCTGCGTGACCTGATGCTCGAGGCGGACCTTGCTGTGTCGGCTGGCGGACAGACCTTGTTCGAGCTGGCGCGTGTGGGATGTCCCGCCGTTGCCGTCAGGACCGCATCGAATCAGGTCGCTCAGCTACGGGCCTTTGTGGAGTCTGGAGCTATGCGCCTTGCAGGAGACGCCGGGGATGCCCACGTGATGGCTGCCGTACGTGACAGCGTGGCCTCATTGGTGGGGGATCAGGGGGAACGAGGTCGCATGAGCCTGGCGGGCCGTCGGCTCGTCGACGGACGAGGCGCCCAACGGACCGCCGACGCGATTGCAGCGGGGATTCGGACGCGGCTGGCCGCGGCGATCAAGCGCAATGAGGTGGAGCACCGGCTCGAAGGGCGCATGGTCTCGCCGGTGTTTCGGACGGCGTGACCACGCAGGGTGTGGGGTGAGGGCTGCTCGATGCGTCGGGTCCTGGTGACGGGGAGCAGTGGATTGCTGGGGGCGCATGTGGCCCGGCAGGCGTCAGGAGGCTACGACGTCACGGCCCTCCACCATACACACCCGGTCGAGCTCGCCGGCTGCGACAACCGGCCGTGCGACCTGACCGATGACGCAGAGGTGGCGAGCTGCCTTGGCGCGGCGCGGCCGGAGGTCATCATTCACTGCGCGGCGCTGACCGATGTGGAGTTGTGCGAGCGACGGCCTGATCTGGCGGAGCGCCTCAATGTTGAGGCCACCGCGACCCTCGTCGAGTGGGCACGACGCCGGAACGCTCAGTTCGTGCATCTCTCGACCGACGCGGTCTTTGGTGGGAGCGCTGGGGCGTATCGTGAAGACCAGTCCCCCGAGCCGGTGAATTGGTATGGCCGCACGAAGGCCAAGGCCGAGGGCGTGGTGAGCGCGGCCGTGCCCGACGCCATGATCATCCGGACGAACTTCTATGGATGGAACGTCCAGCCCAAGCTGAGCCTCGGCGAATGGATCATTGACCGGCTGGTTCAGGGCGAGCGTTGCCCGGCGTTTGTCGATGTGTTCTTCAATCCGCTGGTGGCGGATCAACTCGCCGAAGTCGTCCTGTCCCTCATCGCGCAAGGCGCCAGCGGGATCTACCACGTCGCCGCGCGCGATCGCTGCTCAAAGCACAAATTCGCCGTCCGTCTGGCGAAGACCTTTGGGCTCTCCGCAGCCGGCATCGTGCCGACCTGTGTCGATCAGTCTCCGTTGCTGGCCCGGCGGCCCAAGCGCAGCACGCTGGCGGTTGACAAGGTGTGCCGGGATCTTGGTCGGCCGATGCCGTCCATCCAGGAGGGTCTGGAGCGGTTCAAGGCGTCCCAGCGCGCCGCGGCGTCGCGAGTCGGCGTGGGGGACATCCGGTGAGGGATGCCCGTCTCCTCTATGTCTCGGCGGGCTACACGGCCCATGACCGCAAGTTCCTGGAGCAGCTTGCTGGTTCCGCCCACGAGCTGTGGTTCTGCCGTGCATGGTGGATGGGACGGCGCCTGCCGATGCGATTCCGCCCTACCGCATCGGCGAGGTGGTGAGCCGTCGTCTCCGACGGGCGATGCGGCGGGGGGAGCATGTCACCTGGGAGGCGCTTGAGTGACCATGGCGCGGCAGGTTCGGCATGTGTCGCTGGTCCCAGCTCGGGGAAGGAACGCGACTAGCAGCGTGGAGCGGCGGGTCCCTCGAGGGATGCGAGGTCGCGTGCTCATGGGATCACGGCTGTGCCTGCGACCACTGACGGAGGCTGACGTGACCACGGAGTACCTGAGGTGGCTGAACGATCCCGAGGTCACGCGGTTCCTCGAGGTCGGTCGGCAGCGCTCCACGCGCCAGACGGTGCGCAGGTACCTCACGCGGTTCCACGGCAGCCGAACGGACTTCATCTTTGCGATGATCGAGAGGGAGACCGGACGCCACATCGGCAACGTCACCCTCAATCGGATACATCGAGTTGACCGCACGGCCGATACGGGCCTGATGATCGGACGGAAGGACCTGTGGGGAAAAGGATATGCCAGCGAGGCCTGGAGTCTTGTGCTGGCGCATGCGTTCCGGGATCTTGGGGTGCGGAAGGTGGTAGCGGGGGTGGTAGTGGACAACGTCCGGAGCCTCCAGGCCCTGAAGAAAGTTGGTTTTCGCGTTGAAGGGGTCCTTCGCCAAGAGTGGTTCGTCAACGGGACCTACAAGGATATCGTGCGGCTCGGCCTGTTCAGCCATGAGTTCGAGCCTAAGAGCGCTCTAAAGGGTGGATGATGAGCGGGGAGCGATTGCGGGTCATTGTGGGTCGGCTGGCGGAGGGCGCCGTCCTCCCCGACGGAGGCCTGACGACGCTGTACGAGGCGGGTCGCCTTACGATCCAAGGCGACACCGACACGGTGCGGCTCGCCCAGGGGAACCGCGAGCTCGCCCTCCTGGTCGGAGAGGTCGTGGGGGTGCGCCATGGGGCGGGGGCTTTGCGCAGGCCATCGTCGGCCCAGGAGGCGGTGGGGGTGGCCCTCCGGGCGGATCACGCCCGCTGGCGGGAGGAGCTGGAGGGACGGTTCATCCTTCTGCGAGTGGACGGCGAGCGAGCGGTGATCGAGAGCGACCGGTTCGGCCAGAAGGAGCTGTATCTTCAGCGCGACCGCGGCGCCACCGTGCTCGCCACAGACCTCAGCCTGCTCTCGATCGCCCCGGGGGCGGCGGGCTACGATCAGGCGGCGCTTGCGCACACGCTGTGCATCTACGGCTATCGCCCCCCGAAACGGCATACCCTCTATCGGGATGTCCGACGTCTCGGCGTCGGGGAATGGGTGGAGATCGCCGAGGGGGCTGTGCGCGTCGCAGAGCACCCCTTTCAACCCCTGGCGATGGGGGCGTACGGGGAACGGGAGCTGCAGGCGTACGCCAAGACGCTGCTGGATGCCGTGGCGCTGCGCGGCTCCCGCCACGGGAACGTCGTGTATCTCTCCTCCGGATGGGATTCGACGGCCCTCCTGGCCTGCCTGGTGAAGGTCTTCGGGCCCCGCAAGGTCCGGGCAGTCATCGGGCGGATGCAGTATGCCGAGCGTAGCGGGGTGATCAACCAGTTTGAGATTGACCGGGCCCGGGCCGTCGCCGACTACTTTGGCGTGCGGCTCGACGTCGTGGAGTTTGATTACCGGGCTGAGGGGCCTGCGGTGGCGGAGCGGTTGCAGCCGCTCCTGCGATCCCACCAGTTCCACAGCCTGGCCGCCCTCAACGAGGCGCTCCTCGCCGAGGGCGTGGCGCGCACGGCCGATCGCCCGGAGGTCGTCTTCGCCGGGGAGATCAGCGATGGGGCGCACAACCTCGGCTTCAGCCAATTCACGACGATCTTCCACCCGATGCTGGAGTTTCGGGAGTATAGCGACAAGATGGCCAGCTATCTCTTCGGCCCGACGTTCTTGGGGCTCCTGGAGCGCGGCCAGGGGGTCCACGATGTGGTGTATCAGTTGCTGCGAGGCCGCTGCGGCGAGGCGAGCTTCGATGAGCCGTCGCCGGACCGCGTGACGCGGCGGATGCAGCTGCTCGCCGGCTTTTTCCTCCGGGCGCATCGGATCCCGCTGTGGTCGGTGCGCAACCATCGGCTGCTCACCGCGGCCGGACAGGACCTGTACAGCCATGAGATGGAGGAGACGTACCTTCGCGCCGCCGCCGAGGCGCTCACCCCAGAGACCGTGTACGCGTGGCTGCTCCATCTGTACAACTCGTTCCATTGGCAGGGATCGACCGTGGCGCCGATGGCCATTACGGCACGAGCCCAGGGATTGCGGCTGGTGCTCCCGTTTTGGGACAGCTGGCTCCAGGCTTTTCTGTCCGCCATGCCGGAATCCTGGGGCAGGAGCCTTGATCTGAACCCCACCAAATATCCGCTCAAATGGATGTTGAAGCACCGGATTGACTATCCGTTGCATCTCCAGACGGGTCCGCATTCCTACCTCTATGACGTGGATCCCAATTTCAGCCATGGAGCGGAGATCCTCTACGGCTCCGCCTTCACGCCGTATTTCAGGACCCTGCTCAAGGGGCGCCCATACGACGAGGTCTTATCTCATCGGGTCTTTGACCGTGCGTACATCGAGGCGATCGTGGAGCGGTATCTTCAGGGAACCGAGGTGCGGGGCGCGGAGATGAACGACCTCCTCGCGCTGGCCTTCCTCTCGATGGTGGGATGGTACGGCGGGAGCGGTCTCTCGGAGACCGCTGACTCTGCGGTGGCCCTGCGTGCCAGGGACTAAGAAGTTCCGTCATGAGGCCGGAGATCTTCATTGAGCGGTTGACCCACGCGCACCGACCCCTCATCGCGTGGTGGGTCCGGCGCGGGCATCGGGTCTGTGTCTTTGACTTTGACCACTGTGCGCGGCTGCGATCATTCGGGTGGCTGCGCAGGCTGCTGGACCAGGGCAAGGTCGAAACCATCTACGTGCCTTCGAGCTCGGTAGCCGACTCGCTGGCCATTGACACGGCCGAGCGGTTCTTTCCCGCTTTCTCGTCCCACCCGTTGGTTCGAGCGATGGGAAGGATCTTTGGGGAGCACGAAGCGGCCCCCGTGCTGAAGAAGGCGCTAGTGGAGAGTCTCTTTCGGTATTTCTATATCAAGCAGTCCCTCACAGATCGGGCTCGAGGGGCATCGGGTCGGCAGGCGGCGATCGTCGTCTCATCCCTCTATTGGGCCTGGGAGGTGCGCCTGCGCGAGGTGGCCCGCGACGTGCCGACCCCAGCGCCCACGAGTTGCCCCTGGTGGGCTCGTGGGTATGACGCGGTGGCCAGAAGGATCCAGGACGTCCTGTGGTCTCTCGCCGTATGCGGGGGGATCCTGCTCCATGCGGGCTCGATCATCGTGGGGAGGATGCTGGCGAGATCCCAGCCGGCTCTGCAGCAGGCCGATCACGTCTTCGCGGTGGATTCGCCCTTCCAGGTGAAGTTCCAGGGGCCGCGGCGAGCCGACTTCTTGCTCGACCACCAGCAGGTGACGAAGCAGAACACGGTCTTTGTCGTGCACCGGCTTGGCGAGGGGCCCTGGATCCAGCAGGCCCGGTGCGCCGGCTATCGGCTGATTCGCCAGGCGGAGTTCGCCGATGTGCGGCATCCGTGGCGGCACATGCGTCAGCCGCCCCGCAGCGTGCGCCTGGGGCCCGCCCTGCGAGCCGGAGGCTGCCTGGCGGCGCACCCGTGGGCCGCCGGGTGGCTGGTGGACGCGGCCGGGCGTGGCCTGGTCGCCTACCTCACGAAGTCCGCCCTGCTGGAGCGGGTCAACTTTGTCAACTACGTCTATATGGACCAGGATCACCTGTCGCAGCAATGCCTGAATATCCTCATTCGAAAGCAGGGAGGTCAGAGCTGGAACTTCGCTTACGCGATCGGAGGCGGTTACCTCTATGGGAATGGGCAGGTACCGGGGCATCGCCAGCGGCGGCTCGCGTACCAGAACCCGGATCACTTTGTCGGCACGAGTCAGCGGATGACGCGCTACCATCAGGAGCACCGCCAGGGGGTCCGCGCATACCACGCCGTCGGGAACCTCTGGTCGCAGTCGGTGTCGCTTGCGGCGAGCGCGACGGACATCCGGCGGCTTCGGTCGGCCTGGTTTGGCGCTGCGGCCGATCAGGGCAGGGTGGTGGCGTGGTTTGACACCACCTTCATCGAAGGGGCCGGCTCCCCCAGCACCTATCATGAGGCGGTCGCCTGGTACCGGGACATCTGGCGGATAGTGAGCGAGGACGAACGGTTGCTCGCGGTGATCAAGCCGTCAAAGGACGACGCCTGCTTCGTGGACGGCCGTTCCCAGCTCATGCACCCGCTGGGCCAGTCGGTGATCGGGGAATGGGCGCGACTGAAGCAGCATCCGCGGGTGCATTTTGCGGGACATGCCATCGATCCTTCCCTCGTAATTGCCGCCAGCGACCTGACCGTGACCTTTTGCTTTTCCTCGCCGACTGCCGAGGCGCTGGGGGCAGGCAAGCGGGCGATGTGGTATGAACCGGGCGAGCGCTGGCGGGATACCCTCTACGGGGCCGAGCCGCTGTTGGTCGCCCATGGGTATCCTGAGCTGCGCCGGCTCGTGGGCACGCTCCTCAACGACATGGACGATGAGGCGTATCGGCAGTTCCTTGAGAGGCGCGTTCGGGGTTTGGTCGAAGACTTCCTGGATGGGAACGGGCTCTCCAGGTTCCGTGAGCTGCTCGCCGACGCCGCGCGGCCGGCGGCCTGGAGCCCCCGCGCATGATGGGCAAGGCGCTTGCCTACCTGCTGGCCTTTGGGGTCAACATGGCCGTGCCGGTGTTTGCCCTGCCCATCCTGACTCGATGGCTGAGCCCTGCGGACTACGGGGTCCTCGCGATCGGCCAGGTGGTCGCGCTGCTGTTTGCGGCCGTGGTGAACCTCGGGATCGGCACCGGATTTGAGCGGAACTTCTTCACGCACGAGCGCCACCCAGGGCAACTCGACAGCCTGCTGTACACCACCTCGGCATTTCTCATCGGCGGCCTCATTGCGTGGGGTGCTCTCCTCTATGCGGCCCGAGCGTGGCTCTCCCTGGTCCTCACAGGGTCTCGGTCGTTCGGCCTGGTGATGTGGATCCAGTGCCTGACGGTGGGCGTGGGGCTGCTGGGCCTGCTGCAATTGACCGGCTTTCGCAACGGTGGCCGGACCCGAGCGTATGTGGCCTACAGCGTTGGAGGCGTCGTCCTGGAACACGCGCTGGCGATTGGTCTGGTGGTGGCGGGCCACATGGGTGTGCTTGGTGTCGTGGTGGGACAGTTGGGAGGGAAGCTCATCGTGTTGGGGCTCATGTGGCGGCAGGCGTTTTGCGGGCGTCGAGCCCGCCTTGACCCTTCCCTGGTGAGGCCGCTCCTGGCCATTGGCTGGCCGGTGTTGCCGAAGGCCTGCGTGGGGGTGGCCGAGATGCTCCTGGATCGCGTCCTGGTCAGATGGTTGGGCTCCCTCAGCCAGGTGGGGGTGTTTGGGCTGGCCCACGCGGCCGGCTACGCGGTGTTTTCCTTCCTGACCAGCCTCGAGCAGGCGTATATCCCGCAGGTGTATCGCTCCATGTTTCAAGCCGATCACGATGGCGGCAGGCGGATCGGCACGTATCTGACGCCGTACCTGTACGGCTCCCTGGCCGTCCCGGTGCTCCTGGTCCTGTTTGCCGAGGAGGCGCTGCGGATCTTGGTGCCGCCGGCCTATTATGCGATCAAGGATCCGCTCGCCCTCCTTGCGGTGTACTACGGCCAGATGGTGTTTGGCAAGATCGTCGGCGCGCAGCTGCTCTACCGCAAGAAGGTCTGGTACACCATCCCGTTTGGTGTGGCGCGGGTCCTGGTCCACCTGGGGCTCGCCCTCCTGTGGATTCCCCGCCATGGGGCCTTCGGGGCTGCGGCTTCGCTGTGGGTGAGCGGGGTGCTCATGGAGTGGCTGGCGGTCGTCGTGGCCCAGCGGGAATATCCCATCCACTATGAACGTCGGGTGGTGCTGCCTCTCGTGGCCCTGTTGTACGCCTCGATGGGCTGGGTCTTGCTGCCGCGGGTTGCGCCCCTGTCCTACGACGCCTTGCTGTGTGGCAAGATCGTGCTGCTGGGCGCGGTGGGGCTCATCGGGATGCGATGGATTCCGCAGCTCCGCGAGTCACTTGGCAGGTTCCACCGGCAGCGGCATGGCCTGGCGGCGAGCCTTCCGCTCGCCGACGCGGTGGAAACTCGAGCGTAACAGCAGGCGGATGCCCGAGTTCTCGCATAAGCTGGCCTTTGTCATTCCGACCATGAACCGGCCGGGGCCGCTGCGGCGCCTGTTGCGCAGCCTCGAGGCACAGACGGTTCGGCCGCATCAGCTCATCTTGGTGGATGCCGGGGAGCAGCCGGTGGACGACGTCATCGGCGAGTTTCCGGCGCTGCGCATCGACTATCGCCGCGTGCTGCCGCCGTCGCTCTCCAAGCAGCGCAACGTGGGCATGGCCGCGGTGGACCCCGCCATGACGCTGGCCGGCTATTTGGATGACGACCTGGTCTTTGAGCCCAATGCGATGGACATGATGCTGCGGTTCTGGGAGGCGGCGGCGCCTGATGTGGGCGGCGCCAACTTCCACGTCACCAACGCCGAAGCCTACCGGCACCGCTGGGCGCTGACCTTCTTTGGCCTGGAGAGCGCCGAACGGGGGCTGCTCTTACCCTCCGGATTCCAGACCCCGCTGTGGCCGGTCGACGAGGCGCCGCGGGAAAGACAG
Organism: Candidatus Omnitrophota bacterium; assembly: GCA_016193195.1. GTDB lineage: Bacteria > Omnitrophota > Gorgyraeia > Aquiviventales > Aquiviventaceae > JACPSQ01. Next base: position 29,461 of record JACPSQ010000035.1, read on the forward strand.
TGGCTCTGCGGTGGGGCGACGGTGTGGCGCCGCGAGGTCATCGAGCGCTTTCGCTACGATGAGTGGTACATCGGCACCGGCTACCTGGAGGACGTTGACTACAGTTATCGCGTCAGCAAGGCGTACCGGCTGCTCCTCGTGCCGGACGCCCGCGTCTGGCATGACTTCCAGCCCATCAAGACCGACCGCAATGAGCTCATGGGCATCTGGGAGATCATCAACCGGCTGTACTTCGTGAAGAAGCACCCGGAGTTCTCGCTCCTCCGGTGCTACTGGGCGCTCACCGGCCGCTTCCTGCTCAATCTTGGGATGGGTCTGCAGCGCGCCGACCGGGGGTATCTCTTGCGGGCGCGCGGCAACCTGACCGGCTTTGCCAGGGTGTTGGCCGGCCGGTTCGATACGTTAGGCGGCACTGTCAAATGATGCTGCCAAACCCAGAGCTCGTGCAGCAGCTCTTTCAGGCGTACTATGCGACTGAGCCAGCCCGTCAGGAGGCCTACGTCTCATCCCATTGGGCCGACTACAGCGGCCAGTTCGACGTCATCATGGACTCCGAGGGCAGCATCCGCAAGTTGGTGGGCAGAGGGTTTGGGGGCATGACCACGCGCAATCCGCTGGAGGTCCTGGTTCAGTATGCCGGCCACCTCTCGTATCTCTCCTGGCTCCCGAATCGCCGGGAGATCCTGGCCTTGATGCGGGTCGCTCAACCGGTCTGCCTGGCGATGGGGTTTTTCCTCTCCTTCGATGCCTTCAGGCAATTGTGTGCCTTGGCGCTCATCCGAGGGTGGATGAGTCCTGCGGTGCGTGCAAAACGTTTAACCGTCCTGATGATCGGGGACGGGTACGGATTCCTCTCGTCCATGGTGAAGACCCTCTACCCCAGGGCAACGCTCGTGCTGGTGGATATCGGCCGAACCCTCTTGTTCCAGAGCATCTACTGTCAGCGGGCGCACCCGACCGCCAGGCATTACGGGATGACTGGGGATCGGCTCAACGAGGCCGCAACGCTGGCCGACCACGATTTCATCTATTGTCCGACGGAATACCTCGATGCCGTGCGGCCCTTGCGCTACGACCTCGCGGTGGCGATCGCCTCCCTGCAGGAAATGAACGCCGCGACCGTGGAGCGCTACTTTCGGTTCTTGAGGGACCGTCTGCACGAGGACCATCTCTTCTACTGCTGCAACCGGGAATCCAAGGTCCTGCGGGGAGGCGAGGTCTCGACGTTCGCCGGGTATCCGTGGGATCCGCGCGATCGCCACCTTGTGGATGAGCGTTGTCCGTGGTACCAGTATGCCTGTTCCTGGCGGACGTGCGGCCCGGGGCCTCGCCTCTTCGGTCTGAGGGTTCCGTTCATCAACGCCTTTGACGGGCCGTTTCGGCATCGTCTTTCGATCCTAGCTCGGAGGTCGTGATGGGGTCTTCGGGATTGATGATCGGCTCCCGTCTCGTTGACGAGCAGCACCCGCTCCTCATCGCCGAGATCGCCTCGGCGCACGACGGTCAGGTGGAGCAGGCCTGTGCGCTGGTCCGGGCGGCGGCCGATGGGGCAGGCGAGGCCGTCAAATTTCAACTGGTGATCGCGGAGGAATTGCTCACGCCCTCCCACCCGGACTTCGAGATGTTCCATCGCCTGGAACTCAAGCTGCAGGACTGGCAGACAGTGGTGGGGGAAGCGCGCCAACGGGGATTGATCTCGAGTGCCGATGTGTTCGGGGAGCAGAGCCTTCGGCTCGCCCAAGACCTCGGGATCCAGCTGCTGAAGATCCCCTCGTCCAGCTTGACGGATCCGGTCCTGGTTCCCCTCGTGGCCTCGCGGGGTGTGCCCACCCTGCTCTCTGTTGCGGGGGCGACGGAGGAGGAAATCGCGTGGGTGGTTGAGCAATTCCGGCAGGCCGGGCATCGCGCGTTTGTCCTGATCCACGGCTTTCAAGGCTTTCCGACCCCGCTGGCGGCGACGCACCTCAACAGGCTGTCTTGGTTGCGTCAGCGCTTTGCATGCCCTGTGGGACTTTCCGATCACCTCCCGGCCGACACGGCGGTCGCGCGACACCTGCCGCTTGTCGCGGTGGGGTTGGGCGCATCGGTGATTGAGAAGCACCTGACGCAAAGCCGCAGCCGGCGAGGTCCTGACTGGGTGTCCGCGCTCGAACCGGCTGAATTTGGGCAGCTTCAGGAGGCGCTGCGACACATAAGTGCGGCGTTCGGTCCTGAGGAGGGAGCGTGCTGGATGGAGGGGGAAGCGCGGTACCGCCGGCAGATGCGTCGGCAGCTCGTGGCTGGGCGGACCCTTCAGGCCGGCGAGATCCTCACCGCCGACAAGATCACTCAACGTCGCGCCATCGCGCCGGGCAGCATGGATCCCTGGTTTTTCCCTCGGCGGGTGGCGGGCAAGACCTTGCGGCGGTCGTTGTCACCGGATGAGGCGATCACGTGGGACTCGCTGAGCGATCCCCTCGTGGCGGTCCTGATCGCCGTCCGCATGAAGTCGGCCCGGCTTCCTCGCAAGGCGCTGGCGGATCTTGCCGGAAAGCCCGTCATCGAACGATTGGTGGAGCGGATGAAAACCGCCCGCCATCCCCAGCGGCTGGTGCTCTGCACGTCCACCCATGCCGATGACCGGGTCTTGGTGGAGCTGGCCAGGCGGTTGGGGATCGAGTGGGTCTGCGGGGAGGAAGAGGATGTCATGGCGCGATTCCTCCGCGCCGCCGAACAGACGCAGGCCGAGCTCATCGTGCGCGTGACAGGGGATAACCCGCTGACGGACGCCGAGACGATGGATCGGATGATCGTCAGCCACCTCGAGCGCGACGTGGAGTACACCTACACGGACGACCTCCCCTTCGGCACCCGCCCCGAGATCATCTCCGTGGAAGCCCTGCGGCGCGTCCAGGCCTTGGCGGAAGATCCTGGGCAGACCGAGTACATGACCGCCTACCTCAAGCAGCCCGAGGCCGTGAAGTCCTACCGGTATGTCGTGCAGGACGCGCAGCTGGTTCGACCCCACTACCGGCTCACCCTGGACACCCCTGAGGATCTCGCAGTGTTGCAGCAGATCTACGCGCGGTTCGGCCCCGACGGATCAACCGTGTCGTTGCGGGAGGTGATTCGGCTGCTGGATCAATCGCCGGAGCTGGTGGCGATGAATGCCGCCGTGCAGCAGCGTCAGGTCGCCGGCGTGATCAATGCGCGTCTGCGGGCTCCACGCGCGCCTGCGGAGGCAGGCGTCGTGGACATTGCAGGAGGGGATGAGGATGCTCGGTAGGTATTATCAAGAAGTGGGATGGCTCAGGCGCAGGGTCGCCGCGGCGAGAGAGTTGTGGAAGCGCCGATTCGAGTGGCGGTTTCTCCTGTACCGGGCGAAGTTTCATTGGTCGCATCGGCTGGATCTGCCCAGCGCCTTTCCCGCCCACCTCGATATCGAGACCACCGACGCGTGCAATCTCCGTTGCATCATGTGCGTGCAGGGCATCGGGGAAGGAGTCAAGGATACCGGCATGATCGAGATGGACTTTGCGAAACGGCTCATTGATGAAGGGGCTCGCAATGGCCTCTACTCGATCAAGTTCAACTGGCGGGGCGAACCCGCCCTTCATTCGGGATTGGCGGAGCTGGTGCGCTATGCCAAAGCGCGGGGGATCCTGGAGGTGCAATTCAACACCAACGGGATTCCCTACACGGAGTCCAAAATCAGGGAGCTGGTGTTGTCCGGCCTTGATCGGGTGATCTTCTCCATGGATGGCGCGTCGAAGGACACGTATGAGCGCATCCGCGTGGGAAGCAGCTACGACAAGCTCGTCGAGAACGTGAAGTTCTTTCATGCCATCCGGGAGGCCCTGGGCCGGGAACGGCCGTTCATCCGCATTCAGATGGTTCGGATGAAAGCCAACCAGCACGAGGTCGACCAGTTCGTGGAGATGTGGAAGCCCTTCGTGGACGACATTCGGATTGAGGATGTGTCGGACCGCGGCCAAGGTGAGCAACTCTCCGTGGGGGACTGGGTCACGACAGGCCGGAAGCGCTGCCCGCAACCCTGGCAGCGCATGGTCGTCTCTCGAGATGGGAAGGTCCTGCCGTGCTGTGCGGACTGGCATCGCGAGTTCATCATCGGGGACGCGACCCAGGAATCCCTGAAGGCGATCTGGCGTGGCAAGCGGATGGAGATGATGCGCCAGGTGCAGCGGGAGGTCCGGTTGGATCAGGTCAGCCCCTGTCGCCAGTGCTACGTCAAGGAGAGTTTTGTGTGGAAGCGGCGTCCCACGCCGGCGGCGAGCGAGCCGCCCGAGACCCCGCAGCCGCATGAGGACGCCGACGTCACGGTGTAACCCGATGCCGACGGTGAGGATTGGACAGAAGCTGATCGGCCCCGGCCAACCGGTGTTCGTCATTGCGGAGGCCGGGTGTAATCACGGATGCAATCTCCAGGTGGCGAAACGGATGGTCCGTCAGGCGGCGTGGGCCGGGGTGGATGCGATCAAATTCCAGACCTACAAAGCCGAGCTGCTGGCGACGCGGACCGCCCCGACGTACTGGAAGCGGACGCCGGGTGCCCCGCGAACCCAATTTGAATTCTTCAAGCAGTTGGATCATTTCGATCGTGCGGACTACGCGGCGTTGGCGGCGGAGTGCCGCCGCGCCGGTCTGCTCTTTTTATCGACGCCGTGGGATTTCCACAGCGCGGATATGCTTGATGAGCTCGGGGTGCCGGCCTTCAAGATCGGTTCCGCCGATCTGACCTACCTGCCGCTCATCCGACACTGCGCTAGCAAGGGAAAGCCCATCCTGCTCTCAACCGGCGCGGCGACGATCGAAGAGATTGAGGAGGCGGTCCGGACGGTCCGAGCCGTCGGGAACCGCCAGGTGATCCTGTTACACTGCATCCTGGCCTATCATACGCTGCCTCACGATGTGCATCTCGCGATGATCGGAGAGCTGCAGCGCCGGTTTCCGGACTATCCGGTGGGATTTTCGGATCATACGATTGCGGATGAACACCTGACGATCCAGACCGCTGCGGTCGCGCTGGGGGCCTGCGTGGTTGAGAAGCACTATACCTTAAACAAGCGTGCCCCTGGAAACGACCACTGGCACTCCCTGGAGCCGCGTGAGTTCAGACAGATGATCGCTAACGCTCAGCTCGTGCAAGCGGCGATGGGGCGCAGTGGTCCACGGGTGCCGCTGCCGTGCGAGCGACCCGCGAGACGGTTTGCCCGTCGCAGTCTCGTGGCGCTGCATGACATCCCCAAAGGCTCCGTCATCACGGCCTCCGATCTGACCTGCAAGCGGCCTGGGACCGGCATTTCACCAGGACAGCTCGACCGGGTGGTCGGAGCACGAGCCAAGCGAACGATTCTCGAGGACACGGTGATCACATGGTCCATGGTGGATGGATGCCATCCCACACGCCTCCCGGTGCGTGGCGGGACATCTGAGGGAGCGAGGCGCCGTGAGCCCATTGCCGCTTGAGATCGATCCCCCGCACGTCACCATTCATCTCCAAGGCGGACGGCAGATCGGCATGGGGCATGTCGTCCGGATGCTCTGGCTGGCCCAGAGCCTCACGGCGCGGGGGCTGGCGGTGGAGATGCTCCTCCGAGGAGAGCCGGAAGCCGCCGCCATGATTCGGCAGGCGGGCTTCCCGGTGCAGGCCTATTCTGCCGGAGCGTCTGCCGTGGTCACGGTGGAGCGTTACCTCGACCAGCCGGGTCCGCAACCCTCGGTCTGGGTCAACGATTGTCTGACGGTGAGCCCCTCGGTGCACGCGGCGCTTCAGCGTCGAGCGATTCCCATCGTTTCGCTGGATGACGAGGGCCGAGGCCTGAGCCGTCTGGATCTTGTCGTCAATGCCATGCCCGCGTTCTGGCAAGAGGCGCTTCCCACAGGGGCGCAGATGTATCAAGGCCCCGAGTACATGATTCTCAATCCGCTGGTCAAGGTGTATCATGACCGGCCCAGACCAATCCGCACGCGGCCCAGCCAGGCCGTGGTGACGCTGGGGGGCAGCGATCCGCATGGGGTGATCTTCAACGTGCTCCGGGCTCTCGCGACCATGCCCTCCGCGCTTGAATGGCATGTGTTTGTCGGGCCGCTCTTTGCCCATCGTCGCGCGCTCGACCGGTGGCAGAAGCGCCTGGCTGGGCAGGTGTGTCTCCGCTGGCATGACGGGCAGTCCGAAGTGATCCCGACGTTTGCCCAAGCGGACGTGGCGATCTGCGCGAGCGGCCACACCCTCTTTGAAATGCTGAGTGTGGGCACGCCGGTCTTGGCAATCGCGAACGCCAGGCACGAAATCGTCAACGGCAGATATTTTGCCTCACTGGGTGCCTGCCATTTCCTTGGGCTGCATACCGCTGTGACCCCAGGTCGCATCGGGCAGGCGGTTCGTCAATTACTGGCGGATCCAACCCAGCGGGCGCGTCTCTCGCAGCGGGGCCAGTCCTACATCGATGGACGTGGGGCTGAGCGGGTGACGGAGCTGCTCGAACGTCTCGCCAGGCGTCCCGTGTCGGCCAGACGCGTGGTGGAGGCGGTGGAGCAACAGGCTCACGCGGCAGCTCCGACTGGACCGACGGCCCGGGAAGACGGACACCCCGGCGTGTTGCTGTGCGATCGGTTGGAGCCTCTGATGAGGCTCTCGAGGCGGCATGGGCTCTCGCAGGCGCGATTCATTGTGCTGTCAGAGACTTCGGAACACGCTGCCATCCGCGGATGGCTTCGTGAGCGGCTCGGGGCGGAGGAACTGCCCTATGTGGAATTGTCGCGGGCGCGCCGGCAGGCATTCCAGCCTCGGTATATCGAGTTCATTGGGCGGTTCAACCGGACGCACCGCTCGCCGTTTTGGTTGGCGATGCCGTTTACGGCCAAGAGCATGCTCTCAACGGGGTTGTGCCGCAATACGTTCCAGTTCCTCCTCATCGTGGAGTTGCTCCAGACCAGCGACCGGCCACTGATCGTGATCACTCATAACCGGACCATGGCTGACCAGGTGGTGTTATGGGCACGGGTCCAGCCCCGATGGGTGTGCAATGCGGTCCGTGGCCGTTCGGTCCTGAAACGCCTCTTCAAACGTTTCACCCCGCTGGCGATCCTTGTGGCGATGATTCGGACCTCGGTGGTGTGGGTCCTGAGCAGGCGATTCCGGCTGGACGGGGACCGGTGGCGTGATGCCACCATCGTGGTGACGACATTTCCGAATTCGTCCATCCAGCTTCCGGTCTACCGAGAAGCCTATTTTGGGTCCCTGCCGGCCTCCTTGACTCAACACGGCCAGCGGGTGGTGCTGTTTGCCTTGTATGCGGAGCGCGCGCTGTCGCACATCCTGGCGCTGCGCCGTGTCAGCCAAGGCCTGCCGGTGGTCCCGCAGGAGGCCTACCTGACCTGGCCAGATCTCTTGGCCTGTGGCGTTCGGGCCCTCATACAGTGGATGAAGCGGTTTCCGTATCGTGAGCCGGTGCAGATCGATGGGATCAGCGTGGACGTCTTGGTCGAGCGGGAAATCGCTGAGAGCTGCCAGTCGAGGAGCCTCTTCTGGCATTTGTGCATCGCCGCGGCGGCTCGACGGCTGGGTCAGCGCCTTGCCCCTGCCAGGTGCTTGTATCCGTTCGAGAACCGCGCGTGGGAGAAAATGTTCCTGATCGGCCTGCGGGAAGCCTCGCCCCATACCGAGACGATTGGCTATCAACATACCGTCTTTACCTTCGCGCATACGAACCTGTTCTTCGGGGAAGGCGAGGCGAGACTCACGCCGCTCCCCAATTGCATTCTCACGGCTGGAGAGGTCACGAAGCAGCGTCTTGAAGAGCATGGTCGGTATCCGGACGGTTTGTTGAGGCTGGGGTGTGCCTTGTATCAACGGCAACCGCAATCGCTGGAGCGCCGGACGTCCCGTCCGGTTCAGCTCACGAATCTCTTGGTCGCGCTCAGCAACGACCGAGAGGAGTATGTCCGCGTGTTGCAGTTTTTGCGGGAAGCGCTGGCGGACCTCCACGGCTATCAGATTCGGCTCCGCCCGAACCCGGGGCTTGGCGTCCGGCTCCTGGAGGAGGCCCTGGCGACGGTCCGCCACCCCGCAGGGGGCCGCTACGATGTCAGCCGGACATCCTTGCCTGAAGACCTGCGCTGGGCTCACGTCGTGCTCTACGCCTCCTCCTCGGTCGCCCTCGCTGCGCTCAGCCATGGGATCCCGGTCATCTTTGTGGATGTCGGGAAATTCCTCGATCCTGATCCGTGCCTGGCGATGCACGATCTCAAGTGGGCGGTGGACGAGCCTTCAGCGTTGCATCCGACCCTCCGCCGGATCGCGGCCCTCCCCGATGAGATGTTTGAGCTCCAACAACGGCGCGCCCTCGCGTATGTTGAGCGCTATTTCCCTGCGCCCACCGAGGCGCGGCTCCAGGCCTTCAGGCAGGCGGAGGACGCACGCGACCCCGACGTGGCTGAGGCGGCGGCTGACGCGCGACCGGAAGCTGGGCTGACCACGGTTGCATAACTCATGCAGGACCTGCACGACAGAGCCAAGGTGGAAATCCAGGCCCGCTACGATCGGATGGCCAAGGCCGAACTGACCGGCGCAGGGTCGTTTGAGCCGGTGGGCCGAGCCAAACACTACTTCCGGGCCCGCAAGCTCCAGGCCGCCCTCGCCTTGGGGTCGTTTCCCGCAGGGGGGCGGCTCCTGGAGATTGGCTGCTCCGTGGGCCAGTTTTCGTTTCCGCTGGCCAGGTTGGGCTATCAGGTCTGCGGGATGGACTTGTCTTCGAACTCGGTCGAGGTGGCCACGCAGCGGGCCCAGGCCCAAGAGCTGACCGGGCTGACGTTCGTGGTCGGCGATGCCGAGCTCCTGAGCCGGTTTCCCACGGACGGATTTGACGGGATCGTGTCGTTTTCCACCCTGCGCTATGTCAACAATCTCTCGAACGCCCTCGTTGAGGTGTACCGGGTGCTGAAGCCGGGCGCCAGAGCGGTCATCGACTTCCCGAACCGGTGGTGCCCGTGGTTCTACCTGAAGCCGTGGCTGGGCAGCGAGCCTCACCCGCACGACCACTGGTTCTCGGAGGGCGCCCTGCGGAAGCTGTTCGCGCAGGCGGGCTTCCGCGACGTGCAGGTGCGGCACCTGCTCTTCACCCCCACGGTGGCGCCCGACCGCGCGCTCCGTGTCTTTCAAGGGATGGACTGGATCGGTGAACGGCTCCCCCTCGTCCGGCGGCTGGCGGGCATCATCATGGTGGGCGCGAGGAAGCCATGAGACCGGTGGACGTGCTCCTGACCTGTGATATCCACACCCACATGTCTGGGAGCGAGCCGGTCCGGCGTGACCTGGTGGAGGCCCGCCGGCTCCTGCAGGCCGTGGGGGTGCGGTGCACCTTTTTCTTTCCCGCGCGGTCGGCGGAGCTGCTGCGGGATCAAGTGGAGGCCCTGCGCGCGGAAGGGCATGAGATCGGCTGCCACGGCTTGACGCATGACCCGTCGGAGAACTACGGCCGGCTGCCGCGTCAGGCCCAAGAGACGCTGCTGACGGAGGCCACAAGGCGGTTGACCGGCGTGCTAGGGCAGCCGCCCGTCAGCTTCCGAGCGCCGGTGTTCAAGCTCTCGCGCGACACTATCCGCGTGCTCGAGGCGCTGGGGTACCGCACCGATTTGTCGGTGACCGCGCAGCGGCTCGGCGTCTTCGGCTCAGACCTCTATGACATGAAGCCGTTCTTCGCCCCACGGCGACCGTATCATCCGACCCTCTCCAATCCCTTCAGGAAAGGCGCGGCGCAGATCTGGGAGATTCCGGTGTCGGCCTGGCTGCTGCCCTTCCTGTCCAACACGGAGCGGTTGTGCGGCCTGCGATTCATGCAATGGTTCTTTCGAGCGCTGTATATCGAGGCGCGGACGACGGGCAAGCCCATCGTCTTCATGTTCCATGCGGAGGACTTGAACGCGGCGCGCGGGGCGCAGGAACCGTGGCGCTTATCCTGGCGGGATTTCATCCCGTCGAGGACCTTCGGGTTCCAGTTCCGCCATGCGCTCTTGGAGCGCGACTGGCGTCGGGTCCAACAAGACCTGGTGGCCCTGCTGCGGTTCATGGCCGGATTTCCGGCGGTGCGATTTCTGACGGTGAACGAGTACCTCCCCCTGCTCGAAGACGGACACGCGGTTCCGGAGGCGACCCCGACACCCGCGGCTGTGGCCGTGGCGGCGGCGTCAGCCGCGGCGCCTGCGGCGCGCCGCGAGGAGCCGCGGAAGGACATCCTCTGCATCTCCTCCATTGATTGGGACTTTATCTGGCAGGGCCACCAGGAGGTCATGGCGACCTTGGCGGCGCAGGGGAACCGGGTGCTCTTCATCGAGAACACCGGGGTCCGCGCCCCCACCCTGCACGATCTTCCACGCCTGACACATCGCGTCGTGAACTGGGTGCGCAGCGTCAAGGGATTCCGCCAGGAGCGGGAGCGCCTGTTCATCTACTCGCCCCTGGTCCTCCCGTTTCCCTATTCCACCCCAGCCCGGTGGCTCAATCGCAGCCTGATGCTCCGGGCGCTCCAGCGGTGGATGCGCGCCACGGGGTTTCACCGGCCGCTCCTCTGGACGTTTCTGCCGACCCCGCTCACCATTGATCTGATCCACGAGCTGGATCCTGAGCTGACCGTCTATTACTGTATTGATGACCTCGCCTCAAGCTCCTCAGCCGCCCGCCGGATCAGCCGGAGCGAAACCCGCCTCTTCAAGATGGCGGACGTGGTGTTCGTGACCTCTGAGAAGCTCCAGCAGCACGCCGCGCGCTTCAACGACCGTGTCTCCCTGTTCCCCTTCGGCGTGGATTTTGAGGCCTTCGAGCGGGTTCGCGAGGAGGCCGATGAGATCCCGCCAGATCTGCGCGTGCTGCCGCGGCCTGTCATCGGGTACGTCGGGGGCATCCACCAATGGGTGGATCAAGACCTGCTGGTCGCCGTCGCCAAGGCGATGCCACAGGCCAGCGTGGCGCTCGTCGGGCCGCTGCAGACCGACGTGTCGAAGCTGGCGAGGCAGCCCAACATCCACCTGCTCCGCGGGCGTCCTCATGCGGAGCTGCCGCGGTACATCAAGGGGTTCGATGTCGGGATCATCTCCTACCGGTTGAGCGACTACACGGCCCATGTCTACCCGACCAAGCTCAATGAATACCTCGCCATGGGCATTCCCGTGGTGGCGACCGACCTGCCGGAGATCCGTCGCTTCAATGCGGAGCACGGGGGGATTGTCAGCGTTGCACGGGATGCCAAGGAGTTCGTGCACGCAATCCGCCATGTCCTTGCCTCCAGTTCCCCTGAGCTCATCCGGCGGCGGATCGATGTCGCGCGGCAGAATAGCTGGCAGTCGAGGATCGCCCAGATGTCAGCCCTCATCAACGAGGCGATGGAGCGGCGGCGCGCCGAACCGGAGGCGTGGGAGCAGAAGCTCCGCCGGGTCTATCGGGCGGCCCGGCGCCGGATCCTGAAGGCGGCCATCGCCGCCACCCTGGCCTACCTGGTGGTGTTCCAAAGCCCCGTGGTGTGGTGGATGGCGGAGCCGCTGCGATTGGCGGCGCCCGCCAGGCCCGCGGATGCCATCGTCGTGCTGGGGGGCGGGGTGGGGGAGTCAGGCAAAGCCGGCCAGGGCTATCAGGAGCGCGTCAAGCACGCCGTGGACCTGTACCGGGCGGGGCAGGCACCGAGCCTCATCTTCTCCTCCGGCTATACCTTCATCTTCCAGGAGACGGAGGTGATGCGGGAGCTTGCGATCGCCGAGGGCGTGCCCGCCTCGGCAATCAGCCTGGAGACCCGCGCGGCGAACACCTTCGAGCAGGCGCGTGCGGTGTCGCGGATGCTCCAGGGGGAGCCACGCGGGTCGATCCTCCTGGTGAGCTCGCCCTTCCACATGCGGCGCGCCGTGTGGACCTTTCGCAGGGTCGCCCCCTCGATCGAGGTGATTCCCGCCCCCATTCCTGAGAGCCAGTTTTACGCGCATGCCCGCGGCGCCAGCCTCCGGCAGATGTGGGGCATCTTCCACGAGTATGTCGGCATCGTCTATTACTGGGTGAAGGGGTGGATCCGGTTGACGCCGGCGGCCGGAGGATGAGCGGCGATGGCTGTTCGGCCGACTACTACGCCCGCTACATCGAAGCCGCGCAGTCGCACTGGTGGTTCCGGGGGCGGGCGCGGGTGATCCGGTCGCTGGGGCGGGGGCTGGCCATGCCGCTCTACCCCGTGGTGGTCGTGGATGTCGGCAGCGGGCCAGGCGGACCGGCGCGCGCGGTGTTTCCGAATCACCATCTCGTGGCGATGGACCTGAGCCCGCTTCCCCTGCGGGCCTACGCCGCGGCGGAGAGCCGGGTGGTGGCGGACGCCGACTGGTTGCCCTGTCGGGAGGCGAGCGTGGCGGCGGTCTGCGCCTTCGACGTGCTGGAACACCTGGGCGACGATCGGCGCGCGCTCCTGGAGTGGCGCCGGGCGCTGGTAGGCGGCGGCTATCTCCTGCTGACCGTGCCTGCCTATCGGTGGTTATGGGGATCGCATGACGTCGCCAATGGCCACCGGCGGCGCTACTCGGCGGCCGCCCTGTTGGGCCTCTTGACTGACGCCGGGTTTATCGTGGAGCGGCTGACATATTTCAATATGCTCATGCTGCCCGCAGTGGCTGTCGTGCGCTGGACCGAGCGGTGGTTCCGTTCTCACCAGGAGGGAAACAGCCAGCCAGTGCAGCTGGACTGCCAACGGCGGTTCCCAGCGTGGATCGAACGCTGTTGTGAAGGGGCGATGGCGCTCGAGGCCTGGTGGCTCCGGCGCCGTCGCTTGGGGGCTGGCGTGTCGCTCGGCGTGATCGCGAGAAAAGCCGGGGACGCGTCGCAGACATGCGCGCAGGCACGGAGCGCTCACGGATAAATGCGGGAGAACGGGGGAAAGGCAAAACTGATCGAAGGCGTCGCCCCTGTTGATGAGCGTGCGTCAGGCCGGCCGCCGGACGCGCACGGGGCAAGGGGCGAGGTGACCGTTCCCTTTCACGTGCCGTTTCTTGACGAGGAAGAGACGCGGGCTGTGATCGCGGCGCTGCGAGCGGGAAGTTTGGGAGGGGGGGGAGCGTACAGCCGGCAAGTTGAAGCGCATCTCCGGGCCGTGCTGAAGAGTCCTGCCGCGTTCTTTGTGACCTCATGCACGCATGCGCTGGAGCTGGCGTTGATGGCTCTCAGGATCGGGCGAGGCGATGAGGTGATTCTGCCGAGCTTTACATTCCCGAGCACGGCGACCTGTGTCCTGCGCCAGGGAGCGATCCCTGTCTTTGCCGATGTCGCATCCGACACGTGGATCATGGGCGCCGAGGAGGTGAGCCGGTGCCTGAGTGCGAAGACGCGGGCGACGATTCTCGTCCATTATGCGGGCCATCCGGCTCCGGCGAAGGAGATTGCCGCCCGCCTCCCTGCGGGCTGCCTGATCATTGAGGACGCCGCGCATGCCTTTGGAGCGATGACTGATCAAGGACGACCGGTCGGTATGCTGGGAGACGCAGGGTGTTTTAGTTTCCATGCCACGAAGAACCTCACCTGCGGCGAAGGCGGGGCGCTGGTTCTGAAAGACCCTGAGATCGCTCAGCGGGCGGAGCGCATCCGGGAGAAGGGCACGAACCGTTCGGAATTCCTCAGGGGAGAGGTCGATCGGTATTCCTGGGTGTCGGAGGGCTCGAGTTATGTCGCGTCGGATCTTCTGGCCGCCGTCTTAGTGGAGCAACTCAAAAAGAGCCCGCTCATTTACGAACGGCGTCGAGCGATTTGGCATCGGTACGCCCAGCGCCTGGCCCCGTTGGCGGCGCGGGGAGGACTCCAGCTGCCGATCCTTCAGCCAGGCGTCCAGTCCAGTTACCATATTTTTGCGATTCTCGTTGCGCCCGATCGCCGGGATGGGCTCAGACAGCAGCTGCTGAGGCGTGGCGTTGAGACGACATCGCACTATGTCCCTCTGCACACCTCTCCGTATTGGCGGCACGCGACCCGGAACGCGCAACGACCGCTTCCTGTGACGGAGCACATCGGCCGATCGCTGTTGCGCTTGCCGATCTACCCCAGTTTGGAGCCGGCGCAGCAGGATCTGGTCATCGATACGTTGTACGAGCTCTTGTCCGCCTAAGATGGCCCGGATCGCCGGCGTCAGCGGTGGAGGAGGGGCTGAGAGCCTTGATTTGAGCTTGGTGCTGGCGTGCTACAACGAAGAGCCGCTGCTCGTTCAGAGCGTGAAGGACATCGTCGCCGTGCTCGAGGCCAGTCGGCTGTCCTATGAAATCATCTTCGTTGATGATGCGAGCAGGGATCGAACGAGATCGCTAATTGACATGATCCTGAGGGAGTACCAGGGGCGGACAACCATGCGGGCCCTCTTTCATGACCGGAACATTGGCCGGGGCGGAGCCGTGCAGGATGGTTTCCGAGCCGCGCGGGGTGAGATTATCGGGTATCTGGACGTCGACCTGGAAATCCAGGCCTTGGCGATCCTCGCCTGCGTGCTCGCGATTCGGCGCGGGTGCGATGTCGCGGTGGCAAAGCGCCTGTACGCCTTTACCTGGCGGTCGGTGGATCGGAATATCCTCAGCAAGGGGTATGCGTGGCTCGTTCGGAGGGTCCTGGGGATTCGGGAGCTGACCGACACGGAATCGGGCTGCAAATTTTTTCGCCGCGATACGCTCGGGCCCGTGCTTCAGCAGTGTGAACATATGGGCTGGTTTTGGGATACGGAGATCATGGTGCGCTGCCATGCGGCAGGGCTGCGGATGACGGAAGTGCCGTTGCTGTATCTGCGTCGTTTTGATAAACCCTCCTCGGTTCGGCCCTGGAAGGACGCGATGGACTATTTCGTCCAGCTCCTTCGATTTCGGACGAAGATGGCGCAGGCTCACACGAAAGAGCCGGTGTCGTCATGAGAGCGATCCGTGAAATTGGTTGGCGCCGGACGCTGAAATTTGCGCTGTTCACGTGCGCGCATGCGGTCTATGAGGCCGCCCTGTTTCCCCCATTGCGAGCGGCGATGCTGACGCTCTTCGGCGCACACGTCGGCCGGGGTGCCGTCGTGCAGCGCGTCCGGTTCTGCAATATGGATCGGACGGGCTTCCGGGGGCTGTGCATCGGTGATTCCTGTTTCCTGGGTGATGAATGCCTGATTGATTTGGCGGACGAGGTGACGATGGAAGCGCAGACGACGCTCGCGGAGCGCGTCACGATCCTGACGCATACGAATGTCGGGTATCGCGATCACCCGTTGCGGGCGTTCATCCCCTCGATGACGGCTCCTGTGGTGCTGCGACGAGGAGCGTTCGTCGGGGCGAATGTCACGGTGCTGCCTGGCGTGGAGATCGGGGAGTGCGCGGTGGTGGCGGCGGGCGCCGTTGTGCGCGAGTCTGTGCCGCCGTGGACTGTGGTGGGCGGCGTGCCGGCGCACGTCCTCAAGCGCCTGCGCGACACCTCGGCGGCCTCGGCATGACGCCGGCGCTGTCATCCCGCGAACGCCGGGCGCTGATCGGCGTGGTGCTGTTGAGCGTGATCGTGCGCGTGGCGGTTCGGCTGGCCTGCCACGGGCAGGCGGTAGAGACGTTCGAGCATGAGGACATCGCGCAGCACCTGCTGGAAGGCCGGGGGTTTGGGCTGGAGAGCTACGGGGGTGCGTGGTACCGCACGTTCGGCAGCCCGCCCTTTGCCTACCTATGCGCGGCGGTGTATGCCCTGACCGGGCATTCGCACGCAGCGATGCTGGGCGTGCAGTGGCTGTTCTCGGCGGTGACGGTGGCGGCCTGTTATCTCCTCGGCCGCCGGCTGTTCTCCGCGCGCGCGGGACTGGCGGCGGCTCTGCTGACGGCGTGCCACCCCGGGTTCGTGTTCTATGACACGCAGAAGATCAATGCCCTGAGCCTGGATGCGATGCTGGCGGTACTGGGGATCGCCAGCGTGTTCGCGCTGAAGGTGGGGCGCTCGCTGAAGACGGCGGTGGCCACCGGCGTGGTGCACGGGCTGGCGCTCTTTGAGCGGAGCACGCAAGTGGCGTTGGCGCCGCTGGCGGCGCTGTCTCTGTGGCAGTCGCGGCGCGCCGGCGGGTTCGTCCGCCGCGCGGCGGTGTACGGGATCGCGATCCTGGCCGTGATGGGCCCGTGGATCGTGCGGAACCTTCTGCTCTATCACCGGCCCGTGCTCGTCACCACGACGAGCGCGGACGTCTTCTGGCGGGGCAACAACCCACTTGCCAGCGGCGGCGCGTACGCGAACGGGCGGCCCGGCGTCTCCGTGTTTGAGGCCAGCCCGCCCGAGTTTCAGCGCCAGATGGTGGGGAAGGGCGAGCTCGCCCAAAGCGACATCTTCCGGCGGGAAGGGATGGCGTACGTGCGGAGCCATCCGAGGGAAGCGCTGAAACTCTACGCGCTTAAGCTAAAGATTTTTTGGTGGTTCGCTCCAGCCACCGGGTTCCTGTATCCGCCCGCGTACCTGACGGTCTACAAAGTCTATTACGGGTTCCTGCTTGGGCTGGCGGCCTTGGGGCTGTGGGCCGCCGTCCAGGCCTCGACGGCGCAGCAGCGGCAGGAGCAGGCCATGCTGGCCGGGTTTCTCCTGTCCGTGTCCCTCGTGCAGGCGGCATTTTACGTGGAGATTCGGCATCGGTGGGGCGTCGAGCCGCTGCTCTTGCTGTGGTCGGCGGCCGGCGGCGTCGCGCTTTGCGAAGCGGCCGGGCGCCGCCTGCGTACGAGCTGACATGGCCCCGGCACGGCCTTTGCGCGTCGCGCTGTTCATTTCCGCCAATTCGTATGGCGGGATCAACTGCGTCGGGGATTCGCCCTGGGAGCTCAAGCGGACCCGGATCGGGTGGGAAGATCGGTTATGGCGGTTCCGCTTGAAAATGGCGGGAGCCTACGATTGGATCGATCGATGAGAGTGCTGCGCGTCCTCACGCGCCTGAATATCGGGGGGCCCGCCATCCATGCGGCTCTGCTCTCCACGAGACTGGATCCTGCGCGCTTCGCCACCTGGCTGGTGGTCGGTGAGCCGGAGGCGACCGAAGGCGACTTGAGCGCGCTCGTCCGCGATTCACCGGCGCGTCTCATTCACTTGCGGACGCTCAAGCGCCCGATTCGTCCGTGGGCGGATCTCGTATCACTCATCCGCCTTATCCGGATCCTCTGGGACGTCCGTCCGCAGCTCATCCATACCCATATGGCCAAGGCTGGGGCCTTGGGTCGGCTGGCTGGTCTGATCTATAATCGGTTCGGGGATGGCCGAAGACCAGGTCAGCGTGCCGTGCTCATCCACATCTTCCATGGCCATGTGCTTGATGGCTACTTCCCGGGGTGGCTCTCACAGGTGTTCGTGATGATCGAGCGATGGCTGGCCCGACACACCGATGTGCTAATTGCGGTCAGTGGGGCGATTCGGGATGAGCTCCTGCAAAAAGGCGTGGGTCGTCACGACCGGTGGCGCGTCGTCCCGCTTGGGGTGGATCTCTCAGGATTGGTGCAGTTGCCCTTTCCTCAGGGGACGAGCCCGCTCCGGGTCGGCGTGGTGGGCCGGTTGGTTCCGATCAAGAACACCAGTCTCTTTCTGCAGGCCTTCGCGAGTCTTGCGCGAGAGCCCTCCAGTCCTGCCATGCGAGGCGTCGTCGTCGGCAATGGCCCGCTGCGCGAGACCCTTGAGCGCGAAGCAAGACGCCTTGGCCTGGAGCAGGTCGTCCACTTTACCGGGTGGCAGCGGGATCTGCGCGCCGTCTACGAGGACCTGGACGTGGCCTGCCTGACCTCCTGGAACGAGGGCACGCCGGTCTCGCTCATCGAGGCGATGGCGGCCGGCCGCGCGGTCGTGGCCACGGATGTCGGGGGCGTTCGGGATGTGCTTGAGCCGGAAGGCGGCTCGAACGGGCCGATCCAACCGGGTGGGTTCCGCCGGGCCGCCCTCGGGCTCCTCGTTCGGCCCGGGGATGTGGAGGGATTGGCCGAGGCGCTTCGGGTGATGGCCGCGGATTCGGCGTTGCGCGCTCGGATCGGCCAAGCTGCGCGGGCCTCCGTGACGCAGCGCTTCTCGGCGGAACGGCTGATTCGAGAGATGACGCAACTCTATGATTCGCTGCGGCCGCTGGAGGGCACACAGAGGGCATGAGCCGGCGGCGGGTGTGCCTTAGGGTTGTGGGTGGAGTGGTTGCGCTGGGCTTGCTGGCGGCGCTGGCGCCCATCGGGATCCTGTGGTGTCCTGGTGCAGCGTCCTGGCGCGCGCACAGCTACCGGCGAGTGCTGTATACCCATCTCGCAACGCGCATCGCGCAGGGATGTCGTTCGACCCCAGAGGTGATCGACGCCACCGGCGAATACGTCCAGACACATCTCTGGCCGGCGGTTGACGTCGTGCCGTACGACGGCAAGCCGCTCAGTTACTTGGTGAATGGCATCGGCTGGTGCGACTACATGGCGAAAGTCTACATGCGGCTGCTGGCGGTCCATCATATCCCGGCGCGCTACGCGATGCTGCGGGAGGCCGGTGGCGGCTCTCCCCACACCGTCGCGGAAGTCTGGTATCGCAACCGGTGGGGGGTGCACGATGTCCTGTTTGGCATCCGCTTTACCGATGCCCAGGGCGAGCCGCTGACGCTGGAGGAACTGTCTCGTTCGCCTGAGTTACTTGAGGCGCAGTCCCCGATGAGGTGGTTACGTCAAGAAGCGGTTGGCAGGACCGAGGAGATCCGCGAACTCTACGGACGCGTCCTGCCCGTCCCCATGCCGCCTCGTCGATCACATGCCGGGACCGCGCGCCTGACGCCGTTCGATCGTGTGCTCATGCGCTACGTGGCATGGGGCGGGCAGCCGTTTGTGGACTGGTATCAAGACCGGTATCTGGCTTCCAGCGGAGTGGCGCGACCATCGACTCCTGAGGAACGCTTGACGCTCGCCCGTCACTGGCATATGGCGGGGCGGAGGGCGATCGCGCGGCGCGCCTACGAGCGTTGCCTCCGCGAAGGAACCGGCTCCCCCGCCGCTTCCGATGCGCGGTTCTGGCTCGGGCTCCTGCACTGGGAACTCGAGGCGGACGCCGTCGCCGCCCTCCAGACTTTTGAGACCTTGTTGGCCGACAATCCCAACTCCCACTGGCGCGCGTTGGCGTGGTATTATATGGGCCGCTGCGAGGAGGCGCTGGGACGTGCCGGTCAGGCCCAGGTGTGGTATACCAAGGCGCTCGGTGGGGGGGTCGTGACAGCCCGTCAGGGGATAGGAGGTTGAATGCGGGTGTTGGTGACAGGGGGAGCGGGGTTCATCGGTTCGCACCTCGCGGAGGCCCTGGTGGCGCGGGGCGATCAGGTGACGATTCTTGACAACCTCTCCACCGGCCGCTACGAGCATGTCGCGCATCTGGACGGCCGACCGGGATTCCAGATCGTCACCGGGACCATCCTCAACGAACCGCTGGTCGATAAGCTGGTGGAACGCTGCGACGTGGTCTTTCACCTGGCGGCGGCGGTGGGGGTGGAGCTCATCATTAAGAAGCCCTTGGAGTCCTTGATGACGAATATCCGGGGCAGCGAAGTGGTCTTGGAGATGGCCCACCGCTACCGCAAGAAAGTGCTGATTGCCTCGACCTCGGAGATCTACGGCAAGAATACCAACGGGCCGCTGCGCGAAGACACCGACCGGATCCTCGGCTCGCCGCTCAAAAGCCGATGGAGCTACTCGACGTCCAAGGCGGTCGACGAAATCCTCGCGTATATCTACTGGAAGGAGAAGGGCGTGCCGACGGTCATCGTCCGGCTCTTCAACACGGTCGGCCCCCGCCAGAGCGGGGCGTATGGCATGGTGATCCCGCGGTTCGTGGCCAACGCCCTGGCGGGCACGCCGCTGCAGGTGCACGGGACGGGCAAGCAGTCGCGGTGCTTCCTGCATGTGAGGGATGTGGTGGAGGCCGTGCTGAAACTCGCGGACCATCCGGCGGCGGTCGGAGAGGTCTTCAACCTCGGAAGCCAAGAAGAAGTGACGATTGAGGAGCTAGCCCGGCGGGTGATCCGCCTGACGAAGAGCGCCTCGACGATCGAGCGCATTCCCTACGAACAGGCCTATGAGGAGGGCTTCGAGGATATGCCTCGCCGCGTTCCCGATATCAGCAAGATCCGATCGCTGATTGGATTTACACCGACCATGAACCTTGATCAGATCATCGCTAGCGTGGTGGACAGCCTGCGTCCCTCCGTGCCGTCGAACGCCCTGCCCGTGTAGCAATGGAGCTCCTGCGACCCGTGAGCCTGGTCGGCGCCGCAGGCGCCTCGGCGTTTTGCCTGGCATTCCTTCTGACTCCCCTCGTCCGCCGCATTGCGGTCCGCGTGGGATGGATCGTCCGCCCCGCCGAGGACCGCTGGGGCAGGCGGGCGACGGCCCGCTCGGGCGGGATCGCGATGTTCCTCGGATTTCTGGGGGCGTTGCTGGTCTGGGTATCGCTGGAGTCGGTCTCCGTGTGGCTGCTCGGCGGCGCGGCGCTCGTCTTTGCGTTGGGCTTGTTGGACGACCTGCGCCGGCTCCCGCCGTACACGAAGCTGATCGCTCAGCTCCTTGTGGGATGCCTGATGGTCATTGGAGGCATCCGGATTGAGCTGGCGCAGTGGACCTGGGTGTCGATCCCGCTGTCGGTCCTCTGGTTCGTCCTGATCATGAACGCGTTCAATCTGCTGGATAACATGGACGGGCTGGCGGCGGGGATCGGGGCCATCGCGTCTGGATTCTGCATGCTCCATGCGATGCTGGTGGGCCAGGGGACCGTCGCCGTCGTGGCCGCCATGCTGCTGGGGGTGTGCGTGGGATTTCTCTGGTACAACTTTCCACCCGCGAAAATCTACATGGGCGACTCCGGCAGTCATTTTCTCGGGTTGATGTTGGCGGCCCTGGCCCTCCTCCTGGGCAGCCCCCCGCACTCCACCTCGCTGCTGAGCGTCTTGGCCGTGCCCTCGCTCGTGCTGGCCGTCCCCCTCTTCGACACCTGTTTTGTGACCCTGCAGCGTCTCGCCCACCGGCAGCATCCCTTTCTGGGAGGGACGGATCACGTGTCGCATCGCCTGGCCATTCTCGGCTTGTCCGTTCGGCAGACGGTCTGCGCGCTGTACGGCCTGAGCCTTCTCTTAGGGGTGGTGAGCCTGCTCTCGGCGCAGGTGAAGCCGTTTCAAGCCGCCGTCCTGTGGCTGCTCATCGGCGCGGTGCTGGTGGTGGTGGGCCGCTACCTCGCGCGGGTCAACGTGTATCGCGTGGGGCCTAAGCCCGCGCAGGCGGCGGTCGAGGACACCGCACGACGCGCCACGGTGATCGACACGATGCTGTTGCACAAGCGCCGGCTGCTCGAGATCTTAGTCGATTTCGCGCTGCTCAGCAGCACCTACGTGGTGGCCTGGCTGTTGCGATTCGAGGGGACCCTGCCTCCCTTCTTGCAGCAGTTGATCCTGACGTCGCTGCCGATCATCCTGGTCGTCAAGCTCTCCTGCTTCGCGGGCTGCGGCGTCTACCGCGGCGTCTGGCGGTACTGGGGGCTCTCAGACGCCGTCACCGTGTTCAAAGCGGTCACGTTGGGCTCGGTGCTGTCCTCCTTGGTGCTGCTGTTCCTGTGGCGGTTTGAGGGCTATTCCCGTGCCGTGCTGATCATTGATTGGGCGCTGTCGTTCCTCGCCGTCGGTGGCTCGCGCGTGCTGGAGCGGGTCCTGGACGAGTGGATCGGCACGGTGACCGAACGGGGCGAGCCGGTGATCATTCTCGGAGCGGGCGATACCGGCGAGCGGGTGCTGCGATACCTCAAATATGACAGCAAGTCCACGCGCCGGGTCGTGGGGTTTCTCGACGATGACGCGCGAACCCATGGGAACCACATCCATGGCTGCGTGGTGCTTGGCGGGCGGGGACGGCTCGTCGAGCTGCTCAAGCGGCACCACATCCGTGAGGTGCTGATTGCCATCAGCGATCCGCCGGGGGTCCTGCTCGAGTATGTCCGAGCCTGTTGCGAGCCGAGCGGGGTCGCCTGGAAGGTGGTCAGTGCAGGGCTCGTGAACACGTTATGACGTCGGCGCGGCCGTGGCGCCTGGCCTGTCGCATGCAAGAAGCAGGCCTGTATGTCCTCTGCGGGTTGCTCCCCTTCTCGAAAGCCGCGATTGAAATCGCCTTCGGCGTCCTCCTGATCGGGTGGCTTGCGGAGCGACTCAACCCCGCGACCCGGTGGCAGACGGTGTGGCTGGATGGGCGGCTCCGCTCGCTGGCATGGGCGCTGGGAGCCTATCTGGCGGCCTGCGCGCTCTCCATCCCCCTGAGCGATGCCCCGTCGTTAAGCGTCCGAGGCTTTGTGCGGAAATGGCTGGAATACGCGCTGCTGTTTGTGATGATGGCCGAGCTGGGCGCGCGTCCCACGCTCGTCAGGCGCGCCATGGCGCTGTTGGCCTGCTCCTCGCTCCTCGTCTTGATCCAGGCGATCTCCCAGGAGATCACCATCTGGCGCACCATCTCTCACTATGACAGCCGATTCGTCTACGGACGCATGATGGGGCCCTATGAAAACCCGATTGATCTGGCCACCTACCTGATGGTAGTCGTTCCGGTTCTCCTGATGTTCGCCCCAGCCTGCCGACCGCCCCTGCGAAGGGCGATCTGGACCTTGGCGACGCTCCTGATCGTCTGTGTGGGGCGGACCCAGGCGCAGGGGGCCTGGGTCGGCCTGGGGGTTGGGCTGGTGTTGCTCGCCATGTGGGAGCGGCGCATCCGGAAGGCGGTGCTGATGACCGCGCTGGTGGCGCTGTCCCTCATCGGGCTTTGGCTGCATGCCGGGGGACGGCTCCAGCAGGCCGTGACGACGTTTGATCGGGGGTTCCAGGACCGGCTCTACATGTGGCAGGCGGCCTGGGGGATGATCCGGGACCGACCCGTCGTCGGCCACGGCCTCAACACGTTTATGGCCAGGTATCTTGACTACTGGGTGGGCGGCGAGCGGGCGCCGCGGTACGCCCACAACGGCTATCTCCAGATCTGGGCGGAGACCGGGCTCATCGGGCTCGGCACGTTCCTCTGGTTGCTCTGGCGGATGTGGACCGGGTGGCTCGCCGGGGCGCGCAGCGCGTTGGACGATCGTCACCGCATGTTTCTGCTCGGGATGGTGGCGGGGTTGCTGGCCTTCTTGGTCCAGTCTGCCGTCGACACGAATTTTTACTCGTTGCGGCAGGCCACGCTCTTTTGGGCCCTGGCCGGCCTGGCGACAGGGCTTGCCGTCGTCATAGGGCAGCGGGGGGTTCAGCAGACTCGGACCCCGTGAGCGAGTCCCGTCACCCCCTTCCAGCCCTTCATCGTGAGCTGAACGATCCCTGCCATGTTGAGGCCGATCCTGCAGCGGATGCTCTTTATCCGGACAGACCGGCTGGGGGATGTGCTGTTGAACCTCCCCGCCGTCTTCGCTCTTCGGGCCGTGTATCCGACAGCCCATCTCGCGATGCTGGTGCAGCCTGGGCTCGTGGAGCTCTTCGATCGGCGGTGCGGTGTTGACCAGTGCCTCCCGGATGAAGCCGCTGTCAGGATACCCTGGTGGCTGGAGGCAATCCGCCTGGCTCATCGGTTGCGCGCTGGGCGCTTCGACGTCGTGATCGTGTCCAACCCCCATAAGACGTTCCACCTCGCGACCTTCCTGGCAGGGATCCCGGTGCGCGTGGGGTACGATCGAAAGTGGGGATGGCTGTTGACCCACCGGATCCCAGATCGGAAAGGTAGCGGTCAGCGCCATGAGGTGGAATATAACCTCGAGCTCCTGAAGCCCCTGGGGATCGCGGTCCCGGAGCGCCCGCAGTGCGAGTTGCCTCTTGACGAAGAGGCCAACGCCCAATGTGACCGGCTGATACAGGGCAGGGGCATCACGCTGACCGAGCCTCTGGTGGCTGTTCATCCGTGGAGCTCAAGCGCCAACAAACAGTGGGCGATGGAGCGATTTCGGCGGCTCGTGCAACAGCTCGCGCAGAGGCCGGACGTGAAGGTCGTGGTGATCGGGGGACAGGAAGAGCGGGATCGAGCGTCTGAGGTTATTCCCGGAGAGGAGCGCGAGCTCATCGTCAACCTGGTCGGGTGTCTTTCTCTCCGCGAGCTGGCAGCGCTCCTCCGACGGGTCCAGGTGCTGGTGACCAACGATTCCGGGCCCATGCACATCGCGGCGGCGGTGGGGACACCGGTTGTCGCGCTGTTTGGGACCGGCGACCCCGGCTCGCATCCAACCCGATGGGGGCCGTGGGGATTGCGGCACACCGTCATTCACAGGCCGCTGTCCGAGATCGCGGTGGATGAGGTGCTGAGGGCTGCGCTGCGCTACGTGACCGCCCCTAACGGGGTGCGGCGATGACGATCGCTGATGACCACTCCCGACATCCTCGCCTGCTCATCGTGAATCCCTTCGGGATCGGGGATGTGCTGTTCTCCACCCCGCTGGTCCGTGCGATCCGGCAGGCGTTCCCCCGCGCCTACCTGGCGTACCTGTGCAACCGGCGGACGGAAAGGATTCTCCACCGCAACCCGCACCTCGATGAGTTGTTCGTCTACGAGAAAGACGAGCTCATGCAGTTCTGTCGCACGGCCCCGATCCGGTGCCTGTGGCAGCTCAGCGGCCTGATCCGACGCATCTGGCGTCGGCGCTTGGACCTCGTCATCGATCTCTCCTTGGGCGAGCGCTACAGCTTCCTCCTGGCCCTGCTGCGGGTCCCACGACGCATCGGCTTCAACTACCGAAACCGGGGACGCTTCCTGACGCATGCCCTGGCCATTGACGGCTATCATGAAGGCCACGTCGTTGAGTACTACCGGCGCCTCCTGCATGGCTTCGGCATCCGGCTCCTCGACGGCTCGTTGGAGTTGCCAGTCGCTGGCGAGGATCAGCGCTGGGCGCAGCGGTGGCTTGAAGAGCACCGCCTCCTTGGGCGTGAGCGGCTGCTGGTTGGCATCCTCCCGGCAGGAGGGGTGAGCTGGGGGGTGGACGCGGCGTTTCGGCGGTGGAGCTTCAAGGGGTTTGCGGCGGTTGGGGATGCGCTCGTCGAGCGCTACGGGGCCCAGATCATCCTCTTTGGAGAGGCCTCGGATACGGCGGTCTGCAGGACCGTGACGCACCTCATGCGGCAGCCGACGATCGACGTGAGCGGCCATACCACCTTGGGGCAGTTCGTCAGTCTGTTGAGCCACCTCAGCCTGGTCCTCTGCAACGACGGGGGGCCGTTACATCTTGCCGTGAGCCAGGGGGTGAAGACGGTGTCCGTCTTTGGGCCCGTGGACCCCGATGTGTACGGCCCGTACCCGCCAGCCTCTTCATCCCATCAGGTGGTAGTCCACGAAGGCCTGCCGTGCCGGCCTTGCTACCACCACTTTAAGCTCCCGCCATGCCCATATGAGCGCGCGTGCCTCATGACGATTGAGCCTGATGAGGTCATTGCAGCGTGCGCGGCGCTGCTGGATGGGGAGCGCCATGGGGAGGCGACCACCGCCGAATGAGGGTCGCGGCGGTCTACTGCGTCTACAACGAAGATGAGTACATCGAGTACTCCATTCGGTCGGTGGCGGGGTTGGTCGATCGCCTCTATGTGTTGCTCGGCGACGGCCCCTACATCGCCTATAACCGGCTGGCCCGCAGCGAGTTCCGGGCGGCTGACCAGACGGAAGCCATCGTGCAGCGGCTGGCCGCCACCTTCCCGCACATCCGGCTTGTGAAGGGACGGTGGGACTCTGAGCTGGACCACCGCAACGCGGGCATCAGGCTCTGCCGTGAAGACGGTATGGATTACTACTTCCTGGTGGACGGCGATGAGGTGTACCGCCGCGATCACCTCGAGCGCCTCCGACAGGAGATCCAGGCACGCCCGCACGTGGGCCAATTCATCATCAAGTGTGATACGTTCTGGAGGAGCTTCCGCTACCGGATCCC